>JALEHY010000002.1 GCA_022770425.1 Parvimonas sp. | reverse complement strand
GAAATAGGATTAACATTGACATAAATGAAAGATGACTTTGTCGGTTCTTATCGTTGTGATTTGTAATTAAATAATTTTTTAGGATAATTATTTATCCGTTGTTTAAAAAATGCTACTCTTTTATGAGTAGTATTTTTTGTTATTTGACTAATATATTATATTTATAATATGATAAAATAGTCATAGAAGAAGTTACACTTTGAAACACGATTTAAAAATGATATAATAATTAAAGAAAATATGATAAACATATAGATAATAAGTAAATTTCTGTGTAGTTGATTTTGTATTTTAATATTGTATTTATGAAATAAAATATGAATTTAAAATAAATAAAAATTTTGAAAAATTGTTGGCTGTAATTTTACAGTTTTATTTGGAGGGTAAAATGATTGAACAAAATATTGATAAATATCGAATATTATTTGAAAGCTTAGAAGTTTTCAATTACAATTTGTATGTGAATAGTATACCGCTTATTTTTTCAATTAATCTTGAAAATAATACAAGTAATGTTATAGATAATAGTAAATTAGAAATAATTTTTGATACGGATGTTATAGGAAATATTAGTATTTCGATACCTAATATTGAAGCTAATGAAAGTTATACTATAGAGAGTTTTGAATTTAATATTGACAAGGCGAAGTTAGTAAATATAAATGAATTGGATAAGTGTAAGGTTACTTTTAAATGGTTAGTAAATGATGTTCAGTTAAGTTGTAAGTTTAAGTATTTTGATTTAGAACCGTTAAATCATTGGACAGGTTATAAAATTTTTCCTCAGCTTCTTGCTTCTTTTGTTACTCCAAATGCCCCTGAAGTATTAAACCTAATTCCTAATGCAACTAAATTTTTAGAGGAAAGTACAGGATCAATATCATTTTTAGGATACAGTAAAGATAAAACATTTGTTAGGAAACAAATGGCAGCTATTTATTCTGCTATATATGAGCAAAAGATAGCATATGCATTGCCTCCAATAAGTTTTGTAACAGGACAAAGAATTAGATTACCAAATGAAGTTATTTCTACTAAGAGAGGAACTTGTATTGATATGGCGATACTTTTTGCATCGTTATGTGAATCGGTTGGACTTCATCCAATTATTATGATCATTGAAGGACATGCATTTGTAGGAGTTTGGCTTAAAGAAACTACTTTTCCTTATCAAATTGTCGATAATCAAGAAGATATTAATAAATTACTTGCTAATGGTATTAATGATATAGAAGTATTAGAATGTACTTATATGAATGATACAAAAGTTCAATCTTTTGACAAGGCTGTAAGACAAGCAAGAAGTTATTTTGAATTAAATCAAAATCTTTTTATAGCTATAGATGTAGTTTATTCTCACTGTTCAGGTATAAGGCCACTTCCTGTTAAAACCGTAGAAAACGGTGAAGTGACTTATGTTGATTATGGAATAAATGAAGATGCTAAGAATGTTAATGTATCCGATGTAGATATAAAAGAGCATTTTTTAGATACTGATGTAATGGAAAAAATGGATAAAGCTAAGATGTGGAGCAAGAATCTTTTGGATTTGTCTAAAAGAAATAGTCTTATATCATTTAGACCGGGAGCAAATAATCTTCAATTAATTATTTCTAATTTATCAATACTTGAAGACGCTTTAGCAAAAGGAGAAGCATTTGAAATTTGTTCCAGACCGGATAAATGGAGTGGAAGTATTAATAAAAAAGAACTACATGATTTAGTTTCTGAAGGGGAGTTAATAGAAAAACTTACTACAATGGAATTTAAGTCAAAAAGAATACGAACATTTTTAGATGAAGAAACTCTTAATTATTCTATGAAAAATTTATATAGAATGGCTAAAAATTCTATTGAAGAAAATGGAACTAATAATTTGTACCTTGCAGTCGGATTTATGAAATGGATAGATGAAAATTCTGAATTCAGATATGCTCCTGTTATTCTTTTGCCGATAGATATTGTTAGAAAATCCAAAGGTACTTATAGTATATCATTGAGAGATGAAGATTCTCAAATGAATATAACTTTACTTGAAATGTTAAGACAAAAGTTTGATTTGAATATTGGAGGTTTAAATCCTTTACCGCTTGATGATAGCGGTGTAGATATTAATTTAGTATTTAATTCTTTGCGAAGAGCAATTGAATTAAAATCCGGATGGGATATTTTAGAAGTTGCATCTATTGGGATATTTTCATTTAGTCAATTTGTAATGTGGAATGATATTAATACAAGATTAGATGAATTAGCTACAAATAAAGTTGTAAAAGGACTTCTTAATGGAAGATTTAGTGACTATATTGAAGATGAGGTGGATTCTGAATCAATTGATGATGCAATAAAATCTAATGATATTGCAATCGCATCCAGTGTGGATTCCAGTCAATTAGCTGCAATTATTGAAGCTAACAGAGGTTCTTCTTTTATACTTCATGGACCTCCGGGAACAGGGAAGTCTCAAACTATTACTAATATGATTGCAAATGCAATTTTTCATGGTAAAAGTGTAATTTTTGTAGCAGAAAAAATAGCGGCATTAAATGTTGTTAAAGATAGATTAGAAAAAATAGGTTTAGATGATTATGTTCTTGAAATTCATTCAAATAAAACCAAGAAGAGTAAAGTTTTAGAAAAATTAAATAAAGTTATAAATAGCGTAGATACAATTAAAGCTTCTGAGTATAATCATACAGCACAATTACTCCAAAAAATTAAAAATGAAATTTCATTACCAATTAGAGAACTTCACAAAGTAAGGGTATTTGGGAAATCTATTTATGAGTTAATAGAAGAAAACAGTAAATACAATTATGTCGGTAAAAAAATAAATTTTGATAAATCTTCTATTGAAAAAATAGAAGAATATACACTTGAAAAATGGGATAATAATATAAAATTTTTAATAAAAGCTCTTGAATATGTTGACGGAAAAGTTTCAGATCATCCACTAAAAGAATTTACAAGTGGAAATTATTCAATTCAAAACAAAAAAGAACTCACTAATAAACTGGATTCAATTAATAGATATTTAAAACAAATAGAAAGTGTAACTAATACATCAAGAATAATAAATACTATAAATAAATTTGAGATATTAGAGGTACTATATAATGTAGTAAATGAAAATAATATTAAGACAAAATTAGATCAAAACTTGTTTAATAAATTATGTGATCCGGATATGATATTATTTTTTGAGGAAATTATTAATATAAAAGAACAGTATGATTTATCTTCAAAAGATATACTTGAAAATTTTGATTGTAAAATTTTAGATATTGATGAATTAAGTATTAAAAAAGAATATTTGGAAGTTTCAAAAAAATTCTTTTTTAGAGGAAAACAAATTAGTAAAGTGCTTGATAAAATTAATGTTTTTTCGAAAAGTTCATATAAAGTAAATGAAAATAATGCGATTGAGATTTTAAATAATATAACGAGTATAAAATCTATAAGAGAAGAGCTTAAAAATAAGATAAATAAAGTCGTTAATGAATTTCCGATTGTAATTGACTATTTAAATATTGATCCATTGGAAGATTTATATAAATTGGAAAATTCTATAAAAATATATCGTGAAAAATACAATGCTACCAATGCGGAAATTTTTGAAATTTATATTGAATTAATTGACATGATGGAACATGATGTACAAAAATTAACAGAAGTTATTAATTCTTTTAACAACTTTAAGTCGGATTTTTTTGAAATTGATAAGGAGTTTTTAATAGATATTAGTGATATAAAACAATCTGGAGAAATTTCAAAATTATCTGAAGCTACAAATAGATGGCTTAATAATATTGACAAGTGGAAAGATTGGTCTAATCTTTGTCAAGTTTTTTCTGATTTTAAAAAAGAGGGTATCTATTGTGTAGTTGAGGCATTATTGAATAATGATATTAGTCAAGATAAAATATATGAACATTATAAGTCTTCACTTACCAATGAATTGATAAATTACGAAACTATTAAAATTGATGCTCTTTCTAGATTTAACGGGAGAACTTTTGAAGACTTAATTGAAAGATATAATATGTATTTGAAAGAATATGAATATGCTTGTAAAAAGGAAATTATTTTACGTTCACAAAAACGAAAACCTGATGTAAGATTAGTAAACGATCAAGAGGCAAAAGAAATAGCTTTTTTAACTAAAGCTATATCCAGTAAGGGGAGATTGTGTTCCATAAGAGAATTATTTAATAATACTAAACATATTATTACAAAATATTGTCCAATCTTTTTGATGAGTCCTATATCTGTGGCACAGTATATTGATCCTTCTTATCCTAAGTTTGATTTAGTAATATTTGATGAGGCTTCACAAATACAAACGAGTACGGCGGTTGGAGCAATGTCACGTGCTAAGGATTGTGTAATTGTTGGAGATCCTAAGCAACTACCACCAACTACATTTTTTAATTCAAGAATATCTGATGAAGATAATATTATGTTTGAAGATATGGAAAGTTTGCTTGAAGATTGTTTAGCTATTAATATGCCTAGTAAATATCTGAATTGGCATTATAGATCTCAGAGTGAAAGTTTAATTTCTTTTTCGAATAGTATGTATTATGACGGTAGAATGAATACTTTTCCGTCACCTAAAGATATGGAGTCAAAGGTATCTTTAGTAAAGCTTAATGGTGTATACGATAGGGGAACTTCAAGGACAAATTTAGTAGAAGCTAAAGCTATTATTGATGAGATAGAAGATAGAATTTTGAATAAAAAGCAATATGATAGCATAGGAGTAATAACATTTAATACTCAACAACAAGACTTAATTGATGACTTACTTCAAGAAAAGTTTAGAAAAAATCCAAATTTTGAGAAAGAATCTAAAAAATTGAAAGAGGAAATATTTATTAAAAATTTAGAAAATGTTCAGGGTGATGAAAGAGATATAATTCTGTTTTCTATTTGTTTTGCAAAGGATCAAGATGGAAAGATGTCAATGAATTTCGGACCTCTTAATCGAAAAGGAGGTTGGAGAAGATTAAATGTAGCAATTACAAGAGCAAGAAGAGAAATGGTGATATTTTCATCTATTAATCATGAAGATATTGACATTAGAAGAACTTCTTCTGAAGGTATGATTGGTATAAAAAAATTTATTGAATTTGCCAAAAAAGGAAATCTTCCAAAATCGTTATTTATTTCAGATTCAAAAAAACAATCAGCTATAATTGATTCTATTGTTGAAAGAATTAATAAGCTTGGATTTGAATGTGAAAAAAATTTTGGAAATTCTAATCTCAAAATTGATATAGTTGTAAAATCAAAAAAAGATTATTTACTTGCCATAGTTATTGATGGAGAAAATTACTTTAAAATAAAGAATGTAAGAGACAGATGCTCTCTTAAACCTTCTATATTGAAAAGTTTGGGTTGGAAAATTATTAATATATGGAGTGTTGATTATTTTGAAAATCCTGATAGAGAATTTGAAAAAATACAAGCTTACTTATCAAATTTTGAAGATTATAAGTTTGAAGAAAAAACGGAGGCTATAACTGAAAATTTAGATTTTAAAGAAAAAGGTAATGATGTTATATCCGATAATAATAAAAATGTTGAAGGAAATTTAATTAATGAATTAGTAAGAAACAAAGATTATTTCAAGGATATATTTTATGAAGATATAAATAAAAATAAAGACGAATTGTTAAAAATAAACTCTTTTGATAATGATTTAAACAGTACAATAGCATCTTCAAAAACCATTTTTGAAGAAGATGATAATTCAAAACTTATAGAAGTATTTGACGTTAAATATGAAAAATATTATAACAATTTTTCTGCAGATGATGTTAGTATCGAAAATTATAAAATCATATCAGAAGAAGTTTCAAAAATAATAAAAGCTGAAGCCCCTATCTCTGTTAATTTGCTATATGATAGACTTAGTGAAATATTTGGAAATATAAGACTTACTAAAAGAATTATTTCAATTTTTGATTTTTCAATATCTAAAGTTAAATCATATAAAACAAAAGAACATAATGAGACTATTTATTGGAATTCTTCAGAAGAATTTAGAAATTATAATAAATATAGACTTCCGTCTGATCTTTATAAAAGAGAAATATATAAAATATCGCAGGAAGAAATATCTAATTTAATTACTTTTATAGTATATAATTCGGATGCTATTTCTGAACAAGAATTACTAAAAAGAACAGCAGAATTGCTTGGAAGTAATAGATTGACAGATAAAATTAGATCTTATTTAAAACCGGCAATTTCAAGAGCGATAAGGAGCAAAAAAATATCACGAGAAGGGGATATACTTATTTCCAAAAAGGAAAAGTAAAAATATTTATCAAAATTGATTAAATATAAGTTTGCAGTAGTAGCAACTTTGTTTTAGTAGTTTTTAAAGAAGTAAAGCGGAAAGAAAGGTTTGATTAATATGAATAAAATTTATGATATGGCTTTTTCAAAAGTTTATCCGATGTTAATTGCTAAGGCGGAGAAAAAAGGTAGAACTATGCAAGAGGTTTATGAAGTTACAACATGGTTAACGGGGTATGATTCAGACCAAATAAATAAATTGCTTGAGAGCGAAACAACTTATGGAGATTTTTTCTTAAATGCTCCAAATTTAAATCCTTTTCGAAAAAATATTACCGGTAAAATCTGTGGTGTTAGGATTGAAGAAATTGAAGAGTCTCTTTTGAGAGAAATTCGATATCTTGATAAACTTGTAGATGAATTAGCTAAAGGAAAATCAATGCTTAAAATACTTGTCGAAAGAGAATTAAAAACGGGGATTACTTTTAGAGAATAGTATATTTTAATTAAATAAGGTTTGTTTTGCTTTAAAGAAATCTCTACAGAAGCTTATAAAAAAATGCTTGTAAGATACCAACTTTTTATTAGTTTGAAGCTGATTTAGAAAATTGTATTGTGTAATGTTTTAAGTATAATAATTTATGGATAAATTTAGATAAATATATGTTTTAGGAGTTTTTGATGAATAAGAAAAAAGTTAGTTTTATTGTAGGTTTTGTTGTGGGCGTATTTGCAGATTTATTTCTTCGAATGTTTACGGGTGAGGAAGGAAATCTTCTTATTCATTTTGTTGTTTTTGTTATCTTTTTTACTTTGGGATTTTTTATCTCTTATGCTTTTTTAAATTTTACGGAAAAGAAAAGATAATATAATATAATTTTAAGGTTTAGGAGTAATCTTAAACCTTTTTATTTTTCTTGTATTAAGATGTAAAAAATGTTAAAATTAGTTGTCAAAAATTTTTTTTATGTTAAGGAGAAAGTGATGTTATTAGTTATAGATGTCGGAAATACAAATATTGTTTTGGGAGTTTATCGTGATGAAAATTTAGTCTGTGATTTTAGGATAAGTACAATAAAGAATAAAACCAGTGACGAATATGCACTTTCTATTATGGATATACTTAACGCTAATAATATAAAAAAATCGGATATAAAGGATGTGATAATTGCATCTGTTGTTCCTGATGTTATGCATTCTATTGAAAATGCAATAAAGAGATATCTTAATTTGAAACCTATAGTTGTTGAAAATAATTCTGTTCTTGGTCTTGAGATAAATCATGATAATCCTCAGACAATAGGGGCAGACAGAATTGTAAATTCAATTTCAGGAATAAAAAAATATGGCTTTCCTCTTATAATCATAGATATCGGAACAGCCATTACTTTTGATGTTATTGACAATAACGGTGTTTATCAAGGAGGGAGTATAGTTCCCGGAATAGGAATTTCTTCTGAAGCATTGTTTATGAAAACCGCTAAACTTCCTAAAGTTGAACTTTATAAGCCGGACAATGTAGTTGGGAAAAATACGGTTGATAATATAAGAAGCGGTATGGTTATCGGATATATTGGACTTATTGAAAAGCTTATTGATGAGATTGCAAAAGAGATGAGTTTTGACTCGTATAAAGTAGTTGCAACCGGAGGGTATGCAAGTCTTATTTCAAAACATATTGAAAAAATTGATATTATAGACAAATATCTTACATTGGATGGACTTTTAGAAATTTATAAATTTATAAATCATAATTAAATAAAATATATAATCAGTAAATAGAGAAAGGATAAATTTTGTGATTAATGGAGATATTTTCCTTGCTCCGCTTGCAGGTGTCAGTGATGTCGCATTTAGAATTTTGGCAAGCGAGATGGGAGCGAGTTTAACTTTTACAGAAATGGTTTCGATTAAAGGGATGTATCATAGCAATGAAAATACTAAACTTTTAACTTATATTGATAAAAGAGAAGGACCTGTCGGACTTCAAGTTTTTGGAAGTGATGAAAACATTATGGAAGAAATAATAACTACCAAATTAAATTTAAGAAATGATATTTATCAACTTGATTTGAATTTGGGCTGTCCTGCTCCCAAGATAGTAAAAAATCATGAGGGATCGTATCTTATGAAAGAACCTAAAAAAGTGAAAAAAATAGTTTCAACTATGGTGAAAAATTCAAAAGTTCCTGTAAGTGTTAAAATACGTCTTGGATTTGATGAAAATAATAAAAATTATTTAGAAGTTGCAGATGCAATAGTTGAGGCAGGAGCGTATATGATAACATTACATGCACGTACAAGAGATATGTTTTATTCCGGTAATGCAGACTGGGAGTCCATAAAAACTTTAAAAAAACACGTTCCGATAAAAGTTGTTGGTAATGGAGATGTAACTTCTGTTGAGGATTATATTAAAATGAAAGAACAAACAGGAGTAGATGCAGTTGCGATAGGTAGGGCAGCACTTGGTAATCCTTTTATTTTTAAAAAAATAAGAGAATATAATTTAACTGAAAAATATACAGAACCTGATATATTTGAAGTTATAGATGTTATAAAAAGACATTACCGTTTAGAGTTGGAATTTAAGTCGGAAAGATTAGCAGTGCGTGAAATGAGAAAAAATATTTTGTGGTATTTAAAGGGTTTCAAAGAATCAAATAAAGTAAAAAATATTATAAATTCTTTAGACGATATAGACGAAATTTTTAAAGTTTTAGATGAATATAAATCTACTTTTTAACCTAATTTATTTACAAATTAAGAAAAATGATGTAAAATATAGTTGTAAAAATTGAGATTATACGGAGGAATTTTACATGGAATTTAAAGAAAAATTGCAAAAGTATTGTGAAACTATCATTAAAGTTGGTGCTAATGTTCAAGAAAAACAATTAGTTGTAATTAGAGCAAATGTTGAGGCTAAAGATTTTGTAAGAGTTTTGGCTGAAGAGGCATATAAGGCAGGAGCCGGAGATGTAAATGTTGTGTGGAGAGATGATATTTTAGCAAGACATAGATTGAATTATGCAGATGTTGAAACTTTGTCTGACGTTAGAGCATGGG
Organism: Parvimonas sp.; assembly: GCA_022770425.1. Lineage (GTDB taxonomy): Bacteria > Bacillota > Clostridia > Tissierellales > Peptoniphilaceae > Parvimonas. The sequence goes on along the minus strand of JALEHY010000002.1, from coordinate 46,233 downwards.
CGGTTGATCAATACACTGATTATGTTGATAGAAATGCAGTGTTTTTGTCTGTTGTGGGTAATGATCCAAATGCTTTGGAAGGATTAAATATTGATAAAGTTAAGGCGATGACTGTTGCTAATTCAAAAGCTATGAAATATTTTTCAACTTCTTTAATGGCAGATAAAAATTCTTGGTGTGTAATCGGAGCATCAACTCCTGCATGGGCAAAGGTAGTTTTCCCTGAATTGGAAGAAAAAGAAGCTGTTGATAAATTATGGGAATTAATTTTCTATACTGCAAGAATTGATGAGGGTAATTGTGTAGAAAATTGGAAAAAACATATTAAAGACTTGAGTGCAAGAGCAAAGTATTTAAATGAAATGCAATTTAAATATTTGAAATATAATAGTGAAAAAGGAACAAATTTAACTATTGAATTACCAAAGGGACATATTTGGCTTGCAGCAGGTAGCAGTTCCAATTCAAAAGGAGTAGATTTTACTGCAAATATGCCTACTGAAGAAGTGTTTACACTTCCTCATAAAGATGGAATAAATGGTGTGGTTTATAGTACGAAAGCTCTAAATTATAATGGAAATATAATTGATGAGTTTATGTTAGAGTACAAAAACGGAAAAGTAGTTAATTATTCTGCAAATAAAGGTTATGACGTTTTAAAATCATTGTTGGAAACTGATGAGGGAGCTTTGTCATTAGGAGAAGTAGCTTTGGTTCCTTATGATTCTCCTATTTCAAATACAAATACAATGTTTTTTGAAACATTATTTGATGAAAATGCTTCTTGTCACCTTGCAATGGGTAGAGCATATCCTACTTGTTTACAAGGAAGTGAGGATTTAACAGATGAACAATTATCTGAAAGAGGAGTTAATGATAGTTTAGTTCATGTTGATTTTATGGTTGGTGATGATACATTAAATATAGTAGGTATAACTGAAAGTGGCGAAGAAGTAGATATATTTACTAAAGGAAATTGGTCAAGATAATTTTGTACAGGGGGTCCCTGTACTTTTTTTGTGAAAATTTAACGGAGGATTTGTTATGAAAAAATTAAGAAAAAAGGCATTTACATTGATTGAGTTACTTATAGTTATTGCAATTTTAGCAATTCTTGTTTTGATTGCGATTCCACGTTACAATAATTCAAGAATTAAAGCCGATAAAACAGCTCATGCAACTAATGTAAGGGTACTTGAAACTGCGGGTCTTAGATACTTGTCAGAAGAAAAAGTTTCAGTAGACGAAAAAGATATAACTGAAGAATTAGTTACGAAAAAATATATTAAATCAATTCCTAAACTTCCAAAATCAATATCAGGAAATTCTTATAATGTAAAGATTAAAAACGGAGATATAGTTGTTACTCCTTCTGTTGAAAGCGATGACTAAAAAGGCATTTACTTTAATAGAACTTATAATTTGTATTGTTATAGTGTCTGTTTTAGTTGGAGTAATCAAAGTTAATTTATCACACAATAAAAAGAGTTTAGCGTTAGAAGAATTAAATTTAATATATGAAAGTATATCAAACGCAAAAAGTTATTCAATTACTCATAAAAAAACAGTTACTGTTTTTTCAGATACTGCTTCAAATACATTTACTGTTAAATCAAATAAATATTATTTTAAGACAATCAAGTGTAAATATTTGAAAATTTTAAGTACATTAAGTTTAGAATTTAATTCCAATGGGATTCCGAGTAAAGGAAATACTTATAAATTTTTTTGTGACGGGAAATATTATGATATAAGGATTACTCCTGCAACTGCAAACTTAAATATCGTGGAGGTAAAATGAAATTAAGAGGAAAAAATAGGGCATTTACGCTTATGGAATGTATCTTTGCAATATCTATTTTATCGCTTATTTCTGCAACTTTCTTGTTTTCTATGATTCATTTTTCTAAAATGAAAAATGAAAATATTAAAGAAATTATGTCTTACAGTGATATTGAAAATGTTGTAGATAATATAAAAAATAATATACATAATAAAAGGGAAATTACAACTAATATAGATACGAAAAAATATAAATTAAATCTTGAAAAACTTGATGATATGTATTTTGTAGAAATTACTGTGATTGTAAATGGTGAGGAAAAAGTTTATGAAATGTATGTTTGTGAAAAAAATTAGGAGTTTTACTTTAATAGAATTGCTAATTACAATAACACTTTCATCTCTTATTATCCTTTCTTGTTTGAGTGTGTTTTATACTGCATATTTTACAAATATAAATCAAAGAAAAAACTACGGTAATTTATTGGATATAAATTATGCAATAAATTATATGGAAAATGAAATATCAAATGCCGTAAAAATAAAAATAAATTCAAATGGGATTATATTGTGGAAGTATACTTACAATTCTTATCTTTTTGAAAAAAGAGATAACTACGTGTCGGAGTTTAATAAAATAGAATATAAAATAAAGAAAAACAAAGAAGGTTATGATATAGATAGAATATCAAAAGATATTTTAAATAAAACTGATTACGGGGTAAATAAACTTATAAAAAATGTAGAAAGTGTTGATTTTGAATTTTCCGGAAACTGTTTAAATTTAAAATTTTCAACAAAAGGTAAGGTAATTGAAAAGTGCATTTACATGGATAAGTTGGATAAATTTAATTATTTGTTTGGAGAAAAGGATGAAAGTTAAAAAGTCATTTATTTTACCCATAGTTTTAATTGTTTTTTCAGTAACGGTTGTTGTGTCTGTTTCAATGTATTACAGATATCTAAACAGTTATAATTTTAAACTTGCAAGTGAATCTAAATTACTTAGAAAGTTGGAAAATATAAGCATTAGCGAGATTTCAAAAAGCAATAATATGCTTAATGTTGTAAATTCAAGATTATCATCAAAAGATATCAGAGAAAAAATAGATTTGACAGAAATATCTGTTTGGAAAAATGGCAAGGCATTTGAAAAGTTTGTTGACAAGTATAAAGATATAAAAATCGAACTTGTCAGTAAGAACTTAAATAAGTTTGGGATTTTTGCAAAAAGAAAATTGAAAAATCACTTTTATCAACGGGATACGGTAATAAATTTTTCAAATTTAAAATTCAACTCCAAGTTACAATTTAAATTTGTTGATAAAAATAGAATAGAAAATATTTTATTGGATACGCAGCTTAATAAGTTTTTAGAAGAAGGTTTAGATTTAGAAAATTTCTATTTTAAAATTGACGATAAAAATAAGTATAAAAATTTAATAAACAGAATTTTTAGTCAAGAAAATGGGGGATTTTCAGAAAAAAATTTTAGAGTTTTCGACTTTAAAAAGTCTGTATATTTGATTGAAAATTCAGTATTTGAAAATTTACTGAAAAACTATATTTTGGAATGTACAGATAAAGTAGATTTTTCGGAGTTTGATTTTGGAAATTTAAATTTTTTTAATTTAGATAAATTTTTTGAATTAAATAAATTTAAAAACTGCAGTAAACAGAACTTTGCGGAAAGATATTTGTTGTTATCATCCGAAGAATTAACAAATGATAAAATTTTTAATATTTCGATTGAAGATAAGATAATAATTGATTTTGAAGAAGTTAAAACTTTAAATGCGAATATTTTATTAAAAAATGAAGAATCTAAAATTATTACTAAAAATATTAATCCTACTGTCAAGGGAATATTTGTCAATAATTCAAACTGTAATGATTTTTCGTTTTTAATTGAAGGGATTTTGTTTTCAAAACTTGATTTGATTTCGAACTATAATTTTAATCCTTTAGTTTGTTCTTCAATGACAAAGTTTATAAAAATAAGTAATGAATATTATATAGAAAAAATAAATTAACACTAAAAAGTGATTAGGATTAATTCTCTTAGTCGCTTTTTGTTTTTTAAAAGAAAAAAAGCTCCTAACAAGGAGCAATAATGTGTTGGATCCAGACACATTATTACGCTTGAGTAGAAGCTTGGTGTAATTTCTTGCTTAATTTGCTTACTTGTCTTGAAGCAGCATTTTTATGAAGAACACTCTTTGTAGTGGCTTTTTTAAGCTTTTTATCTATTGTTCTTAATAATTCATTAGCATTTTCTAAATTGTTTTCATCTAAAGCTACATGAAATTTTTTAATGTAGGTTTTGATTTCAGATTTTTTACTTTTATTTTTAAGAGTTTGTCTTTTAGTTACTTCTATTCTCTTAAGTGCTGATTTGATATTTGCCATTCGATTCACCTCCTCAAAAATAACATTAGTATTATACTATAAATTAAAAAACATTTCAAGTATTTTTTCGAAAATATTTTATTAGATTTATTATTTGATTTATGATATAATTTTAATAATTATAAATTAAAAACAAAATCGGAGGTTTATTATGAAAGGTAATAAAATAGCATTAATTTTAGAAGGCGGAGCAATGAGAGGAGCTTTTACTAAAGGTGTTTTAGATTGTTTTAAACAAAATAATATGGAATTTCCTTATATTATCGGAGTTAGTGCGGGTGCAATTACCGGATTTGAGTTTGCATCGGGAATAAATTTTGATATAAATAAACTTTTCGGTTCATTTTCTCAAAATATGGAGCTTTTAAAAAATTCTTCCGAACCTTTGAATTTAGTTGAAATGGTGGAGAATGTTTTTTCATTGCCTGAAGAATATAATGTTAAGGATAGTTTTGAAGTAAGTGCGGTTTCACTTTTAGATGGAAGTGTAAGGTATTTTTCTTTGTCTGATAAAAATGATATGAAATTTGCAATTGACAGAGTAATAGCGTCATCATCATTACCTGATATGGCAAAGCCTGTAGTAATAGATAATATTCCTTATTATGACGGTGGAATGTACAATACAAATCCTATTGATCGTGCAATAGAACTTGGATATGAAAAATTTGTAGTTGTTTTGACTAAAAATAGAGGATATAGAAGAGAAAATTCAAATCCGAGTGAAATAGTTAAAAATGCTTTGAGAGATTTTCCGAAATTTTTAGAAACAATGTGTAATGAGAAAGAAAGATATAATAATTCCTTAAATCTTATTGACGACTTGGAAAATAAAAATAAAGCAGTAGTTTTAGCACCGGTTAATCCGTTAAAATTTAAATCTTTTACAACGAATACACAAGATGTAATTGATTTATACAAAGAGGGATATCAACTTGCTTTACAAAAGATTGAGGAAGTTAAAAAATTGTTTTAGGAGTTAGAATGATATACGGACTGTCAGATTTACATTTGGATTATACAAAACAAAAATCTATGGAAGTTTTTGGAGAAGCTTGGGAAAATTATGAAGATAGAATGTTTAAAGCGTGGAATGAAAAAGTTACCGATGAGGATTACATTTTAATTCCCGGCGATATTTCTTGGGCTTTGAAACTGGAAGAGGCAGAGAATGATTTAAGAAGAATTGAAAAATTACCGGGGAAAAAAATATTGATGAAAGGTAATCATGATTTTTGGTGGTCAAGTTTAAAAAAGATTGAAGATTTGAATTTGAAAAATATGTTTTTTTTACAAAATAACAGTATAGAAATAGGAGATTATGTTGTAATCGGTACGAGAGGTTGGATTTCTCCTAAGTCGTGTGAATTTTCAGAAAAAACAGACAGAAAAATATATGACAGAGAGCTTTTGAGAATAGAGTTAAGCTTAAATTCAATAAAAAGTAAAGATAAAGAAATAATTTGTTTATTTCATTATCCTCCTGTTGAAAAGGATAGAACTTTGAATGACTTTGGAAATTTCGCTAAACGAAATAATATAAAAATTGTTCTTTATGGTCATTTACATGCAGGTTCACTTTTTAATGTTGTTGATGAGGTCGTAGACGGAATAGAATTTCACTGCTTGTCAGCGGATTATCTTAAATTTATTCCGAAAATTATTAGGTGATATATGAAAAAAGAAATGGAAGTTAAAATTTTAAACATAGATGTTTTAAAAGTTATTGAAAAATTGAATTTTTTGGGAGCAAAATTTTTGCATGAAGAAAATCAAAAAAATTATCATATTTTTTCATCAAAAATTGATATTATTCCAAAAGGCAGTTATCTTAGGATAAGAGAGCTTTTAAGTAAAAACGGAGAAGTTTTGCATTGTGAGTTAACGTATAAGGAAAATATAGCCAATAAAAGTTTCAGAGAAAATAATGAATTTAATGTTAATTTTTCAGATACAAAGACTATGCTTGAAATATTAAAATTTTTAGGCTATGATATAGTAAAAATCGGTGAAAAAAATAGAATTTCTTTTGAATTTATGGATTCGATAATAGACATTGATACATGGAACAAAGAAATTTATCCTTATCCTTATATGGAAATTGAAACAGAAAGTTTTGAAAATTTGTACAAAATTTTGAATCTACTTGAGATTGACAAAGAAAATATTTCACTAAAGTCAATAGAACAGTTAAGAGAAGAAGTTAAAAATCAAAAGGAGTATATATGAAGCAAATTATTGAAATTTTGATAAGAAAAAGATTGTCAGTGTTTATTGTTTTTCTGAGTATAGTAGTTGCTATTGTTGTTACTACACTTTTAAATAAAGTAAAATATAGATTCGTTAAGTTTATACCTTCATTTTTGTTAATAGGTATAGGAACTTATTTTTTAGCTGACGGTTGGACTAATATCATAACAACTAACGGAATAAATTCATTGTATTATGCAATGATTTTAGGAACAAGCGGAGTCTGTTCGCTTTTTTACGCATTGTTACTTATGAACTTTAGAAAAAAATAGGAGAAACTATGAAAAATATTGCAGCATTTTTTGATATAGACGGTACAATAGCAAGAGAATCTTTGATGATAGAACATTTTAAAAGACTTATAAAATATGACATAATTGATGAGAGTGTTTGGGTTGATAATGTTAAACAACTTTATATGGATTATGTAAACAGATACGGAGCTTATGATGCCTATATTGAAGCGCTTGCAGAAAAATATATAACCGATTTGGTAGGTTTTGACGTAGACTATAATAATTTTATCGCTAAACAGTCTGTTGATAAAGTTTGCGAGAGAGTTTATTTGTTTTCAAGAAATCAACTTGAATTTCATAAAAATAACGGACATTTAATTTTCTTTATTTCAGGAAGTCCTGATTTTTTGGTTTCGGAAATGGCAAAAAAATATTCAGTGACTGAATTTAGAGCAACAAAGTATTTGTATGATGAAAATAGAAAATTTACAGGTGAAATTTTACCTATGTGGGACAGCGAAAATAAACATAAAATGTGTGAAGAACTAATCGAAAAATATGATATAGATGTGAAAAATTCGTTTGCTTACGGAGATACAACAGGAGATTTGTCCATGTTACGAATTTTCGGAAATGCATATACAATAAATCCATCAAAAAAACTTCTTGAAAAAATTCGTTTAGATAATTCATTAAAAGATAAAGTTAATATAATAGTTGAAAGAAAAGATATTATATATAAATTAAAATCAAATGTAACGACTTTATAAAAATTATAAAGTCGTTTTATTTTTTAGTTCATTATAAAAAACGGAAGGAGAAACTTCTTGTTCATTTCTTTCTTTTACGGTAAATAAAAATAATTTTTTCTTTGCACGTGTCATTGCAACATAAAACAATCTGCGTTCTTCTTCCAACAGATTTTCATCTAATGAATTTAATATGTTCTTTTGAGGAAACTCTCCGTCAACAAGGTCTATAATAAATACATTGTCATATTCTAAACCTTTTGATGAATGTATGGTTGAAATGGAAACATTTGAATTTGATTTTGTTGCAGTTAAAAGTTTTTCTTTTATGTTATGGAGTCTTTCTATAAAATCTTCATAACTGTCCAAATTTGACGAAATATACTTTAAAATATCTAAAGTCAGGTTGTAGTTTAAATTTGAAAAATCATCCATATTTTCAATATAATCTCTATATCCTATGTCGTTTAAAATAAAGTCTATTTTATTTTTCATTTTCATTTTACTTAATTTTTTAAAGTTATTTCTTAGTTCTGTAAATTTTGAAACATAGAAATAACTTAGATTTTCAAAGTCTAAAAGAGCACTTAACACACATTCATCATAAGATTTGTATTCTAATTTTGCAATAAATTCTTTTTTTATATAAGCATTTAGTTTAAAATATATTTTTTTAAATGCTTCTAAATTTGTGGTATCTTCTGAAAAATCTATTATGTTTTTTATATCAAGCAAAATTTTATTTGAATAAAAGTCGAACTTATTCTCTTTTACATAAAAATCAAAATTATTTTCTAAAAATAAATTTGAAAGATATATTGAAGATACATTATTTCTGTACAGTATTCCGATACTTTCCGAAGCGCTTAGCGAATTTATTTTTTTAAAAATTTCTCTTAACTGAATTTTTGAATTTTTAACATTAAAAAGCATAATTTGTGAGCTTTCATCTATTGTATGTTTAGAGAACTTTTCATAACGATTTTTATTTTTGGAAATTACTTTATTACTTATTTTTATTATATTTTTACTTGAGCGAAAATTTTTATCCATAAAAAATATATTTGAATTTGGATAAATTTTTTTGAAATTTAATAAATTTTCAGGACTTGCACCTCTAAAACTGTATATTGACTGATCGTCATCAGCAACAATAAAAATATTATTTTCAGGATATGCAATTTTTTTGATAATTTCAAATTGTAAAGTTGAAGTGTCTTGTCCTTCGTCAACTTGAAAAAATTTATATTTCTTTTTTACTGCTTTTAGTAAATTTTCGTCTTTATTGATATATTCATAAGCCAAAATTAAAAGATCATTAAAATCCATATAATTATTTTCTTCTTTTATATTTTCATATAAAGTATATAATTTAAGCATTAAAAGTCTGTTTGAGATGAATTTATTTTCTCTTACATAGCTTTCAAAATTTAACATTTTATTTTTTGTATAATCATAAATGGAGAAAAAGTCTAAAATCTGGTCTTCACTCAATCTTTGATAATTCAAAGAAAAATAAACTCTTTTTAGAATTAAATTTCTATTTATTTCATCTTTTCCTTCTATTAAAGTTTTTTTAATATTTTTGAACTTCATATAATTTCGTATGATTTCATAGCAAAATGCATGAATAGTTTTAAAAGTAATCTTATTTTCAAATTCAGGAAAGTTTTTAAAAAATCTTTTTTCCATATCTTTTCCTTGAACTTTACTAAAAGTTATAGATAAAATTTCTTCAGGTTTAATATTATGATTGAAAATTAAATTTGAAATTCTGTTAATTAAAACCGTAGTTTTTCCGGAACCGGGTACTGCAAGAATAAGTGCGGGTCCTTTGAAATGTTTAATTGCATTATTTTGTTGTTCAGTAAAATTCATTATAATCACCAAAATTATTATATCAAAAAAATTATATTTTTAAAAATTGTAAAGTTTATAGTATCTAATTTAATTTGCTTTCTATTGTGTTTATTTTATTTATCATTTTTGTTATAATAAATATACAGGAGATTATTGAATTATGAAAGAGGTTAAAAAAATTGAAAAACATTTTATTCCCGGAACGGATGGAGTAATTTATGCAAATAAAGATAAGTTTTCTTTTGGTATAGATGCTATTTTGTTATCTGATTTTGTAAAGGTTTCAAAAAATAAAATTTTGGTAGACATTGGAGCAGGGACGGGAATAATTGGACTTAGAGTAAATTTTTTGAATGAATTAAATAAGGTGTTTCTAATTGAAATTCAACAAGAAAATTGTAACTTGATAAAAGATACTATAAGTGAAAATAATTTATCGAATGTATTTTTATTAAATTGTGATATGAATAATGCTTATGATAAATTTGAAAATTCTTCTGTGGACTATATTGTTTCAAATCCTCCTTATAAGAAAATGAATACAGGATTATTAAATAAAGATAGAAATTTTTTGATTTCAAGATATGAGTATTCATTAAAATTAGAGGATATTTTAAAGTTTTCATATACTAAATTAAAATCAAAAGGAAAATTGTTTTTAATTTACAGTATGGAAAGACTTGTTGATGTATTGTCACTTTCTCGTGATTTTAAATTGGAACCCAAGAGAATACAATTTGTTTGTAGCAGTACAGATAAGAAACCTCATTTGTTTATGCTAGAACTTGTTAAAAATGGACTTAGTAACTTGTTTGTAGAAAATACTGTTTTTATTTATGATAAAAACGGTGATTATACAGATGAGGTTAAGGAGATTTATTATGGAAAAAATTTCTAATATATATTTTGTACCGACTCCTATCGGAAATATGAAAGACATCACTTTAAGGGCTTTAGAAGTTCTGAAAAACAGTGATGTTATATATTGTGAAGATACAAGGAACAGTTCAAACTTGTTAAAATTTTATAATATAGATGCAAAATTAATTTCATATCATAAGTTTAATGAAAATGAAAGAGTAAACGAAATAATAAAAAGTATTAATGAAGGTAAGACAGTATCTATTATTTCTGATGCGGGAATGCCGATAATTAATGATCCTGGTTTTATAATTTTGTGTGAAATAATAAAGAAAAATATTTCTTATGAAATATTGCCGGGTGCATGTGCATTGATTAACGGACTTTGTGGTAGTGGATTTGACAGCACAAAGTTTGTTTATATGGGATTTGTTCCAAAGACTAAAAGTGAGAAAGAAAAATATTTTGAAAATTTTAAAAATATGGAAGTTACAGGAGTTTTTTATGAGAGTCCTCATAGACTTCTAAAAACTTTACAATTTATAGAAGAAAAATTTGGCGACATTAATTTGTGTGTATGTAGAGAATTAACCAAATTGTTTGAAGAATATAAAAGAGGAAAAGTATCGGAGATTATTTCCTATTACTCTGAAAAAGGTGTTAGGGGAGAAATAGTTTTGGTTATTGAAAAAATTGAAACAGTAAAGGAAAATGTAGATCTAATTACTGAAATTTCTGATTTAAAGGTTAAAGGTTTAAGTAATAAACAAATTGTGAAAGAATTAAAAGAAAAATTACAACTTTCAAAAAATGAAATATATACTGCTGTTTTAGAATATGATAAAGAAAAAGAATAGGAGGATTAAGATGTCTGAAAAATTATTAGGAGAAAAACAATATCATATAAATATGAAACAAGGAGATGTGGGTAAATATGTTATTTTACCGGGAGATCCTAAAAGATGTAAGTTGATTGCAAAGTATTTTGATGATGCTGTATTAGTTGCGGATAACAGAGAATATGTAACGTACACAGGTTATTTAGACGGAGAAAAAGTTTCAGTTACAAGTACAGGAATCGGAGGAGCGAGTACATCAATAGCGGTTGAAGAACTTTATAAAATCGGAGCAGATACTTTTATAAGAGTCGGAACTTGTGGAGGAATTGATATAAATGTTGAGTCCGGAGATTTGGTTGTTGCTACAGGAGCTATAAGAATGGAAGGCACAAGCAAAGAGTATGCGCCCATAGAATTTCCTGCAGTTGCCGATTTTTCAATAGTTAATGAACTTACAAACGCTTGTGAAAAATTAAATAGCAAATATCATGTCGGAGTTGTTCAGTGTAAAGATGCTTTTTACGGTCAACATCAACCTGAAAACAAACCGGTAAGTTATGAATTATTAAATAAATGGGAAGCATGGAAGAGACTTAACACAAAAGCAAGCGAAATGGAGTCTGCAGCTCTTTTTGTAGTTTCAAGTTTTTTAAATACAAGAGCAGGTTCAATATTTTTAGTTGTTAATAATCAGGAAAGAGTAAAACAAAACTTATCGAACAACATAGTTGAAGATACAGATAAAGCAATAAGAACAGCAATAGAAGCGCTTAGAAACTTAATAAAAAAAGATAAACAAGTTAAGTAGTAGGTACTCTTTTACAGTTTTCATCTTAACATTTATCATTTATTATGGTATAATAAAAAAATGTGAGGAGTGATAGATATGAATATTACAATCATATTGGCAGCCGGTGAAGGCACGAGAATGAAAAGTAAAAAATCTAAAGTTTTACATAAAATTGCAAATAAGTCCTTGATTGATTATGTTTATGAATCAGGCAATGAAGCCGGTGCCGATAAAACTATAATTATAGTTGGTAAAAATAAAGATATGCTTAAAGAGAAATTTAAAGATTCTGTTATTTATAAAGAACAAAAAATAGGTAAAGAATATCCTTATGGGACAGGATATGCCGTTCAGCTTGCAGAAGATGAAATTGATGATGAGGATAATGTTTTGGTATTAAGCGGAGATACTCCGTTAATCAAAGGTGAAACCTTAAAAATGTTTTTTGAAAATCATATAACTTCAAACGCAAAAGCATCAGTTCTAACCGCTTTTATTGATGATACTACAGGCTATGGTCATATAATAAAAGATGAAAACGGAAAATTTATAAAAATTGTTGAAGATAAAGATGCAAATGAATTTGAGAAAAAAGTTAAAGAAATCAATTCAGGAATTTATGCTTTTAACGGGAAATTTTTAAAATATGGACTTAAAAAAATTGATACCGATAATGCTCAAAATGAATTGTATCTTACTGATGTAATAAAGGTATTGGTTAATGAAAAAGAATTTGTTGACACTTATAACTTAGATGATGTAGAAGAAATACATGGAATAAATTCAAAATTACAACTGTTTGAAGCGGAAAAAATTATGCGAAATCGTATAAATACTGAATATATGAAAAACGGTGTTATTATGGAAAATCCTGAAAATACTGTAATTGAAAAAGGAATTGAGATAGGAAAAGACACTTTTATTGGTAGCGGAGTCAGGATTTTTGGTAATACAATAATAGGAGAGAATGTTTATATTACAGGAGATACTTTGATAGAAAATTCTGTAATAGGAAATGATGTTTTAATAAAAAGCTCATATATTGAAAACAGTATAGTCGAAGATGAGGTTACGATAGGGCCTTATGCTCACTTAAGACCAAACAGTACATTAAAGAAAAAAGTTCACATTGGAAATTTTGTGGAAGTAAAAAATTCTACACTTGGAGAAAATACCAAAGCAGGTCACCTTTCTTACATAGGGGATGCAAGTGTAGGTAAAGATGTAAATATGGGTTGTGGCTCTATTTTGGTAAATTATGACGGGAAAAGTAAACACCGCTCAAAAATAGGAGATGGCTGTTTTGTAGGAAGTAATTCAAACATTGTATCTCCCGTTGATATCGCTAACGATACTTTTATAGCAGCAGGGACAACTTTAGTTTCAAATGTAGTAAAAGAAGGTTCACTTATAATTGGAAGAAGTGAAACTTATGAAAAAGAAAATTGGGTTTATAAAAAAAATTTAAAAATAAAAAAGTAGTTAAATTTTAGGAGGAATTATGTTAGCTTACACTGGACCTATGAAGATTTTTTCGGGAACTGCAAACAGAAAATTTGCAGAAGATATTTGCAAGTGCTTAGATATGCCGCTTGGTGAAATAAATATCGGTAAATTTAGTGATGGAGAAATAAACCTTTCAGTTGAAGAAACTGTAAGAGGTTACGACGTTTATATTATTCAACCTACTTGTAATCCGACTAATGATAATCTTATGGAAGTTTTAATAATGGTTGACGCTTTTAAAAGAGCATCAGCAGGTAGGATAAATGTTGTTATACCATATTACGGTTATGCAAGGCAAGATAGAAAAACAAAAGCGAGAGAACCGATAACTGCAAAATTGGTAGCAAATTTAATTGAAAAATCAGGTGCAGACAGAGTTATAACTATGGATTTACATGCAGGTCAAATACAAGGGTATTTTGATATTCCTGTTGATCATCTTTCAGCGATAAAAACTTTAGCAGATTTTTTTGCAGAAGAGTTAAAAGATGAAAATAAAGAAGATATGGTAGTTGTTTCTCCGGACTTAGGTGGAGTTACAAGAGCAAGAAAATTTTCAAACTTTTTGGATTTACCTATTGCTATAATTGAAAAAAGAAGACCAAGACCGAATGTTTCGGAAGTTATGAATATAATTGGTGATATTGAAGGTAAGACTTGCATTATTGTTGATGATATAATAGATACAGCCGGAACTATAACCAATGCTGCTAATTCATTGATTGAAAAAGGTGCGAAAAAGGTATATATTACGGCGAGTCATGGAGTTTTTTCAGGAAAAGCATTAGAAAATATAAATAATTCTAAAGTTGTAAAATGTGTTGTAACGGATACTATTCCGCAAACTGATAAGAAATGTGAAAAAATTAAAGTTGTTTCAGTAGCTCCATATTTTGCAAAAGCCATTGACAGAATTAATAATAACAGACCTGTGAGTATGCTTTTTGATGGAAGATAAATTTTATTTAATAGTAGGTTTAGGCAATCCCGGAAAAAATTATGTAGGAACAAGACATAATGTAGGATACGGAGTCATTGATATTTTGGCTAAAAGACATGATATAAGTATGAACCGAGAAAAATTTAAATCATTTTATGGTCAAAAAAATTTGTTTGAAAAAAAATGTATTTTTCTTAAACCTTTAACTTATATGAATTTGTCCGGAGAGGCGGTTATAGATGCCGCTAAGTATTTTAATATAAATCCTAAAAATATTATAGTGATTGTTGATGATATTGATATACCTTTTGGAACTGTAAAAATAAAAAAGAAAGGTAGTGCAGGAACTCATAACGGATTAAAATCAATAATTTATCAGCTTGAAACCGAAGAATTTCCAAGAGTTAAAGTAAGTGTTGGAAAATGTCCGAGTTATATGGATCTAAAAGATTTTGTTTTAAGCGGTTTTTCTGCAAATGAAAGTAAAATTTTAAATAAAGAATTAGAACTGTCGGCAGATGCTGTGGAAGAAATATTAAGGGCAGATGTTGATAAAGCTATGTGTAAATTTAACGGTGTTGTTATAGAGGAATAAATATTCCTCTATATTTTTTCTAAAGGAGGTGTACTGTGAATTTTTTAATTGATTTTTTGAAAAATGATGAAAATTATAAAAATATTATAGATAATTTAAATTCAAAAAATACTCCGATTTATTGTAACGGTTTGATAAGGGAGAGTTTTTGTCATGTTCTTTATTCTATTTTTTCGGATGTTTCTGATAGAAATATGTTAGTGATAGTTGAAAATGAAATTAGAGCTAATAATTTATATGAACAACTTAAGAATTTTATGGGAGATAAGGTAAATATTTATCCTAATTTTGAAATAAGATTTCATAATATAAATAGTTTGGAACTTAATCTTGAGTATAACAGAATAGATATAATGAGTAAACTTTTGAACGGAGAAAAATCTATAATTATTACAACTGCACAGGCTCTGTCAAAAAAAATAAGTACTCCGAATTTTTTTAAAAAACACTACTTTGATATTGATATAGAAAAAGAACTTGATATAGAAAATTTAATTGACAGATTGGTAAAAATGCACTATGAAAGAGTAGATTTTGTTGAGGCTAAAGGGCAGTTTTCACTGAGAGGCTCAATAATTGACATATATCCTGTAACTTTTGAAAATCCTATAAGAATAGAACTTTTTGGAGATGAAATAGATTCTATCAGAAAATTTGAAATTTCAACTCAACGTTCTGTCGAAAATTTGAACAAGTTTACAATTATACCTGCTAAAGAAATGGTGTTGTCAAATGCCGATATAGATAATATCTTAAACGGCTTAAAAAAAGACATTGATAAATTAGAAAGGCTTTCCATTTACGGAAAAGAAGTTGAATCTTCTATTGAAAAATTTTATAGAATTTACAATGATTTAAAGGAAAATTATCATATTTCGAATATGGATTTGATTTCGCCCTACATAAAAAAAGGTAGTTTTGCTACGCTTTTAGATTATATAGGTAAAGAATCTATAATTTGTACAGAAGATATTTTAAAAATATATGATAAAAACTTGGAAACAGAAAAACTTTTTTATGAGAATGTAACTTTTTCTGTTGAAAATGCAGAAATTTTAGATTCTCATAAGAAAATATTAATACCCTTTGAAAATACACTAAAGACTTTAAAAGAGTTTGATGTTATAAATTTTACACAACTTCTAAAACTTACAAAAATTATAAATCCAAAAGTTGTGTGCAATTTAAAAACGATAGAAGTAGATAATTTTAATAGAAAATTCGATATACTTTTTCAAAATTTAAAACAAAAACTTCAAAGAGGTTATAAGATAGTAATATTTTCCGGCTCTTTAGATAAAGCTAAGTCATTTTGTGAAATGTTAAAAAGTGAAAATATAAACTGTAATATTTTTGACGGATTAGATTTTGATTTTAAAAGTTCTATGTTAGCTGTTTCTACTTTGAACATTGATGTTGGATTTGAATATCCTGAACATAAAATCTTGTTTTTATCTCACAGAGAAATTTATGGAGTAGAAAAAAAACATAACAGAAAACATAAAAAGAATAAAACTAAAAAAGAAAATTTAATTTCATATGCGGATTTACATATTGGAGATTTTGTTGTTCATGAAAATCATGGTATCGGTGAATACAGAGGAATTGAGCAAATTGAAGTAAATGGAATAGTTAAAGACCATATATTAATTTTATATAAGGGAAATGACAGACTTTATATTCCGACCGATCAAATGAACTTAATTCAAAAATATATAGGCAAAGACGGATATAAACCTAAACTTAACAGATTGGGATCGGCCGAATGGACAAAAACGAAAAGTCGAGCCAAAAAAGCTTTAGACGATATTGCTTTAGATTTGGTACAGTTGTATGCAAGACGTGATAAACTGCAAGGTTTTTCTTTTTCAGAAGATACTACTTGGCAAAAAGAATTTGAGGACAGTTTTATATATGAGGAAACTTATTCACAACTTAGAGCTATTGAAGAAATAAAAAAAGATATGGAAAGCATAAAGCCCATGGACAGACTATTGTGTGGAGATGTTGGATATGGAAAGACTGAAGTTGCATTAAGAGCAGCTTTTAAGGCTATAATGGATAATAAACAAGTTGCATTTTTAGTTCCGACAACAATTCTTGCGCAACAACATTATAATACGGCTACTCAAAGAATAGGAGATTTTCCTATTGAAATTGAAATGATAAGTAGATTTAGAACTGACAAAGAACAAAAAGAAATTTTAAAAAAGTTAAAAAACGGAAGTTTGGATTTATTAATAGGAACTCATAAATTGTTATCAAGTAAAATAAATTTTAAAGATTTAGGACTTTTGATAATTGATGAAGAACAGAGGTTTGGTGTTAAACATAAAGAGGCATTAAAAAAAATAAAAGAGAATATTGATGTTTTATCTTTGTCTGCAACTCCTATTCCAAGAACTATGCAGATGAGTTTGGTTGGAATTAGGGATATGAGTATATTAGATGAACCTCCTGAGGAAAGAGTTACGATTGCAACTTTTGTACTTGAATATAATGATTCTGTTATAAGAGAAGCGATATATAAAGAAATAAACAGAGGGGGACAGGTTTATTTTGTTTATAACAGAATTAAAGATATTGACAAAATGTATATGGAACTTTCAAGGTTAGTTCCTGAAGCAAAAATTGCTGTTGCACATAGTCAAATAGGAAATAGAGAACTTGAGGATATTATGTATGAATTTGAAAATGGAGATTACGATATACTTCTTTGTACTACTATTATTGAAACCGGAATGGATATAAAAAATTGTAATACTATGATAATATATGATGCCGATAAAATGGGATTGTCTCAACTTTATCAATTAAAAGGTAGAATAGGACGTTCTGAAAGACGAGCTTATGCATATTTTACTTATGAAAAAAATAAAGTTCTTACAGAAATATCAGAAAAGAGACTTATGGCAATACGTGATTTTTCAGAATTTGGATCCGGATTTAAAATAGCTATGAGAGATTTAGAGCTTAGGGGAGCCGGAAATTTACTTGGAGAATGTCAATCAGGACATATAGAAACTATTGGATATGAAATGTATGTTAGAATGTTAGAAGAAAGTATAAAGGAAGTTAAAGGAGAAAGTTTAAAAATTAAAACTCAAACTTCTGTTGAAATTTCTGTTGATGCATACATACCAAGTGCTTATATATGTGATAATGGTCAAAAAATTGATATGTACAAAAAGATTGCAGGAATTTTATCTATGGATGATTTTAATCAAATATATGATGAGTTGACAGATAGATTTGGTGATGTTCCAAAAGTAGTTCTAAATGTGATGAATGTTGCATTTTTAAAATCACTTTCCACAGAACTCAATTTTTCAAGAATTATTGAAAGAGAAAATCGTATAGTTTTTAAGTTTGATTTAAATGATAAAGATATAATAAATTATGTAGGAAAACTTTCAGATGAATTATTCAGAAAAATTGAATTTAATATAAATGATGATGCAGAATTAATTTTTAATTATGAAAAGGATAAACTATCTGAATCAATAAGACTACTTAAGGAATTGTTAAGTTATAAGTAAGTATAATTTTTAAAAAGTTTTGACATTATTAAAAAAATAATGTATAATATCAAAGAATAAAAGATATGTGTATTAATACACATTCTTTTAACAAATTCAATAATAAGGAGAGAGTTTTTTATGAACAATAAATTTTTAAAATCTTTAAGTGTATTACTTTTTTCTGCACTTACACTTTCTGCTTGTGCTACTGCACCAAAAGGGGCTATGGCTAAAATCGGTAAAGAGTACATTACAGAGGAGCAAGTAAATGCGGAGTATAACAAACTTTTATCGGGTTTTACGGATGAACAAAAGAAGACTTATGATGAAAGCACCGAAGAAGGAAAGAAAAACATTATTTCATTGAAACAAAATATTTTAGATGTAACGGTTACTAATAATGTTATAAGGGAAAAATTGAATAAATTAGCTGAATCATATAAAAAAGATGGTAAGAGTGAAGAAGAACTTGCAAAAGTTACTGTTAAAGATGAAGATGTTGATAAGCAAATTGAAAATATCAAAACTCAAGTTGGAGGAGAAGATAAATTCAAAGAAGAATTAGATAAGTATAAAATCAGTCAAGATGATTTGAAAAAACAATTGAAAGATAATATGTATTCACAAAAGTTTCAAATCTGGTTTTCTGAAAATTATAAACCTTCAGATGAGGAAGTTAAATCAAAATATGCCGGAAGCGAATTTGAAGGTCCTGAAATTTCAGCATCACATATATTAGTAGAAAATGAAGAAGATGCTAAAAAAGCAAAGGAAAGAATTGATAAAGGTGAAGATTTTGAAAAAGTGGCAAATGAAGTTTCAAAAGACCCTTCAGCTGCGACAAATAATGGAGTATTAGGAACTTTTACTAAAGGGGTTATGGTAGCTGAATTTTATGATGCTGCTACAAAGTTAGAGATAGGTCAAGTCAGTGAACCTGTTAAATCAAAATTTGGTTATCATATAATTAAATTAACAGGAAAGACTGAAAAATTTGAGGATTTTTCAGATTCAGGAAAAACAGCAATTCAAAATAAGCTTCAACAACAAATACTTTCTACAAAGTATAAAGAAGAATTTGAAAAGATAAAGAAGGAAGTAGGGTACCTTCCTATCAAAAATTTTAAAGAAAAGTAGAAAAAAGTAAAAAAAATGAAAAAAAATGTAGAAAATACTTATATTTACTTGTTTTTTTTAGAAAATTAATATATAATAGTCTTGTACGGTGATTGATGCGAATCACTATGAGGCATTTATAATATGTATTTATTTTAAGGAGGATATTTATGAACAAATCTGAATTATTAGCTAAAATGGCTGAAAAAGGAAAATTAACTAAGGTTGATGCTGAAAGAGCATTAAACGCATTTATTCAAACAGTTGAAGAAACTTTAGTAAAAGGTGATAAAGTACAATTAGTTGGCTTTGGAACTTTTGAATCAAGAGAAAGAAAAGCAAGAAGCGGAAGAAATCCAAGAAACCCTAAAGAAGTTATTGAAATTCCTGCTTCAAAAGCACCTGTATTTAAGGCTGGTAAATCTCTTAAAGAAGCTGTTAATAAATAGTTTATAAAACTGAGCAAAGTTAACTAAAACTTTGCTTTTTTATTGTTATATTTCGATTTAAAAGAATAAAAATTTTTTAAAAATGCTATTTTAATGATAATATATTTTTGAGATTTGAGATTTTTAGCAGATTTATTTAACTTAACAAAAAAATTTTAAAATTGATTTGTTAGAATTTAATTATTTTAGCGGAAATCTTGAAAAAAGTTTTGTTTTAAGATATAATTAATATGTTAAGTTTTTAGCTTAAATTAAATAATAAGGAGTGTGTTTTATGACTAAAATAGCTGTTATCGGAGCAGGTCCGGGAGGATATGAAGCTGCAATCAGAGCTGCACAAATGGGAGCAGAAGTTGTACTTATTGAGGCTGATAGACCGGGTGGTACTTGTTTAAACAGAGGATGTATTCCTACAAAGACTCTTTGGAAGAATGCTGAAATTATGGAAAACATTCACAGAAAAGCAGAATTTGGATTGTTAATGGATGAATGTAAGATTGATCCTATAAGATTAAATGAAAGAAAATGTGAAGTTGTTGAAAAAATTGTTGGTGGAGTAGAATTTTTAATTGGTTCTTACAAAAATATCGAATATTTAAAAGGTTTTGGTTCTTTTGTAGATTCACATACAATTCATGTTAAATTAAATGACGGATCAGAAAAAGATGTTACTGCTGATTACATAATAATTGCAACAGGTTCTAAACCAAGTGTTCCACCTATTTCAGGAACTGATTTACCTAATGTTATTACAAGTGATGAATTTTTGGATTTGAAAGAAATTCCTGAAGAACTTGTAGTAGTAGGTGGCGGAGTTATAGGTATGGAATTTGCAAGTATATATGCACAATTCGGATCAAAAGTAACCGTTGTTACTAATGGGGTGTTACCTGCAACTGATGGAGAAATTCAAAAGAGAATTCCAAGTATTTTCAAAAAAGCAGGAATTAAAATTATAAATAAAGTTCGTGCAAGTGAAATTCTTGAAGAAAATGGTAAATTAAAAGTTGTTGCAAATAGAGTAGACAAGGATAAAACTGAAGAAGCTGTAGGAACTATGGTTCTTTTGGCAACAGGAAGAAAAGCAAATATTGACGGATTGGAAATTGAAAAAGCAGGAGTTGTTACTGAAAGAGGAGCAGTTGTTACTGATAACGGATTTAAAACAAATGTTGACCATATTTATGCTATTGGGGACGTTGTTTACGGAAATGTTCAACTTGCTCACGTTGCAAGTGCTCAAGCAATTCATGTTGTTGAAAAATTGATGGGAGAACATCCTGAAATTAATTTGGGAATTGTTCCTGCATGTACATTTACTTTACCTGAAGTTGCTCAAGTTGGATTAACTGAAGAAGAAGTTATTGCTCAAAATATTCCTTATGTTAAGAGTAAATTTATGTTTACCGGAAATGGAAAAGCTGTTTCTTTAGGAGAAGCGGATGGTTTTGTAAAAGTTATTGCAACTGAAGATTTAAAGAAAATTTTAGGTATTCATATAATAGGGCCTCATGCAAATGATTTGATTCATGAAGGAACTGTTGCGATGGCGAACGATATGGGAGTTGAATCAATTGGAAAGATGATTCATGCGCATCCGACTTTATCAGAAGCATTTATGGAAGCAATTCACCAATTGGAAGGCAAGTCAATTCACAGTGCACCTGTAAAATAGTAAAAATAAAAGAAAAAGGGAGCAAATGCTCCCTTTTTATATAATAATTATGTTAATGAGGTAATAATGAACATTTTTGAACAGATTTCAAAAGAACTTAATATTAAAATAAGCCAAGTGGAAAATACTGTAAAACTAATTGATGAAGGTAATACTATTCCGTTTATTGCGAGATACAGAAAAGAGGTTACCGGAAATTTAGATGATGAAATTTTAAGAAATTTAGAGCAAAAATTACAGTATTTAAGAAATTTGGAAGAGAGAAAACAAGATGTTATAAGATTAATTTCAGAACTTGGAGAATTAACTGTTGAGATTGAAAATGAAATATTAAAAGCTGAAACACTTTCAAGAGTTGAAGATATATATCTTCCATTTAGACCTAAAAAAAGGACAAGGGCAATTATTGCTAAGGAAAAAGGATTGAAACCTTTAGCTGATATGATTTTAGACAGAAAATTATCCCCCTGCAATTTTGAAAAAAAAGTTTCGGAATTTTTAAATAGTGAAAAAGAAGTTTTAACAATTGATGATGCAATAAACGGAGCATTGGATATTATTGCAGAACAAGTTTCGGAAGATAAGGATTTTAGAGACATATTAAGGGAAGATGCGAATAAAAACGGTATTTTAGTTTCTGAAAAAGGTAAGGAAGAAAATAATGTGTATGATATGTATTATGAATTTTCCGAAAAAATTTCAACTTTACCTGCACATAGAATTTTAGCTATAAATAGAGGAGAAAAAGAAAAAGCTCTTAGAGTTTCTGTAAAATTAAATGACGAAAAAAATATTTCGGACATTTTATTTGCATTATGTATGGATAAGGATAATTTCTGTTATTCATTTTTAGAAAAAGCTGTTAATGACGGATATAGTCGTCTTTTATTTCCCCAAATTGAAACTGAAATTAGAGCAACATTGAAGGAAAAGGCTGATGAGCAATCTATAGAAGTTTTTGGCAAAAATTTAAAACCTTATATTATGCAATCTCCAATTTTAGATAGGGTTGTTCTTGGGATAGATCCAGGATACAGAACCGGTTGTAAAGTTGCTGTAATTTCAAAAACAGGTTCTGTATTAGACCATGTTAATATTTATCCGACTAAGCCACAGGAAAAAATAAAAGAGAGTAAAGAAATTTTAGCCAAATTGATAAAAAAATATGGAGTAAGTTTGATTGCGATAGGAAATGGAACTGCAAGTCGTGAAACTGAAAAAGTTGTAGTTGAATTGATAGATGAGCTTAAAAATGATAATTTATTTTATTCAATTGTAAATGAAGCAGGTGCGTCAATTTATTCTGCATCAAAACTTGGTCAAGAAGAATTTCCTGATTTAGATGTAACTGTAAGAGGTGCTATTTCAATTGCAAGACGTATTCAAGATCCTATGGCTGAACTTGTGAAGATTGAACCGAAACATATAGGTATAGGTCAGTATCAACATGATGTAAATCAAAAGAAACTTGATGAAACATTATTTTCCGTAATAGAAGATTGTGTAAATAAAGTTGGAGTTGATGTTAATACTGCGTCATTTTCTTTGCTTTCATATATATCCGGAATTTCTAAAACTATGGCAAAAAATCTTGTTGCTTATAGAGATGAAAACGGAAGTTTTAAAAGCAGAAACGAAATAAAGAATGTAAAGGGAATAGGGCCAAAAGCATTTACGCAAGCTGCAGGATTTTTAAGGATAAGAAATGGGGAAAATCCATTGGATAATACTGCTGTTCACCCTGAAAGTTATGAAATTGCACAAAAACTTTATGGAAATGATTTAGATAAGGTAAATATTTCAAAACTTTCAAAAGAATTAGAAGTAGGAGAGTTGACTTTAAAAGATATTATTGAGGAACTAAAACGTCCCGGCAGAGATATAAGAGAAGATATGCCAAAACCTATTTTAAGAAGCGATGTACTTTCAATTGAAGATTTGGAAGTTGGAATGGAACTTAAGGGAACAGTAAGAAATGTTGTAGATTTTGGAGCTTTTATTGATATTGGAATAAAAAATGACGGACTTGTTCATATATCACAAATTTCAAACAAGTTTATAAAACACCCTTCAGAAGTTTTGAAAGTTTCAGATATTGTAAAAGTTAAAATATTAGAAATTGATTTAGAAAAACAAAAAGTAAAATTAACAATGAAATAAATTATTGAGATTTTAAAAAGATATTGTTGCAAATAGCATCAATATCTTTTTTTTGTTTTTGAAAATAATGTTTTCAAAGATTTTTGTATTGAAACATTAGTTTAATTTAAATAAGTATTTTTATATAATCAAAAATATATAATTTTGCTTAACATAATACAAAAATATGAATTTAATTATTTTTTTAAACAATTTTTATTATTTTTCTAAAAGATATTTTGTTACATTTAGTAAATATTTTTTTAGAATTATTAAAAAATAATTTTTGGTGTGAAAATTTAATATAAAGTGACATATTTTTATTGGATAAAAATAAAAGAAAACGTAACAAATAAAAATTCATATTAATTACCAAGTTTATAATATAATCATAATTACAGATATATTTTTAATTAAAATCTAATTTTATTATATTATTTAGAGATAATTATCATAAAAATATAATTTTTTTAAAAATTGTGATAAAATATTATAATTAAATTATTTTTAAAAAAATTAAAATAACTATTGACAAACGTTTTTTAATAATGTATTATATACCTATAAAATTTGTAGGAGGTAAGGTATGAAAAAAAATTTTAAAAAATCAACAATTTTATTTTTATTAACTGCATCTATCATGGTGCAACCGACAGTTAAGTCTTTGGCAGAAGAAGTTTCTTCAAAGAGTAATGTAGTTAAAAGCTCTGTAATTTCAAGTCAAGATTATAAAGCAAAGTTGAACAACTATTTTTATGGATTAAATTATGATTCTGAAAACATTTTGACTCATAACGGGGAAAGTATAACAACTAAGTTCCCGACTACCGGAAAAAACAGTAATAATGAATTTATAGTAGTTGAAAAAATTAAAAAGAATCTTACTCACAAGAATGCAGATGTTTCAATAATGACTTCAAGTGGTAACAGAGTTTTTCCGGGAGCAATACTTAGAGCGGATAAAGGCTTATTAGAAAATAATCCTACTGTTATTTCTTTAAACAGATCTCCGTTAAAAGTTAGTATTGATTTACCTGGAATGACTAATAACAGTAATGGTGAAGTAGTTGAAAATCCTACTAACAGTAATATTAGAGGAGCGATAAATACTCTTACTGACAGATGGAATTCTACTTATGCAAGTTTATATCCAAATGTGGCGGCAAAGATTTCGTATACTGAAACAATGGCAAAAAGTATGAACCAATTAAAAGCACAATTCGGTTTAGGTTTTGAGAAAATGGGTCTTCCTTTAAATATAGATTTTGATGCACTTGCAAGTGGTGAAAAACAAGCTTGTGTAGTACATTTTAAACAAGTTTATTATAATGTCAGTATAGATACTCCGGCGAGTCCTGCTGATTTCTTTGCACCTTCAGTAAGTGTTGAAAACTTAAAAAATGCAGGGATTAATGAAAAAACGCCTCCTGTTTATGTTTCAGATGTTTCTTATGGACGTTCAATGTTTATAAAATTGGAAACTTCAAGTAAGAGTGCAAAGGTTCATGCTGCTTTCCAAGCTCTAATAAAAGGTGTAGATGTAAAAGCTGATGCAGAATTTCAACATATTTTAGATAATACTTCATTTACTGCTGTTATTTTAGGCGGAGATTCAGGAGAAGCAACTAAAGTTGTTAGTGGAAAAGTTGAAGATTTAAAAGAAATAATAAAATCAGGAAGTAGATATAACAGAGAAACTCCTGCAGTTCCTGTTTCATATAGAACTGCATTTGTAAAAGATAACGAACCTGCGATTGTAAACAGTAGTAGCGATTACATTGAAACAAAGGTTACTTCTTATAGAAACGGAGAACTTGTTTTAAAGCACACAGGTGGATATATAGCTAAGTTTTTTGTTACTTGGGACGAGTTAACTTATGATGAAAACGGTAAAGAAATATTAGTGCCTAAAGCTTGGGAAGATAATGGGAAATCAAGAACAGCAGGTTTTTCAGTTACTATTCCGCTTAAAGGAAATGTAAGAAATCTTTCTGTAAAAGCAATAGAAAAAACAGGACTTATCTGGGAACCTTGGAGAACTGTTTATAATAAAGAAGATATTCAATTAGCTAAACATAGAGAAATTTGGATTTGGGGAACTACATTAAATCCGAAAATGCATGATATAGTTACAAATGATTAATCAAACATTTAAATAAAAAAATCGGAATCAATTTTCCGATTTTTTTATTTGATGTAAAAATTTTATTTCAAAATTATTTTTAATTGTAATTTATAAACAAAGAAATATATTACAGTTTATAAAAATACTTAACTCTTGTATATATTTATCTAATAATGTATTTTAAATATAAATTTATGTTAAAACTCTTGTATATATTTATCTAATGATGTATAATAAATATAAATTTATGTTAAAACTCTTGCATATATTTATCTAATGATGTATAATAAATATAAATTTATGTTAAATGATTGATATATGATATAATCTTAAGGATTGGATTAATGTTTAGGAGGAAGTATGAAAAGAAATGTCATAAAAATTTTAACTTTTTTATTTTTATTCATAATAACTAAAAGTTTATTTGTACATAGTGATTATATTTGTGCCGAAGTAACATCACAAAAATATACAGGGTACAAAGATAATAAATTTTACTTTAACGGAGAATTAGCAAACTGGTGGTATGATGACGGAAGTGCGTGGTATTTTTTTAAAGACGGAAAGAAATTAACAGGAAAAGGTAAAGATTCAAGTGGAGAAAGATATTTTAAAAACGGAAAATATGCAAATGGGTATTTAAATAAACTTTTTTGTGATAATGGGAAATTGGCAAATTGGTGGTATGATGACGGAAGTGCATGGTACTTTTTTAAAGATGGGAAGAAATTAACAGGAAAAGGTAAAGACGCAAGCGGAGAAAAATATTTTGTAAATGGAAAGTATGCAAATGGATTTTTTGAAGGTAAATTGTTTAAGGAAGGAATAGAAACAAAGGGAAAAGTTTATATAAAAGGACTTTTTTATGGGGATGATAAAAAATTAGCAAACTGGTGGTATGACGACGGAAGTGCATGGTACTTTTTTAAAGACGGAAAGAAATTAACAGGATATGGTAAAGATTCAAGCGGAGAAAAGTATTTTGTAAATGGAAAATATGCAAATGGATATTATATTGGGAAATATTTCACAAATGGAAATCAAATAACTATTCCTTCATATTACAGAATTACAGATAATATTTATGTTTATGATTTTTCTATATATAGATATTATACAGGGTGTTGGTTACTTTCTGCAGCAAGTGGGCTACATAGTAAAGGTGTTAGTGTAAATCCTACCACTTTACTTTCACTATTACCTAATACAGGTGATCCGAGAACGGGAACTATGGGAAATCCATCAAATCACAGCTATATGCATGGAGCATTTCCTGCAAGCTACCCAAGTGGGATGTTACCGACTTTGAAAAAATTATTACCTACTGTTGAAGACATTAGTGGAGCATCCTTTGAAACAATAAAATACGAATTATCACGTGGAAATACTGTTCAAATATGGTATTCAAGAGTCAGTCCTAATATAGTATTAAATGCAGGAAATGGTGACTTTTATGCAAGTTCAGATTATCATTCAATTTTGCTGACAGGTTATGATAGTAGAGGATTTTATTGCATAGAATCTGTTGGGAATAACTACAACGTTCATGTTGATTATAATTCCGGAGCGAACAGTTATTATGGGTACTTATTAATGGCTTATGAAAGATTTGGAAGGAAAGCAATAGTTTATAGATAAATTTTAATTTTTTATATAACAATCATAAAAGTATAAGGAGAGTTTCTCCTTATATTTTTATTAAATGATTTACTAAGGTGGATAATAATGGAAAATAAATCAGAAAGAAATTATGGAATAGACCTATTGAGAATTGTATCAATGTTAATGGTTGTTACACTTCATGTATTGGGAAAAGGGAATTTATTGTACAATGAAAATGTAGAAATTTTTAGTATGAAATACAATATATTGTGGATTTTAGAAATAATGTCATATTGTGCTGTTAATTGTTACGCTTTAATTTCGGGATTTGTAGGAGTAAAGTCTAAGTTTAAATATTCCAATATTTTAATTTTATGGTTGCAAGTTGTTTTTTATACTGTTACAATTTCGTTTGTTTTTTCAAAGTTAGGTATAAATTATTTCTCAAAAACGGAATTGATAGAATCATTTTTTCCTGTTTTAAATTCTAAATATTGGTACTTTACAGCTTATTTTTCCATGTTTTTTTTAATACCTATTTTTAATAGTGCGATTAATAATATCCCTGAAAAACAGTTAAGAGTTATAATATTTAGTTTAATTTTAGTTTTTTCAATTTTTCCTACAATTTATATTGCTGATGTGTTTAAAATTAGTAGAGGCTACCATGTTCTTTGGCTTTCAATATTGTATTTAGTTGGAGGATATATCAGCAAATACCAAATTAAGTTTAATTTTAAATTTGATAAGATAATTTTACTTATATTATATTTTGTTTGTGTTGTAATTACTTTTTTTATAAAAAGGTATTCTGACTATATGCTTATAAATAATATAGAATTTAAATTTTCTTTGATGGAATATGTATCTCCGACAATACTTATATGCTCAATTACATTACTATTATTTTTTTCAAAAATTAAAATAAGAACAAAATTTTTAAAAAATATTATAATTTTTGGAGGACAACTTTGTTTTTCCATTTATTTGATACATGAACATGAATTGGTAAGGGAATATTTCATTGTAGATAAATTTGCTTATTTTTTAAATTTTTATTCCTTTGATATGATTTTAAAAATAGTATATACAGTTTTGGAAATTTGTTTAGTGTGTATGTTTATAGATGTTTTCAGATGGTTTTTATTTAGAGTTTTAAAATTGAAAAAATTATTTATTAACATTGAAAATTTTTTGTTAAAAATTAATTTATAATTTGTTAGTTTGTATAAGTTTGATTTTTATTTTTAATTTGTGTTATAATAAATATGAGTTTACGACAATCGTAGACTCAATTTGTTTCAACATAATTACTTTGAAAAATTATTATAGAGTAATTATGTTATAATATCATATAAATACTTTTAGGAGGATATTATGAGTATTGACAATAACTTAGATAGAAATCAACGTAAACAAGAAATAAGAAGGAGAAAGCGTAGAAGAGAAAATTTTATTATCATTACTGCTGTTTTTTTGGCACTAACAATATTTCTTGGAAGTAAGTATGTTTTGAGCGTATTAAATGATAACAAAACAACAAATGTTGCAAAAAAAGATAATAGTAAAACCACTGATAAGAATATCAGTAGTGAAAAGAATACTGTTGTTGAAAATGGAAAAGATAATAAGGATAATAACAGTTTAGATTTAGCTGACGCAGGGAACTATGTAAAGTCTGCAGACAATTATGCTTATGATACCGCAACAATAAGAGATTATATTTTAAGTAAAAAAGAGTATAATGGTAAAAAAGTGGTTTTTCTTACTTTTGATGATGGAGTTACTCCTGGAATAACAGATAAGGTATTGGATATTCTAAAAGAAAAAAAAGTCCCTGCAACATTTTTTATTGTAGGAAAAACTCTTAGTGACAGTGCAAAACCTTATTTGGAAAGAGAACTTAAAGAAGGACATTCAATTGCTATTCATAGTTTTTCACACAGTTATGAAAAATTATATCCTAACAGAGTTCCAAATCCAACTGTTATAAAAGATGAGGCACAAAAAACTTTGGACAGACTTAAAGAATTGTTAGGAGATAAATTTAAAACAGCAGTTTGGAGATATCCAGGAGGCCATATGTCTTGGAAAGGCTTAGATTCTGAAAATAATGCAGATCAGGCGTTAAAATCTTTAGGTTTAGAGTGGATAGATTGGAATAGTTTAAATGGTGACGCTGAACCTCTTAAAAAAAGACCTACTGATGAGGCTAAAATGGTAGAATTTGTTAAAACTTCACTGACTTATTGGAAACAACAAAATATTGCTGTTGTACTTATGCATGATTCTGCCGGAAAGGAATTGACCATTAAAGCCCTTCCGAATATTATCGAACATTTTAAGTCAGAAGGATATGAGTTTGGTATTTTAAAGTAGGGGAATTATGAGTGCAATAATTTTAATTTTTTTGGTTGTGATATTATTTTTGCTTCTTATTATAGTGTTTTTGCTCAAGTTTAGTAAAAATGATTCACAAGTGATTAAGGATGAAGATATATTAAAATTAAAATTAGGATTTTCTGATGAATTTTCAAAATTATCTGAAAAACTTAATGCAAGTAATGATAAAGTTTCAAATCAACTTTTAAATTTTAAACAACAGACAAATGAAAGCATTATAAAATCCGGTAAGGATAATATAGATTCTATTTTTAATTTTAATAATAAACTTAGAACAGAATTAAAAAATGACTTTTTAAATTTAACAACTGTTGTTGAAACACGTCTTGACAAGATTAATGAGAGAGTAGAGCTTAAACTTGAAAAAAGTTTTGAAGATACTAAAAAAACTTTTAGTAATGTTATGCAAAGTTTAGGCAGACTTGATGAGGCGCAAAAAAAGATGGAATTTTTATCTAATAATGTTCAAAATTTAAATAATGTTTTGACGGATAAAAAGACAAGAGGAATTTTCGGAGAAGTTCAGTTATATCAAGTTTTAAATTCGGCATTTGGAGAAAATAGCGATATTTACAAAAAACAATTTAAACTTTCTAACGGAACAGTCGCAGATGCTGTTTTGTTTGCACCTGAACCTGTTGGAACAATATGTATTGACAGTAAATTTCCACTTGAAAATTATAGACGTTTATTTGATGAAAGTGAAAATAAATCAGAAAGCGAAAAACTTTTTGAACAAAATTTAAAAAAGCATATTGATGATATTTCTTCAAAGTATATTATAAAAAATGAAACAACAGATCAGGCAATTTTGTTTTTACCTGCTGAGGCTATATTTGCATACTTAAACGCATATAATTCAAAAATAGTTGAGTATGCATATTCTAAAAGAGTATGGATTACATCACCTACAACTATGATGGCAATACTTACGACAGTTCAAGCTGTTTCACAAAATTTGAAGCAGTCTCAGTATGCACTTGAAATTCAAAAAGAATTAAATTCTTTATCAACAGAATTTGACAGATATGCTAAGCGTTGGGAAACTTTGGAAAAGGATATAAATAAAGTCAGCAAAGATGTAAAGGATATATTTACAACATCAACCAAAATTACTAAGAGATTTGATAGTATCAAAAATGTTGACGGATTGATGGAATTACAAGAAGAAAATAAAAATTGTGATTAAAAAAGTTGAGAATTGTGATGTGAACCTCCAAATCCGGACAAAGGATTTGGAGGTTTTTGTATGTCAAAATATGATATAAATTTAAAAATAAAAGTCATTTTTTGATAATGGTATTGAAGGTATAAGTAGAAAAATTAAAAAAATGAAACAAGAAATATTTTATGGACAAAATTATTCTTCTTATGAAAAATTAATAAATGATATAGAAAGTATAGTATAATACAAAAAGAATTAATGATAATTTAAAAGGAATGTCTTCTATTAATTATAGACTACATTCCTTTGAATAATTTATTTGACCGGCTGTGTTTTTAGGCTCAGTTCAATTAATTCTCAACTTTTTATAGAAAATTAAGCATCTGATCTTGCAAATCCGTTTTTCATTTGACAACTTGCAGTATAAAGGACTTTATCAAGCAAATCATCTGTTTGTATCCTTAACTCATTTTCGATTTTTTCATTTGCTAATTCACAGATCTTTGTTGCATTTTCGTATGAAAGTTCTTCTTTTAATATTTTTTCGTCAAATTTATTTATTATTTCAGTACATTTTGATTGGACAGACAATTGATAACGTTCAATGTGTGAAGAACAATTGTTATAATGTGCATCTGCTAACGCTCCTATGATACGATTTGTCCAATAAAAATCTTCGGTTGTAACTTTGTCGGTTGTATCTGAAAGGTAAGTAGGCGTTTTATCTATGTTTACATAGAATGGAACTATTGCGTTGAATACATTACATCCTAAAGATAACCACTCAATACTTCTTATTGACTCAGGCATATAAGGTCTTATTTGTACAAGTCCTAAAAAGTTATTTCTGTTTATTCCAATAGGACGATACATACCTTTTAAGTTTTTATCATTATGTTTTCCGTATACATCATAAGGAGTACCTTGAAAATGATGAGATAGAACATATTTTACATCTTCAATTGTAATTTTCTTTTCAGGAACTCTACACCAAGGAATATCATCAGATTCAGGTTTAAAATCTGCATCAATTCCATCCCAATAATTTGAATTAGGATTTAAATATCTTTGTAAAACCCATGCCCTTGGAGTGTTATAAGTATGATCGGAATCGCTATGGCTTCCAAATGCATCTCGAGGATTTAATTTTCCGTCAAAAGATAAGTCTAAATGATATTTTTCAATAAATTCTTTTAAATCTTTTGAACACATAAATTCTTTTTGATCAGAAAATGCATCTTCTAAATCAAAATTATCAAGTCCAAGTTGATTAGGCATTATAACGTAACAGTCATCGGGAACTCGTCTTGCAATCCAGTGATGACCTCCAACTGTTTCCAACCACCAAATTTCATCGACATCTTGAAATGCAATACCGTTCATTTCATAAGTTCCATATTTTTCTAAAAGTTCTCCTAAACAAATAACTCCTTCACGAGCAGATTTTATATATGGTAATACTAAGGTAACCATATCTTCTTCGCCAATTCCGCCAAATTTTTCAGGAATATAATTTTCGTCACCTTCTTTTCCCACTGCTTTTGAATATTTAACTAAGGGATCTGCTCCTAAAACTCTTTCATTTGAAGTTAGAGTTTCTGTTGCACTCATTGAAACATTAACTTCATTTACTCCACAAGCTCCCCAAATTCCTTCATTATCTACTGCGTTTGGCATACAAGTATAACGCATAGGATTTTCAGGTAACGGAATTTCAACTTTTGAAATTACTGATTTATAAATTTTCGGTTGTTCGTTTGGATGAACGACAATGAATTTTTTTGCACAAAACTGACCGGACGGAGAGTCTTCATTACGTGCAACTAATGTTGAACCGTCAAAACTTGCCTTTTTTCCGACTAAAATAGTAGTACAAGCCATAAAAATAATCTCCTTTCAAATTTCAAATTAGATAAATTTTATCTTACATATATATTATACTCTAAAAAAATAAAAAAGTAAAATTTTTAATAATAATTATCAAAGATAAATTTTAAAAAAATTATAATACATAATTAAAATGTGCTATAATTAATATTAAGCTTATTTGTGAAAAAAATTTATTTTAACACAAATCAATTATTAATAGTTAATCAAGTTAATTTAACTTAATTATGTCTAAAAATTTTAACATATGAAGGAGTACTGCTTATGAAAATTGGTTTTATAGGAACGGGAATAATGGGAAGCTATATGGTACAAAATTTATTGAAAGCCGGATTAGAAGTAGATGTTTATAATCGTAGTTTTGAAAAAGCGAAGTCGCTTGAAAAATATGGAGCAAGATTTAAGGACAATATATCTGAATGTGTAAAGGGAAAAGATTTTGTAATAAGTATAGTAGGCTATCCTAAAGATGTGGAAGAGGTTTATTTTTCAAATGGAATAATAGATAATGTAGATAAAGGAACTGTTATTATTGATATGACGACAAGTTCTCCTGATTTAGCAAAGAAAATATATGAAACTTCAAAAGAAAAAGAAATTTTTTCACTTGATGCACCGGTTACAGGAGGGGATACTGCTGCAAAAGATGGAACTATGACCATTTTTGTCGGAGGAGATTTTGAAATTTTTGAAAGAACGAAAAGTATATTTGAAATTCTTGGTAAAAATATTGTTTATCAAGGAGAAGCGGGATTTGGACAACATGCAAAACTTGCAAATCAAATTATGATAGCAGGAGCTTTGGCGGGTGCGTGTGAAGGAATTTATTATGCTAAAATGGTTGGACTAAATCAGAAAAAAGTTTTTGATGCAGTAAAGATAGGTTCTGCCGGAAGTACACAGCTTTCAAAAAATATTCCTGCAATTTTAGAAGAGGACTATTCACCTATGTTTTATGCAAAACATTTTTTGAAAGACTTAAATTTAGCGAAAGAATATTTATCAGATGATGGATTTGAAGTTGTAAAAAATGTTTTGAAAGTTTTTGATGAACTGTCAAAAAAAGGTTATGGAGATAATGGTACACAAGTCTATTATAAACATTTGGATAAGTAATAGGAGGAATGTATGTTTAAAAATAAATATGTAGTTAATAGTAATTTTATATTAGAAAACAGAGATAAATCTAATTTTTTTGTAATTGATGCACGTGGAGATATGCTGAAAATAGGTGATTATGTTTATGATAATTCCATTATTTTGGATTGGAAAGAATTTACGTACCTTAATAATGGTGTCGGAAGCGAATTTGTCGGATTATATTTTAATAGAGAAACTTTGAAAAATAAATTTAAAAAATATGGAATAGAAGAAAATTCAATTGTTCTTGTTTATATAAATACTGAAAAAAATTCAGGAATGGGAGAGGACGGAAGATTTAAATTTCTATTAAATTTTTGTGGAATTGAAGCTTATATATTAGACGGAGGGATAAATGAAGTTTTAAAAACTCCATTTACAAGAAAAATCAAATGTGAACAGGAATTAAAAAAGGCTGTTCTTGATTTTGAGCAAAAACCTTGTTTAGATTACGAAAAATCAGTTACTACATCAATGTTATTTGATATGAGCAAAGATGAAAATGTAAAAATTTTAGATGTAAGATATAAATCAGAGTATGACGGAGAGATTATTTTTGGAGAAAAGTTTGGAGGACATATAGTAAATTCAATAAGTTTTCCATATACCGAACTTTATGATGATAAAGGATATTTGCTTTCAAATGAACAGATAGAATCTAAAATTTTTAAGTGTAATATTTCAAAAGAAAATACTATTGTAGTATATTGTACGAGCGGAATTAGAGCCTCTATTGTTTATGAAATTTTCACAATGCTTGGTTTTAATACACTTGTTTATGATGAATCATTTGCAAGATGGTGTGTTGTAGGTGATTATGAGGTTTAATTAATTTATTGAAAATTAGCCGTATAATTGACATTTTTGTTTAAATTTGGTATAATTTCTGAATGATATTATTAATTTAAACATTTTTAAGGAGAAAATTATGGACGAAAAAGAAATATTTTTAACTGCTGAGGGGTTAAAAAAACTTGAACTTGAGTTGGAAGAACTAAAAACTGTAAAAAGAAAAGAAATTGCCGAAAAAATAAAAATAGCGAGAGATTTTGGAGATTTATCCGAAAATTCAGAGTATGATGAAGCAAAAAACGAACAAGCACAAATTGAAGAAAAAATAGCAAGAATTGACAATATGATTGCAAACGCAAAAATAATTGATGATTCTGAAATTGATACTAAAACTGTGAGTGTAGGAGCAACTGTTACTATTGAACAAAAATCTACTAAAAAAGTTATGGAATATACAATAGTAGGTTCTGCAGAAAGTAATCCGTTAGAAGGAAAAATTTCAAATGAATCTCCGGTAGGAAGAGCTATTTTAGGAAAGAAAAAAGGTAGCACAGTTCAGGTACAATTGCCTAATGGAACAGTCACAGATTATGTTATAAAAAATATTAAGAGAAATTAGGAGATATATCATGGAAGAATTAAATTTAAATGAGATGCTTTTGGTTAGAAGACAAAAATTACAAGAGTTGATTGATAATGGTAAAGATCCTCATGAAATTGAAAAATTTGAAAATACTATATACTCAAAAGAAATAAAAGATAATTATGAAAATTTCGAAGGTAAAGTTGTCAGACTTGCCGGCCGTATTATGACAAAAAGAGGACATGGAAAAGTTTGTTTTATGGATCTTCAAGATTTTAGCGGGAGAATACAATTATTTAACAAACTTGATGTTTTACAAGAAGCTTATGAAGATGTAAAATCTTTAGACTTGGGAGATATTGTTGGAGTTGAAGGAGAAGTTTTTACTACTCATGCAGGAGAAATCTCTATTAGAAGTTCAAAAGTAGTTTTACTTACCAAATCTCTTCAACTTTTACCTGATAAATTTCACGGACTTAAAGATGTTGACTTAAGATACAGACAAAGATATGTTGATTTAATAGTTAATCCTGAGATAAAAGATGTTTTTGTAATGAGAAGTAAAATAATTTCTGCAATTAGAAAATATCTTGATAATTTAGGATTTTTAGAAGTAGAAACTCCTATTTTGAATACAATTGCAGGAGGTGCAAATGCAAGACCTTTTATCACTCATCATAACACTTTAGATATAGATATGTATTTGAGAATTGCAAATGAGTTATATCTAAAAAGACTTATAGTTGGGGGTTTTGATAAAGTTTATGAAATGGGAAGAATGTTTAGAAACGAAGGAATGGACAAACTTCATAATCCTGAATACACTGCAATAGAGTTGTATCAAGCTTATGTTGACTATGAAGAAATGATGCATATTTGCGAGGATATGATTTATACTGTTTGTATGGAAGTTGTTGGCAAGTCAGAGGTTGAATTGCAAGGAAAAATTATAGATTTTAAACCGCCTTGGAGAAGAATTTCTATGGTAGAAGCAGTAAAAGAGTATGCAGGAATTGACTTTGAAACCATTCTTACCGATGAAGATGCAAGAAAAATTGCAGTTGAGAAAAAAATAGAAGTAAACGACTACACAACAAGAGGAGAGATAATTTCTTTATTTTTTGAAGAATTTTGTGAACAATATATGGTTCAACCTACTTTTGTTACAAAACACCCTGTTGAAATCAGTCCGTTAGCTAAGAGAGACCCAAAAGACAAGAGATATACTCAAAGATTTGAAGCTTTTGTAAATTGTGGAGAAATTGCAAATGCATTTAGTGAATTAAATGATGCTATTGATCAAAAACAAAGATTTTTAAAACAAGTTGAAGCCAGAGAAAACGGAGACGATGAAGCTCAAATGATGGATTATGATTTTATTAATGCTCTTGAAATAGGATTACCGCCTACCGGAGGTATGGGAATAGGAATTGACAGACTTATTATGTATTTAACAAATCAAGATACTATAAGAGATGTTCTTCTTTTCCCAACAATGAAACCTATGGTAGAGAAAGATACTGAATAGGAGAAATTTATGAAAAAAAATAAATTTTTATTACTTGCTTCCACTTTGATTTTACTATCAGGATGTCAAAAATTTCATACAGGAAAAGTTGTAGTTGAAGATAGTAAAGACGATGATAGTATAAATGTAGAGTATATAGTTGTTGAAAAAGCCGACAAGGAATCTCTTATAAAAAATATTAAAGACGGGAAAGGTGCAATTATAAATAGGAGTAAATTAAATACTAACAATTCAGAAGTTAATGTAGATAACAGTACAAATGGAAACAGTACAAATAATAACAGATAGGTAGTGATTATATGAACATAAAATTTTCTCCACCTGATATAACTCAATTAGAAATTGATGAAGTAGTGGATGCATTAAAATCAGGTTGGATTACAACCGGTCCTAAAACCAAAAAACTGGAAGAAAAACTTTCAGAATTTACAAATACAAATAAAACCTGTTGTTTAAATTCAGCAACTGCTGCAATGGAATTGACTCTTAGAATGTTAGGAGTAGGTGAAGGTGATGAGGTTATAACTTGTGCGTATACTTATACTGCCTCCGCAAGTGTAATTCATCATGTCGGTGCAAAGATTGTTTTAGTTGATTGTAATAAAGATGATAAATTTATGGATTTAAAAGCTTTAGAAAATGCTATAACTGAAAAAACTAAAGTTATAATTCCGGTTGATTTAGCGGGAAAACCGTGTAAATATGATGAAATATTTGAAATAGTTGAAAGAAAAAAAGGACTTTTTAAACCGAACAGTGAAATTCAAAAAAAGATTGGAAGAATTATAGTAATGGCTGATGCAGCACATTCTCTTGGAGCAAAATATAAAGGAAAAGTTATTGGAAGTGTTGCAGATTTTACTTGTTTTTCTTTTCATGCTGTTAAAAACTTTACAGTTGCAGAAGGAGGTTCTGTAACTTGGAGTAGAAATTTGGGACTGGACGATGAAAAATTATACAAGGAGCTACAATTGCTTTCATTGCACGGTCAATCCAAAGATGCTTTATCTAAAATGCAGTTAGGTGCTTGGGAGTATGATGTCGTTGCTCCTAATTACAAGTGTAATTTAACAGATATAATGTCTTCAATAGGACTTGCTCAATTAAAAAGATATGACGGTTTATTGGCAAGAAGAGCGGAGATAGTTAAAAAGTATGATTCTGCTTTTAGGGGAACCAAAATAAGAAGTTTAAACCATTTTGATGATGATAGAATTTCTTGTTGTCATTTGTATATTGTAAATGTTGACGGAATTGATGTTGAACAGAGAAATGATATTATAAAAAAAATGGCTGAAAAAGGTATAGCTACAAATGTTCATTATAAACCATTGCCGATGCATACCGCATATAAAAATTTAGGATTTTCTATTGAAGATTATCCGAATAGTTATGATAATTACAAATCACAGATAACATTACCTCTTCATACATTACTTACAGATGAAGAAGTTGATTATGTAATAAATAGTCTAATGGAATTGGTATAGAAGGTATATTATGAAAATAAATAAAGTAGTAATTCCGGTTGCGGGACTTGCAACGAGAATGTTTCCTGCTACAAAGGCTGTTCCTAAATCAATGTTACCTGTATACAGTAAACCGACTTTACAATATGTAATTGAGGAAGTTGTTGAAGCCGGAATTGAACATATTATTTTGATTGTTAATGAAGATTGTTCTACAATAGATAAGCATTTTAATTTAGAAATAGACGACAGAATATTAAAATCATCAAATATTTTGAAAAATGATATAGAAGATTTGGAAAAAACATTAAAATGTAAGATAGATTTTGTTGTCCAAAAGGAACAAAAGGGCTTAGGACATGCAATTTTATGTGCTAAAGATTGTATTGGGAATGAAGATTTTTGTGTGGTTTTAGGTGATGTTATAATATATTCAAACACAAAATCGTGTACTTCACAACTTATTGACATTTACAACAAATATCAAAAGACAGTTGTGGGAGTAGAAGAAATTTTACCTGAAAACAGAAAAAAATATGGAATCCTTGAAGGAAAACTATTAGAGGATAATATATATAACTCTAATCGTTTAGTTGAAAAACCTGATGAAGGTGAAACTGATTCTAATCTTGCTATGGTTGGAAGATACATAGTTAAGAATGAGATTTTTAAATTTCTTGAAAATCAAGTTGCCGGAAAAAATGGAGAAATTCAATTTACAGATTCTTTGAATAAGTTTTCTGTTAACGGAGAATTATTAGGAGTTCGATTTAAAGGGAAAACTTATGATGTTGGCAATAGATTAGGAGTTTTGATTGCCAATATAGAATTTGGATTAAGAGATATTTCTAATAGAGAATCCATAAAATTTTATTTGAATAACCTTGTTAATTCAAATTTTGAGATAGGTGATAAAAGTGAAATTTAGAAAAATTTGTTTGATGGCTTTGGATATTTTTGTTATAACATTTTGTTATTACTTGGGATTTTTATTAAAATTTGAGTGGAAAATCCCTACATATTATTTCGATATGTATTTAAAATGGATAATTCCGGTCGTGATAATTAAAATTTCAATATTTACTCTTTTTAGTTTGTACAAAACTTTGTGGAGATATGCTGATTTTTATGAACTTTTTAAAGTTATATTAGCAACAATAACAGCAAATGCTGTTTCTTCTATCGTTTTGATTTCTATGAAAGTAGGATTTCCAAGAAGTATTTTGATTTTTGTATTTCTTATGGATATGTTTTTTGTTACAGCTACAAGGTATTTATCAAAAGCAAGAAAAAATTTGATGTTCTCTGTTCCTAATGATGATATAAAAAGAACATTAATAATTGGAGCCGGAGAAGCCGGTGTATTAGTCGTAAATGAACTTAGAAATCATAAAGAATTAGGATACGAGCCTGTTGTATTTATTGACGATGATAAGAGTAAATGGGGAGTTGAAATTTTAGGTATTCCGGTTGTTGGAGGAAGAGAAAAAATTATTGATGCTATAAGTGAATATAGAATTAGTGAAGTAATTTTAGCGATGCCTTCCGTTGAAAGAAATGTTCAAGAAAATATATTGGATATTTGCTCTAAACTTTCAATGAAAATAAAAATAATACCGGGAATGTATGAACTTATTGAAGATTCAAAGTTAAATGTAAAAGATTTAAGAGATGTACGAATTGGTGATTTGCTTGGTAGAGATGAAGTAAAATTAAATCAAGAAGTATTAAGTGAATTTTTAAAGGATAAAGTTGTACTTGTAACAGGTGGCGGAGGCTCTATAGGTTCTGAACTTTGTAGACAAATTGTAAAATTTAATCCTAAAAAACTTATAATTTTAGATATTTATGAAAATAATGCTTATGATATACAAATGGAACTTTTGAGACATTATAAAGATGTTGATTTAACTGTTGAAATAGAGTCAATAAGAGATGCGGTTAGAATGGATATAATTATTGAAAAATATAAGCCTAATGTAGTTTTTCATGCTGCTGCACATAAACATGTTCCGCTTATGGAAAACAGTTCAACATCTGCAATAAAAAATAATGTTTTTGGTACACTTAATGTTATTAAGGCTTGTGATAAATATGAAGTTGAAAGATTTGTTTTAATTTCTACAGATAAGGCAGTAAATCCTACATCTGTTATGGGAACTACAAAACGAATTTGTGAAATGCTTGTTCAAATATATAATGCTAAATCAAAGACTGAATTTGTTGCAGTAAGATTTGGAAATGTATTAGGTTCAAACGGTTCAGTTATTCCGCTTTTTATTGAACAAATAAAAGAGGGCGGACCTGTAACTGTAACACATGAGGATATTATAAGATATTTCATGACCATACCTGAAGCTTGTCAATTAGTTTTACAAGCAGGAGCGATAGCAAAAGGTGGAGAAATTTTTATTTTAGATATGGGGGAACCTGTCAAAATTTTAGATTTAGCAGTAAATTTAATAAAAATGTCCGGTCTTGAACCTTATAAGGATATTGATATTAAGATTACAGGACTTCGTCCGGGTGAAAAACTTTATGAGGAAATTTTACTAAATATGGAAAATTCTGTTGCAACTGAATACGAAAAAATATTTATAGAAAAGCCGATTATTCATAATGAAGAATTGTTATTTGAAGGATTGGAAAAACTTGATAAAGTTAAAAATACATTAGAAAAAAAAGAAATTACAGATATTTTAAAAGATATTGTACCAACTTTTAAGCCTGATTTAAATAATTAATTTAAAATAAAAGGATTTTCATCCTTTTATTTTTTTATATTTTCAACAAAAAAAGTTGAGTAATTTAATACTCAACTTTCTTGTTGCTTTTTTATTTTGCTTTCATTTCTGTCCATGCATCTTGTAGTATTTCATTTGCATCTCCAAGATCTTTCATAACATATCCTTTTTTAAATATTTCTTTTGTTGGAAATACTATGTCATTATTTTTTAAATCTTCACTCATAAGTTCTCTTGCACCTTCGATAGGAGAACCGTATTTTACTACATTACAATTTTTTGCAGAGTTTTCAGGTCTGGACATAAAGTCAATAAATTTTGAGGCAAGTTCTTTATTTTCAGAAACTTTAGGAATTACCCACGTATCAAATATAAAAATTGCACCCTCTTTAGGATATACGAACTCTACATTTTTATTTTCGTCTTTTGCAAGTAGAGCTTCTCCGCCCCAAATACAAGTTAATTGAGATTCTTTGCTTATTAACATATCCTTTGCCTGATCATCTCCTACGTAACTTTTTATTATTGATTTTTGTTCAATAAGAGCATCTCTTGCTTTCAATATATCTTCTTTATTAGTCGAATTTGGATCAAGACCAAGTTTAATCATTGCTATTGCCATTGTAAATCTGCTTCCGTCAAGCATTACTACATTTCCTTTATTTTTTTCGTTCCATAAATCGGTCCAGCTTTCAACTTTTTCCTGTTTTGAAGAGTCGTAAGCAATTCCTATATTTCCAATTGTATAAGGAACTGAATATTCTCCTGTTGGATCATATACAAGATTTCTGTATTCGGGTTTGATTTTTTCCATATTTGGAATTAAATTTTTATCAAGTTTTTCTAACATATTTTCTCTAATCATGGTGTCAACCATATAATCACTTGCAACAATTACATCATATTTTTCAGCACCTGATTTTAATTTTGTGTAATATTCTTCATTTTCTTCAAAAAAAGTATAATTTACTTTACAATTAAATTCCTTTTCAAATTCTTTTATTGTTTCAGGGTCAATAAAAAGGTCAGTGTTTGTAACATTAAGTACCTTTTTTTCAGCTGTGTTTTCGGATTTTTTTTCTTCCTTTTTTTCAGGTGTTTTAGAACACGCAGTAAATATTAATGTAGAAAGAAGGCATAAAGCCATCATTTTTTTAAAGATTTTTTTCATTTTTCCTCCTTAATTTTAGTTATTTTCTTTGTTTTTAAATAGATAAGTTATTGTAGATATTACTATAATCATCACTATCATTAATGTAGATAGGGCATTTATTTTTGGACTGATACCTCTTTTTGTCATTGAAAAAATTTTCACAGATAAAGTCATAATACCATTTCCGGAAGTGAAAAAACTGATCGTAAAGTCATCTAATGATAATGTTATTGCGATTAGTGCACCGGAAATTATATTTGGAATAATTTGCGGTAATATAATTTTTTTAAAAATTTGAAATTGTTTTGCTCCCAAATCCATTGCAGCATCAAATAAATTATTGTCTAATGTTAATAATTTTGGTAATATAGCAAATATAACAAATGGAACATTAAAAACTATGTGTGATAAAATTATTGTAAAATATCCAAAGTCAAGATTTAAAAATACATATAAGATTATTATTCCTATTGCAATTACAATATCCGGCAATATTATCGGAAGATAGGTTGTAGTTTGCATATAGTTTCTAAGTTTTGGATGCACTGTTTTGTATATTGTAAGTGCTCCTATTGTTCCTATTATAACTGCGAAAAAAGTTGCGATCAAAGTTATGATTATAGTCTGATAAAATGTGCTCATTACAGAGCTGTCTTTAAATAATTCCTTATACCATATTAAACTAAAGTTTGTAAATTTATTGCTGTATTTATGTTCATTAAATGAAAATACAATCATAAATATTATTGGCATATATAAAAAAATGTAACACAGAGTTAAATATAGCCTGTTTAGATTTTTTTTTACCATAATTTAAAACCCTCCTGAATATTATTACCGTTTTTAGAAGTAAATTTTTTTAAAACCAAAAGAGTTAAAAATATAATTATAATCATAATTATGGATAAACTTGAACCGGCTTCCCAATTTCTTGCAGTTAAAAATTCTCTTTGTATTAAATTACCAAGCAACATTTTTTGACTACCTCCAAGCAAATCAGAAATGATAAAAGTTGTAATAGAAGGCATAAATACCATTATACAACCTGATATAATTGCGGGAAGTGTCATAGGTATTATGATTTTTATGTACAAATCCTTAGTTTTTGCACCTAAATCTTTTGCACAGTCAATGTAATCTTTGTCAATATTGATAAGTGCATTATATATGGGAAGAACCATAAATGGCAAAAAATTATAGACCATTGCTATAATTATTGCATAGTCATTGTACAAAAATTGAATTGGTTTATCTGTTATACCAAAATAATCAAGTAAGTGATTTATTATACCTTGTTCTCTAAAAATACTCATCCAAGAGTAAGTTCTAAGAAGAAAATTTGTCCAAAGAGGGATAATAAAAAACAATACGAGTATATTCCTTGTCTTTTCTTTCCGTATATGGCTTAAAATATTTGCAATAGGAAATCCT
The DNA here is from genome assembly GCA_022770425.1 of Parvimonas sp. Taxonomy (GTDB): domain Bacteria; phylum Bacillota; class Clostridia; order Tissierellales; family Peptoniphilaceae; genus Parvimonas. The sequence goes on along the minus strand of JALEHY010000002.1, from coordinate 2,494 downwards.
ATAATCAAGCATATTATAGTTGATATTATTGCTAATTTAAGTGATATCAAAAATACTTTTAAGTACAAAAGATCAAAAAATTTTACATAATTGGATAATGTAAAGGAAAAATTTTTTTCTTTTGTTTTGAATGAATAATACAAAATAAAAGCCAAAGGAATTACTGTAAAAATTGTAGTCCATAAAAAATAAGGTAATACCCTTAATTTTTTTCTCATAATATCTCCTTAATAAAATTTATCAACTAATTATATCACAAATTTGAATTAGAATAAATGCTTATAAATATAATAAACAGTAAAATTTTTATTGACTTTCCGTTAAACATTTGTTATAATAATTTAAACTATTGTTTAAGGAGTTGTTATGACAAACAGAGAAAGTGAAATTTTTGAAATAATTAAAAACAATCCTTATATTTCACAAGATGAAATTGCGAATAAATTGTCAATAAAACGCTCATCAGTTGCAGTACATATTTCCAATCTTATTAAAAAGGGATATTTGATTGGCAAGGCTTATGTATTTAATGAAAATAAGGGTAATGAAGTTTGTGTTTTAGGTGGTTGTAATATTGATTTTATTGCTAAAAGCTTTGATAAAATTAATATGAAAGATTCAAATCCCGGTACTTTGGAATATTCTTTTGGAGGTGTCGGAAAAAATATAATTGAAAATTTAGCCAGAATGGGTGTAGCTAAACAATTTATTTCAGTTTTTGGAGATGACGTTTATTCAAGAGAAATTAAGGATTATTTAAAAGATTTAGGAATTGATTTTTCAAACAGTAAATTTTTATCAAGTAGTTCTATGTCACAATATATTTCTATTTTAGATGAAAATAATGATTTATTTACTGCCATATCTTCTATGGAAGTTCTAAGTAAAATAGATGTAAATTTTATTTCAAAAAATATAGAATTTATTAAAAAGTTTAAGTATATAGTTATGGATACGAATTTAAGTGAAGAAGTTATAGAATATATATGTAAAAACTGTGCAAATTCTAAGATAATTATTGACTGTGTCTCAAGAAAAAAAGCTCTTAAGATAAAAAAATTATTAAAATATATTTACCTCATAAAGCCCAATATTTATGAGGCAGAGGAATTGTCTGATATAGAGATTTCTTCTGAAAAAGATTTAGAAAGAGTAGTAAAATATTTTTTAGAAAACGGAATAAAAAAAGTATTTATTTCTCTTGGTAAAGATGGAATTTTATATGCGGATAATGATGAAAAAGGTATTGTTAAAATAAAAGAACAACCTAATATTAAAAATACATCAGGCTGTGGAGATTCTGCTATAAGTGGAATTATTTACGGAGAAGTTAATGGAAAAACTACTTTAGAATGTGCAAAAATTGCAAATATTGCAGGATTTATTACTGCTGAGTCTAAAGATACTGTTAGTAAAAATATAAATGAAGAAAATATTTTAAATTTTGGAGGAAGTTATGAAATTAGAAAAATATCTAAAAATTAGTGATGAAGTAAAGAAAGCATTAGAAGAAAACAAACCTGTAGTTGCGTTAGAGTCTACAATAATATCTCATGGTATGCCTTATCCTAAAAATGTAGAAACTGCACTTGAAGTTGAAAAAGTTGTTAGAGATAACGGTGCAATTCCTGCAACGATTGCAATTATAAACGGAGAAATCAAAGTAGGACTTTCAAAAGAAGAAATTGAATTAATAGGTAAAGCGGGACTTAGTGTTACAAAAACTTCAAGAAGAGATTTAGCTTATGTAGTTGCAAACAAATTAAATGGAGCTACAACTGTTGCGGCAACAATGATTTGTGCACAATTGGCAGGAGTTAAAGTTTTTGCAACGGGAGGAATAGGGGGAGTTCATAGAGGAGCAGAGACTACAATGGATATCTCAGCGGATCTTGAGGAACTTGGAAATACAAATGTAGCAGTTGTTTGTGCCGGTTGTAAATCAATCTTAGATATGGGACTTACTTTAGAATATTTGGAAACAAAAGGAGTTCCGGTTTATGGATACCAAACAAATATATTACCTGCTTTTTATACAAGAGAAAGTGATTTTAAAGTTAGTAGAATAGACAGTGAATTGGAAATCGCAAAAGTATTAAAAACAAAATGGGATTTGGAATTAGACGGAGGAGTTGTAATTACAAATCCAATTCCTGAAGAATTTTCAATGGATAGAAATGCAATAGACAAAACTATTTCGGATGCATTAAAAGAAGCGGATGAAAAAGGAATAAAAGGAAAAGACACAACGCCTTTCTTACTTGATAAAATTCAAAAATTAACAGAAGGAAAGAGTTTAGAGGCTAATATCAGATTAGTTTTCAATAACGCAAAACTTGCAAGTAAAATCGCAACTGAATATGTAAATTTATAAATAAAAAAGGAAAAGTCAGAAAATGAAAAAAATTTTCTGACTTTTTTGTATTTTTGCGTAAAAGTACTTGACTTTTTAAATTTAAGTAGTATAATCAAAGAAAAAAGGGTGATTTCAATG
>JALEHY010000051.1 GCA_022770425.1 Parvimonas sp. | reverse complement strand
CAGACTGACCTGTAAACTCATCAGCCAAATGCCCTATAACTACAAGTGTTATTAAAAAAAATTTTATATTATCCCACAAAGCAACTCTATTTTTAATCATATTTTCCTCCAAAATTTAACTATACAATATTATTCTTTTTTTACCAAGATTTTCTCAAAAGTTTGTATAACAGTGTAAAATCAACATATTGTACATTATCAATTTAATTTCTTATTTTTACTCACTGTCGAATGTGAAATTCAATTGAGAAATTCATCACATATGAGATAATGACCATTGTATAACGTTTATGACTATACAACAATTCCATGCTATCCTTCATTTTTTATTTTAATTTCATTTAAACATAAATATATATATATATAATTATAAAACCATGAATATTATAAAATAATTTCCGAGAATGAAAAAACCTTTTATGAAACCGCTTAAAAAATCTCTTTCGACAAAAAAACTACGGTATTAGATTTTAAAAAATAAAAAAATAATCACAATATTTTTAATTCATCTATTTAATTTTAACAATTGTAAGTAAGTTTGATAATTTGTATTTTATTATTTAAGGTTATTCTATCTAAACTAATTTGAACTTTAGTAATATTATATTTTTTTAATAATTTAGCAATTTCATCGGAAATAAAATAACTGTTACTATATATCCGTTTTTATATCATTTCCTTAAGTTCATTTATAACAACTTTACCGATAAAAACTTTATAGTATATAGTTAATTCGTGTTTTCTTTTATTTAGTAAATAGATTATCATAAACGTTTTGGTAAAGTCAATATATTTAATTTTTTTAGAAAGAATTCTAATTTTAAAACATAAAATATTATACAAAAATTATTTATAAAACAAAAATAAATAACAAAAAAGTACTATGAAATCTATGGAAGAAAGATAAAATTAATAATTAGAGAAAATTTTGGGGACAGAAAATTTTCTTTTCCTCCCCTTATCTAACTTTTTATCTGTGCAATATAAATGACTAACCTTTACCCACTATGTTTTAAAACATATCCTTTAATTTATTCATAAGTAGACTTTATCATTATTTTTAAAGTCCAGCTCATCAATAATAAATTCTACGCTAATATTCCTTTTTAATCAAGTTTAGAAAATAACACAATAGTCTCACAATGAACTGTTCTTGGGAATTGATTAAAAATTTTAATGGTTTTTAATTCATATCCGTTTTCTATTAAAATTTTCGCATCTCTTTTTTGTGTTTTTGGATTGCAGGAAATATAAACAAAAGTTTTTGCTCCACATGAAATTATTTTTTCTAAAGCAGTTTGATTTATTCCATCTCGTGGAGGGTCTACAATTACTATATCTACCATTTCTTTTCTGTTTTCAATTTCTGTTAAAACGTCGCCTGAAATAAATTTACAATTTGTAAGTCCGTTTTCTTTTGCAGATTTGTTTGCACTTTCTACAGCTTCTTTCACAATTTCAATTCCATATACTTCTTTTGCTTTTTTCGCTACAATCTGTCCTATAGTTCCTGTTCCTGAATATAAGTCAAATACGACTTTGTTTTCAATATCTCCGCAAAGTTCTATCGCCTTTTGGTATAAATTTACAGCTCCGAATACATTCGGCTGAAAAAATGAAAATGGTGTAACTTTAAAGTTAAGGTCAAATATGTTTTCATTTATATGGTCTTCTCCGTATATAACTTTTACATTTTCGGGAACAACCGCATCTGCAAGTGAATCATTTTCCGTATGTATAACTGATTTTATAGTTCCTTCAACCTTCAAATCTAAAAGCATTTTTACAAAACTTTCTATATCAAAATTTTCTTTAGTTGTTGTAACAATATTGACCATTATTTCTTTTGTGGTAAGAGCGTATCTTATTATTAAATGTCTAAGTAAACCCTCATGATTTCTTTTTTTCAAAAAAGATAGGTTATTATCTCTTGCATAATTTATAACGGCATTTCTTATAATTTCATAGTCGCTATGTACCAAATTACATTCTTTTGTATCCACAACTTCATAAAATCTGTTCTTCTTGTGCATTCCAAGCATTATTGGGCTATCTTTATACATATCGGCAAAGGTATATTCCATTTTATTTCTATATGCACTTTTTAATGGACTTTCAAAAATTTGAATTTCTCCGTCATAAATATCAGAAAAAAGTTCGGTTATTTGTTTTAATTTTAAATCAAGTTCGTAATCACAAGATACACTTTGATAACTACATCCACCACATTCCAAATAGTTTGGACAAGTTTTATTTGTTTCAAGCGGACTTTTTTCCAAAGTTTCCAAAATTTTCCCTTCCCAATGATCACTTCTTCTTTTTGAAATAACAACACTTACAGTTTGTCCTTCTATTCCGCCTTTAAAATTTATTTTTTTACTTTCATAAGTAAATTGTGAAATATTCGGAAATTTTACATTTTCAATTTTTCCGATTATTACTTTCTTTTTTCTTTTTGCCATTTTATTCCTTTCATTAATACAAAAGAGTGAAATTTATTCACTCTTTTCTATCATTATTTATTTTTTCCACAACATTTTTTATATTTTTTTCCGCTTCCGCAAGGGCAAGGGTCATTTCTTCCTATTTCTTTTCCCTTTACGACAGTTACTTGCCCGTCAGGAGAATTTGTTGAAACTTCTTTTGCTACTCTTTCTCTTTTCATTTCTTCTTGCGGTTGGATGTTGAACACTCCTCTTAGAACGTCAGCTCTTATTGATTCGTTCATTTCGTTAAACATTTCAAAACCTTCTGCTCCATAAGCTCTTACAGGGTCTTGTTGTCCATAAGATCTTATACCTATACCTTGTCTTAATTGATCCATAGCATCTATATGATCCATCCACTTTCTGTCAACAACCATAAGCATAATTATTCTTTCAATTTCTCTCATTTGATCAGAACCGATAAGTTCTTCTTTTTCTGAATAATAATTTTCAGAAACTTCTTTTATATAATTTTTAAGACTTGCTTTATCAAATTTTACCATCTCGTCCAAATCAAGAATGTTATGAGGCAAGTAGGCATTTTCTATCATTAATTTCAAATCTGCATACTCAATTTTATTTCCGTTAGAATATTGCTCAACTGTATTTTCAATAAATTCGTGTAACATATCATAAATACTTGAACGCATATTTTCACCATCAAGAACCGCTCTTCTTTCTTTATAAATTACGTTTCTTTGAACATTCATAACATCGTCATACTTTAAGACATTTTTTCTGATTCCAAAGTTATTAGCTTCAACTCTTTCTTGTGACCTTTCAATCGCTCTTGTAACAGACTTAAACTCAAGAACTTCATCAGGATCATAATTTCTGCTTGTAGCAAATCTTTGAATAGATTCTCCACCGAACAGTCTCATCAAATTATCTCCAAGTGAAACAAAAAATCTTGATTCACCGGGATCTCCTTGACGACCGGAACGCCCTCTAAGCTGATTATCTATACGTCTTGACTCGTGTCTTTCCGTACCTACGATAAAAAGTCCCCCGACTTCACGAACTTTCTTTGCATCTTCATCAGTTTTAACTTTATATTTAGTATATAAATCAGAAAATACTTTTCTTGCTTCAATAATTTCAGGATCTGTCGTTTCCCAGAACGCATCTAAATTATCCAACACATATTGAGGTGTTCCGTTTTTTTTCATTTCATGTTTTGCCATAAAATCAGGATTACCTCCCAAAAGAATGTCGGTACCACGACCCGCCATATTCGTTGCAATTGTAACTTTACCGAAAATCCCCGCTTGTGCTACTATTTCAGCTTCTCTTGCATGAAACTTAGCATTTAAAACATCATGTTCTATTCTTTTCTTTTTAAGCATTGAACTTAAAAGTTCTGAAATTTCTATGGAAATTGTACCTACAAGAACAGGTTGACCTGTTTTGTGAATTCTTTCAATTTCTTCAACAATCGCTTTAAATTTTGCTTCCTCTGTTATATAAACTCTGTCATGATGATCTTTTCTTATTACAGGTCTGTTAGTAGGAATTTCTATAACATCCATATGATAAATTTCATTAAATTCATTTTCTTCGGTTTTGGCAGTACCTGTCATACCGGAAAGTTTGTTGTACATTCTAAAATAATTTTGGTAAGTTATAGTTGCAAGAGTTTTTGATTCGGACTTAACTTCAACACCCTCTTTAGCCTCTATTGCCTGATGCAAACCTTCACTGTATCTTCTACCTTCCATAATACGTCCGGTAAATTCGTCTACAATTAAAATTTCTCCATCATCACTTACAACATAATCAACATCTCTTTGCATATTGTTATTCGCTTTTAAAGCCTGATTTATGTGATGTGCCACTTCCATATTAACAGGGTCTGAAAGATTTGTAAGTCCAAAAAAATCTTCGGCTTTAGCAGTACCGATTTCAGTTAAATTTGTATTTTTATGTTTTTCATTAACTACAAAATCAACAGTTTCTTCTCTAAGCTCCCTATTATAATAATCTTCATTTTCTTCACTCGGATCGGCAATTCTTCCTTTCAAAGATTTTACAAACCTATCTGCCAAAGAATAAAGTGCAGTTGACTGATCGCCTTCCCCTGAAATAATAAGCGGGGTTCTTGCCTCATCAATTAAAATTGAGTCGACCTCATCTACTATCGCATAGTTAAGACCACGTTGTACAAGTTCTTCCTTGTATACAACCATATTATCTCTCAAATAATCAAATCCAAACTCTGAATTTGTTCCATAAGTTATATCACAAGAATAATTATAACGTCTTTCATCATTAGTAAGTCCATGCAAAATACAACCGACTTTTAATCCTAAAAATTCGTGTACTTTCCCCATCCACTCCTTGTCTCTCTTTGCAAGGTAATCATTAACGGTAACAATATGAACTCCTTTACCTTCAAGTGCATTCAAATAAGACGGTAAAGTTGCAACCAAAGTTTTTCCTTCACCGGTTTTCATTTCGGCAATTCTTCCTTCATGAAGTACAATACCGCCGATTAACTGTACTCTGTAATGCTTCATTCCTAAAACTCTATAAGCAGCTTCCCTCACAGTTGCAAAAGCTTCAGGAAGTATATCATCTAAAGTTTCTCCATTTGCCAATCTACCTTTAAAAATTTCCGTTTTATTTCTAAGTTCTTCATCGGACAACTTTGAATATTCTTGTTCATAGGACATAATTTTGTCCACAATTGGATTAATTTTTTTAACTCTTTTTATTGAAGAATCAAAAAAACTTTTCAAAAATCCAGCCATAATACACCTCTATCATTAAATATATATTTTCTCACGAATAATATTTTATCATAAATACACAAATTTTACAAATAATATTAATATTTATGCGAATTATGTATACAAAATTTAAAAACTTAAAAATTTTGATTTTCGTAAAATATTTATTTACTTTACAAAATTTTGTAAATACTTTATAATTCAATAAAGGAGTGAGTTATGAGAAAATTTTTTAAAAGGATTTTTAAGATATTTTTTTTCCTTGCAATTTGCTTTGTGGTTTTTGTAGAATCACTTATCTTTAATGCGCAAAAAAATAATATTGACATAAACGAAAAATATGTATTTGTACTTGGTGCAAAAGTAGAAAATTCAGGTGTATCGGATACTCTAAAGGAAAGACTCGATATGGCTGTAAATTATTTAGAAAAACACAAAAATGCAAAAGCGATTTTATGCGGAGGTAAAGAAGATGAACAATCAATACCTCAAGCTGTTGCAATGAAAGATTACTTAGTAAAAAACGGAATTTCAAAAGAAAGAATTTTATTGGAGTCAAAAAGTAAAAACACATTTGAAAATATAAAATTCGGCTTAGATTTAATTGAAAAAAAACCTTCAAGTGTTATGGTTATTTCTTCAAATTATCATATTTTCAGAGCAAAACTTATATTTTATAGATTTGGAATTTTAGCACACAGTATTCCTGCAAAAACTCCAAAAAAAGATTTCTTATACAGTAATGTAAGAGAATTTTTTGCGGTAATAAAAACTTATCTTTTTGACAGACCTACAAAATCAGACATTGAGGCATTACATCAAAAATAATTTGAAATTAAAAAATCAACCTTATATTTTTTTATAAGGTTGATTTTTTTTTAAATTTTTTGTTGTATTTTATACATTTGAGCATATTTACCGTTTAGTTTTAAAAGTTCTTGATGATTTCCTCTTTCGATTATTTCACCATTTTCTAAAACTAAAATTTGATTGGCATTTTTAATTGTAGACAATCTGTGTGCAATAATAAATGTTGTTCTGCCACTTTTTACAACATTCATCGCATTTTGGATAATATCTTCAGTTTCAGTGTCTATGTGAGAAGTTGCTTCATCTAAAATAAGTATTTTAGGGTCATCTGCAAGAGTTCTCGCAAAAGAAATAAGTTGTCTTTCTCCGCTTGAAAATGAATTTCCACGTTCAACCACAGGTGTATCAATACCTTTTTCAAGTTTTTCTATCATAGGCATTGCACCTACTTTTTTAAGTGAGTCAATCACAACAGCTCTGTTTATTTTTTCGTTACCCATAGATATATTGCTTTCTATCGTTCCTGTAAAAAGATAAGGGTCTTGAAGCACAATTCCCATACTCTCTCTTATACTCTCTCTATTGAAATTTTGAATGTTTTGTCCGTCAATCAAAATCTCTCCGTTTTGAGGATCATAAAATCTGAATAAAACATTCATTATTGAACTTTTACCTGAACCGGTATTCCCGACTAAGGCAACAGTTTCACCTTTTTTTGCTGTAAATGAAATATTTTTCAAAACCTGTACTCCCTCTTTATAAGAAAAAGTTACATCTTTAAACTCTACATTTCCATGAATAATTTCGATTTTTTCATCATTATCACTTTCAAGTTTTGCATCTAAAAGTTCAAAAACTCTTTCTCCGGTAGCTAAAGAACGTCCCATTTCAGGTAAAAGTCTAACAAGCATACCTAAGGAACTGAAAATTTTCATTGTATATTCTATAACTAAAAATATAAAGCCCGATGAAATCACAAAATATCCGCCTAAAAATACATAAGTTACAAAACTAAGTATCAAAAACAAAAATAATCTTTGAAAAAACTCAACCAACGACCAAGAGATTGTAGAATCAACTTTCAACATACTAAGCTCTGCCTCTTGCATTTTCATAGAAGTTTTAAGAAAATCATTCTTCGCATTATCTTCTTGCTCAAAAAGTTGAATTATCGTACTTCCATTCATAACTTCGTTTACTTGACTATTTATTTCACTTTGACTTTCGTAAAAACTTTTCATCATACTACTGATTTTTTTCCCATAAATTTTTTGCCAAAAAACAAAAACCGGAATCAAAACTAACATAAGAACTCCAAGCCAAATATTTAGGTAAAATATTGTTGCATAAGTTATTAATACATTAAACATATGAACAAAAACTTGAGAAACAAAAGTTCCATAAAAATTTCTCCTAAGAGTTTCGGCATCATTTACAATTCTTGATGAAATTTTGCCTGCAGGTTTATCGTCAAAATAAGAAACCGGTAAACTTTGCATAACCTCAAAAGCCTCATTTCTTATTGTTTCCGCTACTACATTTGCACAGTGCATTAAAATTCGAATTGCAAAGTAGCTCACAACAGATGACAAAATAATGAAAAACAAAAACGTCAAAATCTTAACTAAAAGAAGTGTAACATCAAGCTGTGCTCCCTTTGTAACAGGCGCAATAACATTATCTATTGTACTTTTTATAATCAAAGGAGATAAAACATTTCCTAAGGAAGAAATAATCAAAAGTATAATTCCCACAATAAAAATCGTCTTTACAACTTCTAATTTTTTCAAAAGTCTAAATACTATCTTCATCACGGTCACCTCCGTTTAACTGTTGTCTTTCATACTGTTCAAAGTACCAGCCTTTATTATTAATCAAATCTTCGGCACTTCCCTCTTCAACTATAAATCCGTTTTCCAAAACTATAATCCAATCAGCATGATTAACGGCTGAAAGTCTGTGAGTAACAATTATGTTTGTCTTTCCTTGCCTTACTTTTTGAATATTTCTTATAATTTTTCTTTCGGTATTGGCATCAACTGCCGAAAGCGAATCATCTAAAATTAAAATTTCAGGATCCTTGATAAGACTACGTGCAATTGAAATTCTTTGTTTTTGTCCTCCTGAAATAGAAACTCCTTTTTCACCTATCAAAGTATCTATTCCTTTTTGCATATTTTTAAGATCCTCAGTAAAAGATGCTGTTTCTATGGCAACAGCAATATCTTCATCTGTTGCATCATTTTTTCCTACTCTTATATTCTCCTTGACAGTCCTTGAAAATAAAATATGCTCTTGAGGTACGTAACCTAATTTTTTCTCTATTGTTTTTCTGTCATACTTTCTTATATCAACTCCATTAATCAAAAATTCTCCGCTTCCTACAGGATATTGACGCAAAAACTGTCTTATAAAAGTAGTTTTACCGCTTCCTGTTTTTCCGACTACACCAACCGTCGCTCCCTTTTTTATTTTCAAATTTATATTTGAAAGAGAATTTTTATCTGAATTTGAATATTTAAAAGTATAATCTTTAAATTCAATATCAAAAACTTCATCCAATGAAATTTCTCCGTTTTCTTCCATATCATCAGTTTCAGTTAAAATTTCAGAAATCTTTCCGTAAGAAATTTTTCCGGTTTTATAATAAACAATAATTTCACTTAATATCCACATAGGTTCAACCAACATTACAACATACAATTGCATCGCCGCAAGACTTCCGATAGTCAAAAGTCCTCTTTGTACATACAATCCTCCGACACCGATTATAATTGCCGTACTACATCCGATAAAAACAGTTGCCAGTCTTCCGAATAAAGCACTGTAAAATATAATTTTGTCAGATTTTTTCGAAAGATCTCTTGTTTTTAACTTAAATTTTTTAAATGCATTCTTTTTATTACCGTAGGCTCTCGTAACTCTTATTCCATCGACAACCTCTAAAACCTCATTGCCTAAGTTAGCAACAGATTCCCTAAGCTCTTCAATAGCATCTTCAAACTTTTTAGTTAATAAAGTAATAATAATACCAAAAATTATAATCGGGATAACTGAAAATATTGACAAATAAACAGAAATAGATAACATAGAAGGAATCACAAACAGAATGGTAGAAACTGACATCAAAAGGCTCATCGAACCCATACCGATAAGTTCCGAAAATTCTCTAACATCAGTTGTAAAGCGAGTAAGCATATCTCCGGAGCGAAACTTTTCAAAAAACGGAATTCTCATATTCACTATTTTTTCAAACATTTCATCTCTAAGTTCTCTTTTAAATATCGTTTGACGTCCCCACAGTCTGCTAACCCAAAAATATGCTGAAATATAACAAACAACGGCAACAAGTAAAACTACAAATAAAAGAAATATTGCTTTAGTTTGTGTTAAAGTGGCTCTTGAAATCTCATCAACTATATGTTGAATGACTTTTGTCGGCACAATTGCCAATCCATAGTCTAACAATAAAAATATTGTAACTAACAAATATGTAAATTTATGCTCCTTCATATAACTAAAAATTCTTTTCCCCAAAAAAACACCTCCTTAAGAAAACAAATTTTTGTTATTTAAAACAACACATTAATTATATCATACTATATAAATTTTTAAAAACATTTTTATAAAATTTCAAAAATATTTTAATCACATAAAAATAAATTCTTAAACATTAGAAAAAAATCCTAAAAATCTGTTAATTTCATTTATTTATCTTATCTTAAATCTACCTTAAGAAATTTTTTAAACAGCAAAAAAACCTTTTAATTTTGAATTCTATAATTTAATGACTTTAATAAAAATCCGACAATTTTTCTATTGCTATTACTTGTTCAACTTTTAGTTAATTTTATTAAATCTCTTGTTAAAAACTTATATTTTATGTTACAATTACTATAAATTTCATTGAAGTTCCATTAATAGTTTTTGATTAAATTACCGTTTTACCTATTTGAGATATTTTGTATACGGCTAACTTAATTTACATTATAATTTGAAAACGACTTTAATAAATTACAGGTTATAATAGATAATTACTGTAACAGTTGCCCATATTAGGAGGTTTTTATGGATATTTTCGATAAAAAAATCAATAATTTAAAAGTTTTAAAATTTATTTTTAAAACTAATCCTTTTATTTTTTCTGTTTTGATTATTTTTTCTGTTTTTTTATCAGTAATACCGGCTTTAAAAATAAATTTATTTTCAAAAATAATAGATTCAATATCTAATTTCAGCAGTGAAAATGAAATAAGATATTTAGCTTTGCTTTATTTTTCGGTTATAATTTTTCAAAATTTGTATCCTTCCATACAAGAAATTTTGGATAAAATTGTACATAACAGACTAACAGAAACTATTTCATCCGATATTTTAAATTTAATACTCAGCAAAGAGTATACTTACTGGGAAAATTCTGATTTTTTAAATTCGTTTGATAAACTTTTAGAAAAACCTTATGATGAATTTTTTTTCTTTTATAAAAACATAATGAATTTATTAATTGACATATTACAATTAATATTTGTTATTTTTATGATTTCTAAAATATCTATATACTTAGGGATACTGTTTTTAGCAATATTAATTTTATTGGTATTAGTATCTCGTATTGGTGGAAAAAGAGAATATAAAGAAGATTTCAAAGCTCAAAAGAGCAAAAGATTCGCAAACTATCTTGAAGAAATTTTGACTTTAAAAGAATATTCCGAAGAACGAGAAATTTTTCAAACATATAATAATATACTGCCTAAGTTCTTAAGTGAATCATTTTTAGCTTTCAACATCATGTTAAAATCAAAAAAGTATTGGTTGTTAACTTCATTGAAAGCCGGTTTTTTTTCAACAAATTTATTGATTGTAATAATAATCCTATTAATTTTACCACTTAAAAATAACAGTATGTCCATAGGATTATATATCGCTTTTGCAAATTCGATAATAGTGTTAATTCCTACACTTTCATGGAGTATTCCGAATAATATAAAGGAACTTTCAAAAACAAATGAATTTTTTAATAATATAAATGAAATAATTCTTTTAACTAATGATAAAGATTCAGGTAAATACTCTGTAAGTGATATTTATTCAATAGAATTTAAAAATGTAACTTTTAAATATCCTAACTCTGATAAAATTATATTAAACAACATAAATCTGAAGTTAGAAAAAGGGAAAAATTATGGAATTGTCGGAATTAACGGCGCAGGAAAATCCACTGTCATTAAATTAATATTAAGATTGTATGAAAATTATTCCGGAGAAATTCTTTTAAACCAAAAAAACATAAAATTATATAAAAAAGAATCTATAAGAAAAAATATTTCATCAGTTTTCCAAGATTTTGCCGAGTATGGAATAAGTATAAAAGAAAATATAATTTTAGAAAAAAGTTATGATGATTTGTTGTTCAAAAAAGTTTTAAAATATACCGCTCTTACAGAAAAAATAAATAGTCTAACTTTTGGTATTGATACGGTATTAGGAAAAAAATCCGGAAAATCTCAAGACTTTTCAGGTGGAGAATGGCAAAGACTGGCTATAGCCAGATGTATGTATAACAGCAAATCTTTGAACATATTTGATGAACCCACTTCAAAAATTGATGCAGAATCCGAAATAAAAATATTAAACAACTTAATTAAAAAAAATAAAAATAAAATTTCTTTAATTATAAGTCATAAATTGGGAAGTTTAAAAACACTCGATGAGATTATAGTTATAGATAACACAAAAATAGTTGAAACCGGAACATTTGAAGAATTGATTTCTAAAAAAGGATTTTTCTATAAAATGTATAAAAAGCAAAAGGAGTGGTACAACTATGAATAATTTATTATTTAAAACAGTTTTTAAAAACAAATCGGATTTTATCAAGTTAATATCCTGTAATTTAGCTTTAGCTTTGATATTGGGATTTCAAGTAAAAATCATTGATAAATTTTTTCACGGCATATCAATGTACCTAAGTGGCAATTTATCTGTTTTTAAATTTAGTTTATATGTTTTAATTTTTGCAGGAATCATTTTATTAAATCCCGTTATAAACAGTTATTTTACATATATTTGCAAAGTGTTTGAAGAAGAATCGCTGATTTACATTAAAGAAATGTATTATAAAAAATTATCAAAAGAAGAACCTATTAATTTCCAATCTGTAAATTTTTTAAATGAACAAACGGAAATAAAAAACGGAATAAATTATTTTTTAAGTTATATAATGTCATTGTTCGATGCAATGATAGTGTATTTGGTATATTTTATTATTGTAATAGCATATCTTGTAAATTTAAAAAAAGAATTAGTAATCATACCTATTTTACTGTCAATTCCGGCTATATTAATTCATACTTATAACTACAAACTGTCTGACAAAACAAATACTGTTAAATCTAAAACAGACAGAAAAATTCAAAATTATTTTAATGCAATGGTCGGTACTGAATGCCACAAAGAAACAAGAATAAAGTATTTAACGAATTTCTTTATGAAAAAGTATAAGGACTCAATAAAAGAGTTAAACAATATAGAATATAACTACACTTTAAAATCTGTACGTGTAGAACTTATTTTCAAATTAATTTTTACTCTGTCTTATATTTTTTCAATATCCATTTTATTTTTTTATGCTTACAACAAACAAATAAGTGTTTATTCTATGTCATCTATAATTATTTCTATGGAATTATTAAAATCCATGATTGATGAATTTATAGGGTATGCATTACCTAATATTTCTAAAAATTATGGTAATTCCAAAGCGTTTATCATATACATGAAAACCGAAAAAGAATATAGAAAAATTATCAGTTTAAAATCCGCACCTTCAATAACATTAGAAAATGTATGTTTTAAATATCCAAAAAGCTCAAATATGACTTTAAAAAATATTAATTTAAGCATAAAAAAGGGAGAATTCATAGCAATAGTAGGTAAAAACGGTTCAGGAAAAACAACACTTACAAAATTAATTCAAGGATTATATATTCCTACTGATGGTTCTGTAAAATTTCAAGACCTTACTGACAATTATTCTTCAAAGGAATATAAAACCGATAGTATATCTTCCTTATTTCAAAACTTTAAAAAGTATAAATTGGATTTATTTACAAACATTTCAATATCAGAAGAATATTCAGATAATAGTTCCAAGAAAAAAGTTTTAAATGTTATGAAAAAAATAAATTTTAAATTTGATAAAGATATATATGCTAAAGGAATATATACAATGCTTTCAAAAGATTTTAACGGAACTGACATTTCTATAGGACAATGGCAAAGAATCGCTATATTACGATGTTTATATAAAAACAATGCAAAAATTTTGTGTTTAGATGAACCCACTTCTGCAATAGATCCTATCGAAGAAGACTTCTTTTATGAGACATTTAAACATTTTTCCAAAGATAAAACTTGTATCATGGTTACTCACAGAATGGCAAGTTTAAAATATGCCGATAGAATAATCTATTTGGAAGACGGTAAAATCGTTGGATTTTCTACACATAAAAATTTAATGAAAATTCCAAAATATAAAAAAATGTTCAACTCCCAAGCAAATTTATATAAATAAAAAATTAAAAATCCATAAGTACAATATGCTATACATAAAGTATTTATGGATTTTTTAATCGAAAACTAAGCAAAAAGTTTTCATTTCTTAAAGTTCCAAAACGAAATTTCGGCAGAATTTTTACTTTACAGGAATCAGACCATTTGTGAATAACAGTATAAAATTTATTACTTAAAAACGGATAAATATGATATATAAACATAGATAATAAAAAAATGGCATCAAATGCACTACACCAATTCTTATGTTAAAGATTTTAGTGTAGTGCAAATCAGCCATTTTTTTATTTGTCATAATATTTTTTCTTTATAACGACAGCAGTTGACAAACACATAAATAAACTACCTATCAAAACATATTTTAATGCACCGTAGCCTCCCGCTTTCGGATATAATGCTTTATCATTTACTACTTCTATTTGAACTGTTTCAGTTTCTCCTGCCTGTACAACATTGATCTTATTTTTTAATGAAAAATTTTCGTCCTCTATATATTTATCAGTTGTTCCTTCTTTCAATTTTGCCGGTATTATAACATTCCCGTTTTCGTCTATATAAAAAGGTATAGACTTATCCAACAATATATATCCTGACGGAGCCCTTAACTCTCTTAAGTAATATAAGCCTTTTTCAAATTTATTTGTCATATTGTCAAAAGTAAAACTTCCGTCTTCAGAATTTAAATTTGCAAATTGACCATTATATGCTCCTGATTCATCAGTTGCGTTCGGATCTTTTGTTATCATAAATCTTGGAGATTTATTACCGTCTCTTATAATTATCGGATTTTTATCTTTATCAATTTTTCTGATTTTTATTTTTATTTTTTTAGAGTCTTTTTCATTTTTAACCTTCAAAGTAATCTTATTTGTAGCAAGTTCACTATAATCAACAAAAACTTTATTATTTTCTGCAGTTCCTGTGTAAATAGGATAGCCGTCGGTTGTTGTAGAACTTGAGTTTCCTACTTGCGTCGAATTTCCTACAATTTTCCAAGCGGTTGTGTTTTTCATAAGTCCTCCGCCATGATCCTGTTGTGTTTCAACAAGGTCAAGCAAAATAGGTTCTACTTTAGAATAACCGTTTGGACTTTCCGTTTCTACCAATGCATAACGACCGAGTTTATCGGCAAACTGTTTAAGTTCTGTTTTTCCTTGATTTAATATAAATTCCTGTACTTGTGTAAAATTTGAAAGTTCTTCTTCTGTTATACTTTCTTTTTCATCAGGAACTTTATATAATTTAAATTTTGCATTGTAATCTTTTCCATCATTATTTTTAACTATCACATTCTTATTGGCATCTACTTTTTCCAACACCAATGAAGGGTTTTGAATATTTCCGACAAAAGCTATATTTTTATCAACATTAAGATTTTCCTGCATCTTAAAAGTTATAGTTTTGTTTATATTCTCATAAACTTTTGCACTTATTTCTTTTATGGAAAACCACTTGTTCAAAACAGGTTCCTTATTTACAAATCTTATATATCTTGCATAAAGTGCCAACCCGTTTTCATTTACATCGCCTTGACTTGTATTGTCATTTGAATAGGATTTGTATGTCTTCCAGTTTGTGTTATCAACCGAATACTCCATATCAAATTTTACTAATCTGTCATTATGATTATTTCCTTGACCTTGCATAAATTTAATTTCACGAATTAATTTTGCTTCTCCTAAGTCCAGCCCAACATAAGTTCCGACTCTTATGTTATTATTTCCATATTCGCCGGCACCGGATCCATTCAAAGTATTTCCCGGATCCGTTTGATGCCAAATAGCTGAAGTGGAAATGCTTCCGTCAATGGCATTATTGTCTGTTGTTCCGTCGGCATGCTGATTTAACAGTTCATGTTTAATGAGTGTTTTTTGAGATTCCACATAAGTGTAAGTTGTATTTGGAATTGATAATTTAAAAAAGTGAATATTTCCGTCATTATCTGCAATAAGTTTATAAACGGACTTATCTATAACATAACCTGCGGGCGCTTTGGTTTCTTCAAGAAGATACTCCCCTTTTGTAAGTCCTGTAAAAACAAAATTTTCATTCGCATTTTGCTTTATTACTTGAGGTGAAAATGTATCATCATCAATTTTGGATAATTTAAACTCCATTTCGGTTGTTATGTAACGTCCTGTATTTTCAATTCCTTTTATACGTTTTGATACGACAAATCCAATCGTATCATTAACAACTGCATACAACAAATTTTCCGAATCCAATATAGACATCGGTACAGTGTTATTAGTAACAGGATTCCCGTCTGAATCCGTTATAATAATCTCATTTTTAGATTTTACATTTACATTGAAAGTTTTATTAGTCTTTATATATCCTACTTGTGCACTAACTTCTTCCAATTTATAATTATGTCCTTCCAGCAAACTTGGAAAAACAACATAACCGTATTCATCAATCCCATGTTCAAACACATTATTTACGGTTGTATCCGTTATACGAAAAACAAATGAATTTTTGAGCAAAGGGCGAACGTGTGTAGGATTGTAACCAAGATTTGTAACATGGTAAATACTTCCTTGTTGCAATACATGCTCTGACTTAATAAATCTTTTTGCAACTCCATCCCATTTATAAAATGTTCTTTGACCGTTTTCCATTTTAATCATAAGTATGTTTCCGTATTTAGTTATAATTGAAAAATTATTTTTATCAATCATTTCTATCTTTGTAAGCGGATTTCCGTCTTCGTCAGTAACAGTAGTGTCATTACCGTGATCTGTTATAATTACAGAAACCTCATCTTCTAAAAGCAAAGGTCTTGTCGGTTTGAAAATTTTTCCGCTTGGACTTTTCCACTCGTCCTTGCCGTCAATTTTTGTATATATATTGCCGTCTTTGTCTTTGTATGAAATATTGTTTCCGTTTACAATCTGAGTATATTGATTTAAAAGATTGTCCTCAAAGATTAAATTATTATCTTGATCCTTAACTTGAGAAACAGTTCTTCCGTTTTGATTTACGTAAACTTTTTTTGATTCATCATAAGTAAATATATTGCCATAAGTATCAACATATTGAATTTTACCGTCTTTAATATCATATATAGGATTAACTGTATTTTTATTCGGGTCTGTTTTTTTTATTTTAAAGAAACCGATTGAATCTTTTGGAGTTACCGGATCGGCAAGACCATAACCAAAACCTGAAGTAGGTATATAATAATCGTCATGAGTACGCTGTTTTGTCCCCGTATAACTCCACATTCCTATTTTGTAGGCATCTTTTCCTTCAAATGTAGAAGGAGTTTTCTTTCTGGCTCTAAGAACTCCAAAATAAGTTTGATGTTGATGCCAATTAAAGTTTGCATACCAAGAGCCGTCACCCTGCTTCGCAAAAGCTAACCCTTGAACAGTTTGTCCGGTGTCGTAATATGCCATAGGGGGAACTATTGAATTTGGAGTGGAGTTAGTAAAATCAAGACTTCCGTTACTATCGAACCCTTTATATAATTTAATCTCTTCAATATCAAGAGTATTATCTATAGGATATATCTTTACATTTCTTCCCGCAGTTGAATCTGTTGCTCCTTTATTTGCTTGATAAATAAAATGATAATATATGTACTCTCTATCTTCATAATGAGGATACAAATGCTCCTTACCAAATGAAGTTACATTACCTCCTCCCCAATAGTTAAACAACTCCGTTTCATAATTTACGAACATTCCTGCCTTATTCGGATCGCCATTGGCATCATCTAATTTGACCGGATTTGCATTCATATACTTAGATGTGTAAGTTATATCTCTTCCTATGAATGCTCTATGGTTGTTCATCAAAGTGGCTCCTGCCTGAACTCGCATAAGCAAGTTATTAGGTCTAAATCCGGTAAAAAAATAATACTTAGACAACTGTGTTTCTAAATCATCAACATCCCATCCCCATTGTTTTTTACCTTTTCTTACATGTCTGCCATTACCGTCTGTAATTGCATTAAATCTTTTATTAAGAGGAGAATCAGCATTAAAAGGATCATTCATAATCTCACCTATTATTGCATCTCCTTCTATAACACCTTTATCATTTGCATATTTTTGAACGACAAACGTCAACTCTCCTTTTTTTGTATAATACACGTTCAACAGTGGCACACCGTAAGGGTTAAGTGCATCTCCTCTGGTTTTTACAACAAAAAATATATTGTCATGTCTATTATTATACCTATTCGGCTGACTATCCAATGAAGCATACGGAACTTCTTCATTATCCGCATACATCGGCATCTTATTTAATAACAGTTGATCACCGTAATTTAAAGTAAAATAATCTCCCTCTTTTGCTTCTTTTGGAAGTTTAAATTTTATGTCCATTCCCGCACCGTACTCATTATAACCAAATTTACCCGTGCTATATTCATAGTAACCAAATGTATCTATATTGGCATAAGTAATACCATAAACATTATCAAGATTTGTTACAACAGTTTCCTCTGCATCAGTTTTAAAATTTATAAAATTAAATTTCATACTCTCCACAACAGGAAATATAAATGATAAAATTAAAAATAAGGACATAATCCTTATAAAAATTGATTTTCTAATATTTTTCATACCTTTAATTCTCCAAGATTTTACATATCAATAAAAATTTATTATTAAATTTATAATTAATAATGTATAATATAAACTCAAACAAATATACCGACTTTATTAAGTATAAAATAAAATTTTATACAAAAATATACTTATTTGACTTATATTATACCTCAAAAAGATTCAAAAAGCAATATTTTATGAAAATTTTTCATTTTTTCTTGGCAAACAAAAAAGTCTGAGAATTTTTCTCAAACCTTAAATTTTGCATTTAAATTCATATTTCAGTATTGTATTCTGTAGGAAAATATATTTTCACAACAGTTCCGACATTCAACTCTGATTCTATTTCTATTTTTTGTCCTAATTTTTCAGTGATTTGTTTTACTAAAAACAACCCTATCCCTGTAGATTTTTGGTTTAACTTCCCGTTAAATCCGGAGTATCCTCTGTCAAATATTTTTGGCAAATCGGAACTTTTTATTCCGATTCCGGTATCTTTTATTTCCAAACAACTTTCGACTTTATCAAAAATTATCGTTATTTCTCCGTTTTTAGTATATTTTAAAGCATTTGATAAAATCTGTTCTAAAACAACCGAAAACCACTTCGAATCTGTTATTACCGTATGCTTTATCGGTTTGTATTTCAAAGAGATTCCATTTGAAATAAAAAATATTGAATACTTCCTTAGTTGCAATTTTATAACATCGTCTAAAACAACTTTTGTAATATACATATCTGTATCAAATGTATTCATTTTCAAATAGTTAAGAGCCATATTTGTATAATCTTCTATAAAAAACAGTTCTCTTCTGATTTTTTTCATATTTTCACTTTCATCACATTGCGAAATTAATTTTGCTGAAGTTATCGGCGTTTTAATTTGATGTATCCACATCAAAAAATATTCTTGTGTGGTATTTTTGTCTTCTAAAAATTTATTTTTTAAAGATAAATTCTCCGCTTTAATTTCATCAATTAATGTTCTTAAATTTTCCGTTTTCTTAAAACTGAAAATTTCCAAAATCAGATAAATAATAAAAAGCAACAAAACCACTTGAAATGCAAATTTAAATATAATCATATCTAAATTTGCCAAATAAAAAACCATATAGAATACTGAAAGAATAATAATTACACTACAAGAAATCGGCAAAATTTTTATAAAATATCTTTTTATTTTTTCCATGAAAACTCCTTGTCCAAGTAATACCCTTTACTTTTTTTTGTTTTAATAAAGTCGGTTAATCCTATTGACGATAATTTTTTTCGAAGTCTTGTTATATTGACAGCCAAAGTGTTGTCATCAATATAATCGTCCCCATGCCAACATTTTTCCATTATAGACTCTCTTGATACAACACAACCCTTTGCTTTAAAAAGCATTTGTGAAATTATATTTTCGGTATTAGTCAAATCTATCTGCTCATCTTTAAACTTTATCTTATTTTCATCAAAATATAAATAAACATTATTAAAAGTTAAGATGTTATTTTCTCCCACAAAGTCATAACTTCTTCTCAAAACCGCTTTTATTTTTGCAGATGTAACATTCAAATCCAAAGGTTTGGTAATATAATCATCTCCTCCAAATTGTATCCCCATAACTATATCCATATTTTCACTTTTCGAGGATATAAATATAATAGGAACATTAGAAAGTTTTCTAATTTCCTGACACCAAAAATAACCGTTATTATATGGAAGTACAATATCCATTAACACCAAATGTGGCTTAAAATCTAAAAATTCATCTGTAATTTGATTAAATTTTGAAATTCCTCTGACTTCATACCCCCAAGACAAAAGCTCATCTTTTAAAATATCAAATATATTATCATCATCTTCAACTATCAAAATCTTCATAAATTCACCTCAACCAAATTATATCAAAAACAAAGTTATTTGAACAGAACAATTATTACACAAATTAAAAACATCACCGAAAAATATTGATTAACCTTTTGCAATAATTCAACATTATATAATCAAATAATTTTGTCGGTAAAATTGTATGTAAAAACACGAAAGGTTTTGCCATAAATCCGGTTAAGTATCTTGGTTTAGGTATGTAACTGTTTACAACTTTTGAAACAATAATTGAGTTTGACATCATATTAACTTTATATTGTTTTCTTATTCTGTCAGCAATTTTTCGACTCTTCATTTGTAACGTCCAATTCCATAGGAACAACTCCAAACATCTTTAAAGAGTCCATTTCCGCAACTCTTCTTACTCCTGCATATACTTTATGACCTTCCTTAGCTAAAAATTCAACTGTTTATTTTCCAATACCGCTACTTGCTACGGTTAATAATATTACTTTCATCTAATTTATCCTTTATCGTAAAACTTTAAAAAAATTATACCAACTAAACACAAAATGTTTAACAACAATTCACGACATAATAATATCACTTCACGCCGTTTTGAACAAAACTTTTTGAACAAAACTTTAACAAAGCAATATTTTTATTTTCTTCCGATTTTATAGTATTTTAGTCTTATAGAATTTTTAAGATACGAATCATCAACAGTTTCATTTATATGTAAAATTTCACTTAGTATATGTTTTACGTTTTTTATATTGGCTCTTTTAAAACTTAAAGAACAACTTGCACAATATGTATATATATTTTCGGTAACTTCATTTTTTATCTGATTCATCATCATATCACTTAAATCTTTCTCTACACTTTTAGCTCCTCCACCCATTCCACAACACATAACTTTTTTAAATTTTACCTTTCCGTTTGGTACAAATTCTTTCACTTGATTTAATAAAATTTTATCTTTTTTATCCGGACAAGGCATAAATATCTCAGCGACTTCATCAATACTTTCAAATAAATTTTCCTCTTTAAGTTTTTGATATACAGAAATTACCTCAAAATCAAGTTTTTCCTTAAAAAAGTAAAAACAATTAGGACATACTGTAACTATTCTTTTAACTCCCTTTGACTTATACATTTTTGTTAATCTGTAAAGATTTTTTTCAAAATCTTTTATAAGCCCGCTGTCCTCTAACGGTTTTCCGCAACAATCTATCGAAAAATCCATTTTCCCTTCAAAAAGTTCTATAAGATGTTTGGTAGTTTTCGGGTAATGTGCAGGAAACGAGCAACCGAACATTAAAATATCTTTTGTTTGAGCTTTTGAATTATTTCTGAATTTATACGGAGATTTCATAAACTTTACTGTCTTATAATCATTTAAATCCTCTCTGTGTGAAATTGCAACCTTTGCCCCGTCCAAATCCAACGGACACGCCCTAAGACAACTGTCACACATAAAACAACTTTTTGCAAGTTTTGGAGAATGAGCAAATGTTTTTAAATCCATTTTATATTTGCTTAAAAATAAACATTTTTTAGTACAAGCCCCACAACTTATACACTCATCTTCCACTTTTTTTAAATAGTCTTTCATAATTACCTCAAATTTTTTCTATTTTCTTACTTTCTTTATTTAAAAATAATTTCTCATCTGAAATGTAATTTATAACTTTTTTATCATGAGATATAAAAATTATCAATTTATCTTTTATTTTTTTTATCAAATCCAAAATATTTTTTTGATTTTCAACGTCAAGTGCAGAGGTTGGCTCATCAAAAAATATAACTTTAGGATTAGAAAGTAAAGCTCTTGCTATGGACATTCTCTGAAGTTCTCCTCCTGACAATTCGTGTGGATACTTTTTTAAAAAACTCATTTCAATATCACAAACTTTGAGAATTTCTTCTACATTCAAATTACTTTTATTTATTTTCATAATCTCCAAAATGGAAAATTCTATCGTTCTTTTAGGATCAAAAGAATTAAAAGGATTTTGAAACACAATTTGAAACCCTCTTGTGTTTTTTAAAATTTCCCCGTCAAATAAAATTTCCCCTTTGTAATTTATAAGTCCGAGTATCGCCTTTATAAAACTGCTCTTTCCGGAACCGGAAACACCTTGAAGTCCGTAAATTTTATTTTCTAACCTCAAATTTATATTTTCTAAAATAATTTCATCATACTTTACAGTTAAATCTTTAATTTCTAACATTTAATCACCTAATTTTGAAAAAACGAGTAACTTTTTTGTATAATCCGACTTAGGATTTTCCAAAATATCAAAAGTTTTTCCTCTTTCTATAATTTCTCCGTCATTCATAATAATAAGTTTTTGACTTATTTTATCAACAATACTTAAATCATGTGTTATAAATATAAGAGCGAGTTTATTTTTAACCCTTATTTTATTTAAAAGTTCAATTATCCTGATCCCTGTTTCTTCATCCAAAGAAGTTGTCGGTTCATCACAAATCAAAAGCATTGGATTGAATAAAAGTGATGTTAAGATAACGAGTCTTTGAAGTTCTCCCCCTGAAAGTTCATATGGATATTTGTTAAGATAACTTTCATTTAATGAAACCTCTTTTAAAAGTTCTTTAATTTTATCATTATCTCTCTTTATTTTTTTTATTTTATATATCCTATTTATTTGTTTATTAATTTTTTCGACCGGAGAAAATGTATTAAAAGGATTTTGATAAACAAATGCTATTTTTGAAAGTCTTACATTTACCAAGTCTTTTTCACTTAATTCAAATAAATTTTGTCCAAAAAATTTTATATTACCTTTAACACTAAAAACTTTTCTATCTAAAAGCCCCATTATTGCTAAAGCTGTTAAACTTTTTCCGGAACCGGACTTCCCTATTATTCCAAGACTTTCGTTTTCGCCTAAACTAAAACTTACATTTTTTACTAAAGTTTTTGTCTCTGTACTTATCGTCAAATCATTTACCTCTATCATCACTAAGTCCCTCTCCTATCAAATTTATAGAAAACACCAATGTCAATACCAAAACTCCTGCCGGCAACCACATCCACCATTTTTTTTGGATGTTTAAAACATTAAGTGCAACAGAAAGCATAGATCCCCAACTTGACATAGGTTCTTTTACCCCAAGTCCGAAAAACGAAAGAGAAGACTCCATTAAAATCCCTGTAGCTACCGAAGTTGTAAAAATTACAAGAATTGTATTTTTTAAATTTGGAATTATATGATTAATTAAAATTTTAAAATTCTTTTCTCCGTTTATTTTTAAAATTTGTATAAACTCTTTATCTTTTAATGTTTTTATCTCTGTTCTTATCAGCCTTGTAGAAGGTGCAAATGTAAAAAATGATATCAAAATTATCAAATTTTTTAAAGAAGGTCCCACAAATGCTGAAAATGATATCGCAAGTACATAAAATGGAAAACACATAAAAATATCACAAAGTCTCATTATGATACTGTCTATTTTTTTAAAAAATCCTGCTGTAAATCCTAATATTAATGAAATAAAAAGTTTTACTATGCTTGTAACTACTCCGACAGTAATTGAAACTTTTCCTCCGACCATAAGTCTTGCCAAAACATCTCTTCCCGTTTCATCTGTTCCTAAAGGATTTTCTTTTGACGGACTTTTTTCGACAGCAGTTAAATTTACTGAATTAGGATTTTTTTGATAAACATAAGGTGTAACAAAAACAAAAAGTAAAATTGCAAAAAGAATTGAACTTCCTAAAACTAATTTAAATTTCATATTAAATACCTATCCTCTTGTCCAAATAAAAATTCAAAATATCCGAAAGCAAATTTGATATTAAAACTATAAGCGATATCACAAAAATAATCCCCATAATCAAAGGATAGTCCCTTGAAAATACGGCATCATAATTTAATTTACCAAGTCCCGACCATACAAAAATACTTTCTGTAATAAGTGCGCCGGAAATTAAATTCGGAACTTCCATAAAAATCATCGTAAAAAGTCGTGGCAAAATATTTCTAAACCCTATTTTTTTATAAACTTGGTATTTAGTCATTCCAAAACCTTGATACGTTATTATGTAGCCTTCATCCTTAATTGAGAGCATAAACGCCCTGACATACCTGACCAAAGATGAAAATTGAATCAAACTAAGTACAAGTATAGGCAATACGGCATGATAAATTTTGTTAAAAAAATATAATATTCCCTCTTTTTCATCAACACTTCCGCTTCCCGAAACAGGAAAAATCGGATTTTCAAAAGAAAGCCACCTTATAAAAAATATAGCTAACAAAAAAGTCGGCATTGAAATTCCTACACTACTTACAAAATCTACCGCCTTGTCAAAAACACCTCCACGATACACGGAAAATATTCCAATCTTAACCGAAAGAAAAATTGCAATAACAAGTGCAGGCAAAGTTAAAAAAATTGTATTTGGAATTTTCTGAAATATTAAAGTCGTTACACTTTGCCCATATTTTATAGAATAACCGAAATCAAAATGTAAAGCACTGTTTAACCACTTAAAAAACTTTATATACAAGGGATCATAATAACCTTTTTTAATTAACATATTTTCAATTTGCATCGGAGTCATTCCAACTTTCATAGAATCCATATACGGATTTCCCGGAGAAAATTGTAAAATTACAAACATAAAAATACAAATCCCAAATAAAATTATAACAGATATCCCTATTCTTTTTAGAATAAATTTATTCATATCCCTAATCTCCCGCTAAATATAATATTAAATTACAAAATTTACATCTTAAAATTTAATATTATATTTAAACAAAAAGGGGAGAAACCCTCCCCATTTTAATATTTACAAATCGGAAAATTATTTTTCCAACTCCCATTTTTCAACATTATAAAAATCTACAAATGTGTTAGGTTCATAATTTTTTAAACCTTTATTATACACCTTAACTATATCTGATGCATATAGAGGAATCCACGGTAATTCTTTGTTTAAAAGTTTACCGAATTCATTAAGAATTTTTGCTCTTTCTTCTTGTTTTGTAGCTTTTCTGTTTTCGTCCATCAACTTATCGGCTTCTTCTGATTTAAATCCTGCAATATTCCAACCAAACACACCTTTTTCGTCGGATGCTTGAGTTGAATACCAGTTTGGAGTAGGGTCCGGATCAGCATCAAGAGTATTTCCCATCAAATACAATTCAAATTCGTGATTACCAACCACTTTCCCCATAGTAGCTTTAAATTCAAGCATTTCTAAATTAATTTTCACTCCGATTTTAGATAAATTTTCTTGAATTACAGTTGCGGTTTTTTCTCTGACAGTATCCCCTGTCGGAACAGTCAAAGTAAGTTCTAAATCTTTTGCGTCTTTATCAACTACTCCATTTCCGTTTGTATCTTCATATCCTGCTTTTTTCAAATATTCTTTCGCTTTTGATTCATCAAATTTATACTCAATTAAGTCTGTCTTAGGATAAGACCACAAAGTCGGAACCATCGGAGTATTTATAACTACACCGTTTCCTTCCAAAAGCCCTTTAACTATTGACTCCCTGTCAATTCCGTAAGCGAATGCTGTTCTTAAATTTACATCTTTAAGTCTTTCATCTCTAAGATTAAATCCCATATACTGCATTTTTGAATTAGGATATTTTTTAACTTCAACGCCACCGTCTTTTAAAGTTTTTTCTTCATCAGATTTAACAGAAGATAAGTCAACTAAATCTATACTTCCGTTTAAAAGTTCGGCACTTACCGTTTCTTCTTTTATAACTTTAAAAGTAAAAGTTTTAAGTTTAGGAGCTCCGTTAAAATAATCTTCATTCGAAACAAGTTTTGCAAACTCCCCGATTTTAAATTCTTCCAATTTATACGGACCCGAACCTATAGGCTTTGTTATAAAATCATTACCTTCAGACCATTTTTTAATCTCAATGTTTTCCCAAATGTGAGAAGGTAAAATTCCCAATGTTCCTATATTAATCAAAACAGGAGAATAAGGTGTTTCAAAATTTATTTCTACCGTTTTATCATTAGGACAAACAACACCTTTTAAATTGTTTTCAGTTCCCATTTGAATTTCTTTAAATCCAACTATAGACTGAACATAACTTTGCAAATCTCCCTCATAATCAGGACTTGCCAAAGCAGATAATGTAAATTTAACGTCCTTTGATGTAACAGGCTTTCCGTCATGAAATTTTAACCCGTCTCTTAAAGTGAATACAACTTTTTTTCCATCTTCTGAAATTTCATATTTTTCAGCCATTGAAGGCTCTAACTCTATTTTAGAATTTAACTTTAAAAGAGAATCATAAACCAACTTATTTACATTTGTATCATATTGTGTATTTGCAAATAAAGGATTAAACTTTCCTTCAGGTGACGAAGTTATTCCGTAATTTAATTCATTAACCGCTTTTGTGGTTTTTGTTTCAGGTTTTGTCGTTTGAGTCATTTGTTCTTTTTTACCGCATGCTGTTACCACCAAACAAAACGCCGTCAAAAAAGCTAATTTCAAGTTTTTTTTCATATTTCCCCCTATATTTCTCTACATTCTTCCCATTCAATGTCTTCTCTTTCCAAAATAGAAATAAGTTTGTCTTTTAAAATGGGATTGCATTCAAATGCAATCCCACAACCTGCTGACAAAACTCTCGGTACAGGAACAAGTCTACCTTCAAGTTTATGCTCTTTACACACACTTTCAGTAGCCATAGCCTCTGCAGAAGTATAAAAAGTTACATACAGCTTTTTATCTTTCATAGGCTATTTAACAATAAGTTCATATTCCAAGCCAACTTCTTTAACAGAAACTTCTTTTCCTTGACTTTTAGCAAAATGAGTAATGTTTTTTACAACATGTGCTTCATTTGCGAGAACTTTATAACTTTCATTTTTATTATTTTTAAGAGCATCTTGTAAAATTAAAACCGGTTCCGGACAAGATAATCCTCTAACGTCTAATTCTTTCATAATAATCTCCTTAATGTACGATGATTTCGGCATATTTTGTTTTAAAAATTTTTAATTCAAAATTTTATTATTTTTCTGCTTTTTTAAGTCCGCAAAATGCAATTACAAACAAAATAATTATTGATGCGATAACAAAAATTTGTCCGTTAATTCCCGGACCTCCGGCAACAGCAGCTTTATCTGCAGTAGCAGCGCTTGCTGCACTTGCAGCAAGTTTAAAGTTATGTGCAAGAGCTGCCCCAACAAACATACCAAGAACAGTTACAACTGAGTCTGATGAACCTGTTCCTGCAAGAACTAATTGTCTTAAAGGGCATCCGCCAAGTAAAACCGCAGCAAATCCAACTGCATACATTGACAAAATATTCCATAGTGTTTGAGCATGAGCTATAGGTCCGAAAGCAACAAATTTAAAATTATTTGTAGCAATGTTATATCCCAACATAACAACAAAAATTCCCGCTATTACACAGAATAATCTGAAATCTTTTAAAAGAATAATATCTCTTATTGAACCTGCAAAACACATTCTGCTCTTTTGTGCAATAACACCAAATACCAACCCAACGGCCAATGCCATTAAAGCAGGTGCGTGCATACTTCCAGGCCCTTTTTGACTAAAAGCAAAAAGACTCGGAACAGCTAAAACTAAAACAAATAAAATTGCCACAACTAAAGGTAACATATATCCGTTTTCTTTTTTTATTGTATAAGATCTTCCAAGACTAAATCCTTTCTTCAAGAAGAAAGCTCCTGTAGCGATACCACATACAAATCCTATCAAACCTATGTAAGAACTGATATCTCCCGCTGACATTCTTAAAATCATTCTCAAAGGACAACCTAAGAACACCAAAGCACAAACCATCATTATAACTCCGAGAAAAAATCTGATAACCGGAGAAGAACCTGCTGTTGATCGGTATTCCCTCGTAAATAATGAAATCAAAAATGCACCTAAAATAATACCTATAACTTCCGGTCTAACATATTGTACAACTTCTGCTTGATGAAATTTCATTGCACCCGCAGTGTCTCTAATAAAACATGCTATACAAAAAGCCATATTTTTCGGATTTCCGTTAAAGGCAAGAAGTGCAGCACCAAGTCCTGCTATAATGCCTAAAGTCAATAATCCGCTTTTTTTGTTAAAAAATTGCATATAAACTACCTCCTTATAAATTTTTTACTATATCTTTAACTGCGTTTATAGCCTCTTTTACTTCCTCATAAGTATTTGTATGAGAAAAACTAAACCTGACCATTCCCTGATTTACGGTTCCAAGCGATTTATGGATAAGCGGAGCACAGTGTGCACCCGGTCTTGTTGCAATATTATACTTTGTTGAAAGAATATTACTAACTTCCGACGAATCCATATCAGAAATATTAAAAGCCACAATAGGAGCTCTATACCAATTACTAAAATCTCCGTAAATTTTTATTGCATCAATCGTTCTTATTTCATCATAAAAATATTTTGCTAAATCCAATGCACTAAAGGTCAAATTTCTCATACCTTTTTTTAATATATAATCAATACTTGCATTAAGCCCTGCGATACAATGTGAATTTAAAGTTCCGGCTTCAAGTCTTGTAGGCATCTTATCCGGTTGAAACTCATCATAACTGTGAGTTCCGCTTCCTCCTACCAACAATGGTTTAATATAAATATTTTCTTTGACACAAAGCACTCCTACGCCTTGAGGTGCATACAAAGATTTATGCCCTGTAAAACACAAAACATCTATATTCATTTCTTTCATATCTATATCAAAAGCTCCTGCCGTTTGAGACGCATCAACAATAAAAAGCAAATTATTTCTTTTACAAACATCTCCGACAAATTTTAAATCATTTATATTTCCCGTAACATTTGATGCATGAGTCAAAATTACTGCCCTTGTGTTATTTTTTATCATCTTTTCAATAAGTTCTTTTTTCAAAACTCCATATTCATTAACAGGAACATAATCAACTTCTGCACCTTTTAATTTCATATAGTTTAAAGGTCTTAAAACTGAATTATGCTCCATAACAGAAGTTATGATATGAGATTTTTCATCTGTCAGTCCATTAATCGCAATATTTAAACTCTCTGTTGAATTTTTTGAAAAAGCAACTTGACGAGCATTTCCGACATTAAACATCTTAGCTAATTTCTTTCTCGTTTCGTAGATAACTCTGTCAGCAGATAAGCTCTCTCCATAAACTCCACGAGAAGAATTGCCAAAATTAGTTAAAGCAAAAACCACAGCATCAACAACCTCTTTAGGTTTAACTTTTGTAGTCGCTGCATTATCTAAATAAATCATAAACTCTCCTAAAATATACTTAATTATATTGTAATTATATATTTTTTTTGAATAATTGTCAAATAATATTAATATACATAAAAAAATATTATCAAAAATGTAAATAAGTTACATTACATTTGTTCATATAATTTTAAATTTCAAATTAAAAACAGTAATTAAGCTAAATTTAATTTACTATTAATTTTATAAATGTTAAAAAATATATAAACTTTTTATATAAATAATAAAGCGATTAAGATTTTAATCTCAATCGCTTTATTGCAATTTATTTAATATTCACAAATAAAATATTATTTTAATACAAAAATATTTCATTTTAACAGACTACATTTACAATATCACACCGTATGAATCAATCGGAATTTCAAAATTTTCTTTTTCGTCAAAATATTTTACAGCATTCAAAGTCCAATTTGGATTTTTAAGCAACGCTCTTCCCTGATAAATCATTGAGCAAGCATTACTTTGTAAAAGATACTCACATAACCCGTAATCATCCAATAACCCGACTGCAGAGCATAAAAGACCTTCTTTTGAAATTTCACGACTGAGTTCAGCCTGATAAGCTGAATAAGTTTCAATATTAGACGGAACAATTCCTCCACTTGAAATACTGTTAAAAACTACTCCGTCATCTTTTGCCCATTTTAATATTTGAATTATATCATAAATATCGTTTCCGGATTTATCATACTCATTTGCCGAGATTCTGATATGAATGTCAATATCTACATTCTCTTTTACAGAAGTTAAAATTTCTTTTAAAAATCTGTATCTGTTTTCCAAATTTCCGCCGTACTCATCTTGTCTTTTATTAGATAAAGGAGATAAAAACTGGCTGATTAAATATCCGTGCGCTCCGTGAATTTCTATAAAATCAAACCCTGCCTCTTTAGCTAATACTGCACTTTTCGTAAACTGTTCAACTAATTTCTTTATTTCTTCTACCGTAAGTTTTTTGGGTACTCTATAATCTCCAAAAGCTATGTCGCTTGGAGCTACAAGTTCTTCATAAGTGCTGTCCGCCTTTCTTCCCGCATGACTTAACTGTATACCTATTTTACAGTCATAATTATGAACCCGATCTACCAACTTTTTGAACTCATCACGCTGTTTTTCGTTATAAAGTCCTAAATCTACCTTTCTTATTCCACCTGTTTCATTAATCATTGTAGCCTCTACGATAATTCCCGAAACACCTCCCAATGCACGGGCTACATAATGATCAAAATGTTCAACAGTTAAAACTCCACCAACCGTTTTTTTATGAAACATACACATCGGTGCCATAACAACTCTGTTTTTAAATATATTTTTGCCTATTTTAATAGGACTTAAAAGTTTACTCATAGAACAACTCCTTAAAAATTTTTTAGTAATAATATTTACCAATTTAATTATAACCTTTTAAAAATTTTTAAAACAAAAGGGACTAAAGTCCCTTAAAATTTTATTATTTCATTTAGTCAACAACTTTAATTTTCAAAATGACTTTACCGGAAATTTCAGCAGGTTGACTATAATCGCCATATCCTTTTCCGCTACTGTAATCTCCAATATAAATATCATAACTTTCTTCAAAAGCTGATTCTGTTTTGATATTTGAAATTTCAATTTTATCTTCATTAAATGTCAAATTTCGATTTTTGTTTTCAGGGTCAGAATTTTCTTCTACTGACACACCGTCATAATCTTTTAGCGGATTGTTTATAGAAACTTTGCCGTCTTTTATATCTGTTCTTTTAATTTCAAGTGGAACTTCCAATTTTTCAAAATGAAAAATCCTTACTTTATCTTCTCCATAAGTCGCATCAACTGCATCTCTTGTTGAAAAAGTTTTTAACCAATTAAAATCTTCCGGCTTGATTTCATCTACAAAAACAGTATTTATCCCATTTAAGTCTTTTACAATTGAAAAATAATCCGATTGTATATTTTTCATTTTATCAATATATAATCTATGAAGTTTAGGTAAATTCTTTAAAGTTGATACATCTGTAATATTTGTATTTCTAAGATGTAATGCTTCCAAATTTTTTAAATTTCCTAAAGCTGATATGTCCGTTATAGGATTATCTCTAAGATAAAGTGTAATTAATTTTTGTAACTTATCCAAATTATTTCCTAAATCTACAATTTTATTATTATCCAAATCCAATCTTATAAGATTTGTCATTTCTTTTAAAGGAGAAATGTCTGTTATTTCATTATCTTGAATAGATAAAGTTTCTAAATCCAACCCTTTCAAAAAGCCTATATCATATAGATTTGTTTTTGTAATTCTGACGTCTTTTAGATTCTTATTATTTGAGAAATCAATGTTTGGTAAATTTTCTTTTTCTTTAAAATCAGGATCTTGGTTTAAGTAATAAAAAATTTTTAAATTCGGATTATCTTTTAAAAATGAAAAGTTTGTTACAGTTCTTTTTAAATCCTTATTGTTAAGCTCTATCTTTATTTCTTCTAAATTTGTAGCATATTTCAATGGTTTAAGCATATCATCCGTTACGTTTTTATCTGTGACGGTAATACTCTTTAACATCTTCATATCATCTTTGGTAAATACTTTATCCTTTTTAGGCTTATTGCTTTCAGTAAAATTTTTATTCGCATTATCGGTTAGATTAGAATATTTTTTATACATTTTACTATATTTATTAAATAAATCAAAATAAAAATCTTTATATTCTTCGGAAACAATATCTTTATCTTCAACATTAAACTTTAAATTAATGTCTTTTAAAGTCCAACTGAAAGCTTCTCCATCGGATAAATTTAATTTTAAACCAACTTCTTTTCCGTTATTGTTTTTAATAAATTCATCACTAAATTCTAATCGTATCTTATCAGAATCAATATTATGTTGAGCAGCTACGCCATTTGTTGACGTACTAATAGATGAAAATAATGTATATCCATCTGTACCGTATGCTTGTGCAAATTTTGATGATAATTCTTTTATTCCCTTAAATGGATTTTCAAACTCTACATATTTATCAACAACTTCTAACTTTTTATCGAAAGATACTACTTGTGCAGAAAATCCAATACTTCCTTCAGGATTTTCATCGTCATACATTTTTAAAAGTCTGTCAAAAAT
Source organism: Parvimonas sp. (assembly GCA_022770425.1). GTDB lineage: Bacteria > Bacillota > Clostridia > Tissierellales > Peptoniphilaceae > Parvimonas. The sequence goes on along the minus strand of JALEHY010000051.1, from coordinate 1,599 downwards.
ATAATCAGAAAGTCCGCTGTAGTCACTTATATTATTACCTGTAAAATCTATAACCTTTATATTATCTAATTTTTCCAATCCCTTTATACTCTTAATTCTGTTTGCAGATATGTCTAAAAATTTAAGTTTTGGCATATTGTTTATAACTGTCGAAACATCTGTTATACCCTTTGTCTTTTCTTGAGTTTCTTTATTGGTTATCGTTACATTGTTATGCAAATCTAAGTCTGTCAAATTCACAAGTGTTTTAAGAGGAGTAACATCTTCGATTAAGTTGTTATAAAGTTTTAGATATTGTAAATTTACAAGTCCTGAAAGAGGTTTTAAATCCACAATTCTATTTCTTTGAATTTCTAAATACTTTAACTTTGTCAATTTCGCCAAAGGTGTAATATCTGAAATTTCATTTTCGTTAAGTTTCAATTTTTCTAAATTTATTGCATATTCAAGACCTTTTATGCTTTTAATTCCCCTTGAAACCATAAATTTAAAATCAGGTGTGTCAGCCAAACTTTTTGCGTCTAAAATTCCTTTTTCAGTTCCTGTTGTTTCACCGGTTTCACTAAAATGAGGAGTTCCATCGTCATTTAAGAACATAGAAAGTTCTTTTAAGCTTTCCATTTCTTCTTTAGTAACTTTTTGATTATCAGCTCTGTCTTGTCCGAGATTTTTATTTATAACCTTCAAAAGACCTGCATCTTCAATATCTACATATTCTTTTGACATTTTTAATTTTAAATTTTGAACTTTGAGTGTTGTTTGTGAAAACTCATATTCAAATGAATAAGTAAGATTTAAGGAAAGTTCTCCGTTTTTAAGTTCTTCCACCGCTTTTTCATTTACATCAAAAACAAGTTTATCCTCTTCAAATTTAATAGTTACATTTTCGTTATCTGATGACACTTTAACATCTATCTTGTCAGTACTGAAAGAATTTACTTTAAAATCTTTTAAGCCTTTATATACAGACGGAATTTCAAATTTATTTTCTTTAACTTCAACTTCAAGAGTTTGTTCATTTTTTAAATCAACATTTTGATTATCAAATTGCATTCTACTTAATTTTTTTTCGATTAAGCTTGAAAAATCTTTAATACCGTTATTTTTAACATCTAAAGAATCCAATTTTACTAATTTTGACAAATCAGGTAAATTTTCTATCTTATTATTTTTAACATCCAAACTGTTTAAATTTGTCAAATTTTCAACAAATGAAATATCTGTCAATCCATTTGATGCCAATGTAAGCTCTTTTAAATTAGCAAGTTTAGAAAAATCAATATTTTTTAAAGATTCATCATTTAATTTGTTATTTGATAAATAAATTACTTCTAACTTTGTTTTATCTTTTAAAACATCAATATTTGAAATTTTATTTTTTTCAGCTTTTAAAGTTTGTAATTCATTTAATCCCTCTAAAGCTACTATATTTTCAACTCCGTTATTTGTAATATCTAAATAGTTAATGTCAACTAACTCTTTAACAGAAGAAATATCTGAAATTTTATTTCTAACCAAATCAAGCATTTTTAGATTTTTAAAGTTTTTAACTACATCCATATTTGAAACTTCATTTTTTGAAAAATCAAAACTTTCCAA
>JALEHY010000011.1 GCA_022770425.1 Parvimonas sp. | reverse complement strand
TTCATTCCTCCAGGCATTTGTCCCATTGGTTCATCTTTTGTCACATCTGCAACTGCAGCTTCAGTTGTTAAAACCATAGATGCAACACTTGCTGCGTTTTGTAAAGCTGACCTTGTAACTTTTGTAGGATCAACAATTCCACTTTCAAGCATATTTACATATTTTTCATTTAAAGCATCAAATCCTATTCCAACTTCACTGTTCTTTACATTTTCAACAATAACAGAACCTTCAAGTCCTGCATTTATCGCAATTTGTCTAACAGGTTCCTCAAGAGCTTTAACAATTATGTTAACTCCTGTTCTTTCATCTCCTGAAGTTTCATCTAATAAGGCTTTCACTTTTGGAATTACATTTAATAAAACTGTACCGCCACCCGGAACAATTCCTTCTTCAACTGCTGCTCTTGTAGCTGCAAGTGCATCTTCTATTCTTAATTTTCTTTCCTTAAGTTCTGTTTCAGTTGCCGCTCCTACTTGAATTACCGCAACTCCACCTGCAAGTTTTGCAAGCCTTTCTTGTAATTTATCCCTATCATATTCAGAATCACTGTTTTCAATATGATTTCTGATTAATGAAACTCTTTCTTCTATTGCCTTAGTATCACCGGCACCATTCACTATAACAGTAATTTCTTTGCCTACTGTTACTCTTCTTGCTTTTCCTAACATATCAACAGTAGTTTCTTTTAAATCGTATCCTAATTCATCAGAAACAACAACACCACCTGTTAATATTGCAATGTCTTGTAACATATCTTTTCTTCTGTCACCAAACGCAGGGGCTTTTACTGCTACACAATTAAATGTTCCTCTCAACTTATTTACAACAAGAGTTGCCATTGCTTCTCCTTCTACATCATCAGCAATAATTAAAAGCGGTCTTCCTTGTTGAACAATTTGTTCTAAAACCGGCAACACTTCCTGAATATTTGAAATTTTCTTATCAGTAATTAAAATATAAGGTTCTTCAAGCTCCGCTTCCATTTTTTCGGTGTTTGTAACCATATAAGGAGAAACATACCCTCTATCAAATTGCATACCTTCAACTACGTCTAAAGTTGTTCCCATACTTCTTGATTCTTCAACAGTAATAACTCCATCTTTCCCAACTTTTTCCATTGCATCTGAAATAAGTTTTCCTACTTCTTCATCAGCTGCGGAAATTGCAGCAACTTGAGCAATACTTTCTTTAGTTTCAACAACAGTAGAAAATTCTTTTATTCCTTCAACTGCTTTTTCAACCGCTTTTTTAATTCCTTTTTGAATAATCATAGGATTTGCACCGGCAGCAACATTTTTTAAACCTTCTCTGATAATTGCTTGTGCTAAAAGAGTGGCTGTTGTTGTACCGTCTCCGGCAACATCGTTTGTCTTTGTGGCAACTTCTTTAACAAGTTGAGCTCCCATATTTTCATAAGGATCTTCTAACTCAATTTCTCTTGCAATAGTAACTCCGTCATTTGTTATAAGTGGAGAACCGAATTTTTTATCCAAAACAACATTTCTTCCTTTAGGTCCGAGTGTAACTTTCACTGCATTTGAAAGTTTATTTATTCCCGCTTCCATTCCTTTTCTTGCATCTTCATTAAATTTTATTTCTTTTGCCATTATATTCCTCCTATTCTTCAACTACCGCTAAAACATCAGCAATTTTAACAATTATATATTCTTTTTTATCAAGTTTAACTTCAGTTCCTGCATATTTTGAAAAAATTACCTTATCTCCAACTTTTACTAAATCTTTTTTATCTTCATCTTTTAAAATTTCTTCCCCTATAGCAAGAACTTTAGCAACACTTGGGGCTTCCTTTGCAGAAGTCGGAAGAACTATTCCTGAACTTGTTTTTTCTTCTACTTCTACCATTTCTATAACTAACTTATCGCCTATTGGTTTTAATTTCATAATATACCTCCTATATTTTCTTTATTAGCAGTCTAACTAATTGAGTGCTAATTCATACTTATATTATACCACATAATTTTATTTTTACAACTTTTTTATAAAAAATTTTTAAAATTTAATAAATAAAATGTTAAAATAAAAAAGAAATATCAGAATCAAATTCTGATATTTCAGTTAAATTTAAAGCTGTTATATTCCCAATAAATTTAAAATATCTTCATCTTTTAAATCATAATTATAAAATAGTTTGTAAAAGTCTTTAATTTCTTTTTTAATATCATAATTATAAATTTCCGGATAAATCAAATTTCCAAGCCATTTCATTCCTATTATTCTATTTGCAGCCGGTGGTCTTCCGAAAAAACCGTACGGTCCAATCGGTGAAAAAGCAACTTTATTTTCTTTAACCGCATCTAAGGTTTTAAAAGTTTCATCTGTCTTTATCTTTTCTAATATATCTTTACTTTCAAAAATTAAAAAATCAGGATTTGATTCTGATAATTTTTCAAAAGGAATTTCATTTCCGCTTCCACCTTGTATTTTTTCAACAACAATTGGATTTTTCGCACCGATAAATTCAATTATATCCGAATGAATAGATCCTTTGGCATTTGCAAAAAGTCCTGTTTTACCTCCGCCAAAATAAACTTTCTTTTCCGCCTTTATTTTTTCTTTACCGACTTTTATTTCATCATAAGTTTTATTGATATAATCGGAGAGTTCTTTTCCTCTTTTTTCATTTCCTAAAACTTCTGCAAGTCTTTCAAAACTATTAGGTAATTTATCTAAAGTAAGTTCAATAAATACAACCGGAACATTAAGTTGTGCCTGCAATCTGTTCAAATCATCTTCTATTCCTTTTTTCTTCTCACCCATATCAATAATTACTTCAGGTTTGGCATTTAAAAGTGCTTCCATATTAAGATTTGCTTTTTTCCCATAAAAAGCTCCAAATTCAGGAAGATTTTTAAACTCAAAAGAAACATATTTTTCAGTTTCTTTTGAAAGTTTACTTGAAAGTCCGACTAATTTTGTGGGTTCAAAAATATGCAACATAACTTGAGCAGGATTTCCTGACGGAGCTACTCTTGTAATATTTTTCTTTAGTGTTACTTCTCTGCCTAAATCATCTTTAAAAACTTTTGTTTCATCGGTCTTTTTTTCTGTTACATCTACTTTTTTATCATTATTTGATTGTTTTGAACAAGCTGTAAAAATCAATCCGAAAATCAAAAACAATGACAAAAATCTTTTCATATTTTTCATATATCCTCCTTTTCTATAACTGCAATTGCTGTACTTTTAGGTTTACAATAATATTTTGTAAAATGTTCATAATTATATGTATACTCTATATTTTCAACATTTTTTATTAATTCATCACCTTTTTCTTTATACCATTTATTCAAATAATATTTGACCTCATCATCATCTCTAAGTGGCTGTCCAAATTCAAAAGTCTGTTTATATATTTTGTATTTTATTTTAAATTTATCTAAAAACTCACAAATATCAAAAATAGTATTTTTATTTGGATTATGGACAATTCTTTTTTCTTCGTTATTTCGTATTATTATCATTCTTTTTTTGTAATAGTCTGAAAAGCGAAAAAAATATTCTTCGACATTCCCAAAATGACTAAATAAAATATTGTCTGTCTTTTTAAGAACTCTTTTTAATTTTTCATCATAACAATTAGCATTAACAATTTTGAAATTTTTTAAACAATATTTTGAAATATCTTCACTTAAAATTTCTAAAACTCTTTTATCATAATCAACTCCTACTATTTCATCAAAGTGTGTTGATAATTCTAAAGACAACTTTCCAAGACCACAACCAAAATCAATCATACTTTCCCCAAAAGGGACTATACTTTTAATAACTTCAGCCATATTTTTATGATATTTCGTATATTCCGAAGCTACTTGATACCAAAAAATTTTTTCATCATCCCAAAACATAATCATTTCTCCCTATACTTCGGTATACAAACTCTGTTTCCATCATAATCAATAATATCAATGGAAATACCATACAAATCTTCCAGTCTTTTTTTGTTTAAAATTTCAAAAGTATTACCAAAAAAAGTTTCTTTATTTTTTTGAACAATCAAAACTTTATCCGCATAAGACAATGCATGGTTAGGATTGTGAGTAGTTATTAAAAAACCAATTTCCTTTTTTTTAAGAGAACTACAAATTTCCATAATTTTAACTTGATTCCCAAAATCCAAATTTGCCACAGGTTCATCCATAAAAATATAATTATTTGCCTGTAACAAAGCTCTTGCAATCAAAACAAGCTGTCTTTCTCCGCCACTTATCTGTCTATAGTTTTTAGTTTTAAGATGCTCTATTCCAAGACTTTTTAAAATTTCCAAAACTCTGTCAGTATCTTCTTTTGTAATTTTAAAAAACATTCCTTTTTTCTTTGAATAATTTCCCATTAAAATAACATCTACAACATTATAGTCGAAAGACGGAAAATGACTTTGAGGAATGTATGAAATAACCTTCGAAAGTTTTTTATTGTCAAAATTTTTTAAATTTTCTTCTTCTACTGAAATTTCACCGTTTTTTATGGGAATGAGTTTTAAAAGAGATTTCAAAAGTGTAGACTTACCTGAGCCGTTCTCACCTAAAATACAAATAATTTCTCCTCTTTTTAATGAAAAATTAATATTTTTTAAAACTTCTGTCTTTCCATAAAACACATCTAAATTTTTAACCTCTATCATATTCTCTCCCCTTTTTATAAATTAAATATAAAAATATAGGAGCCCCGATAAAGGAAGTAACTATCCCAACAGGTATCTCAGCAGTTGTAAGATTTCTACATAAAATATCGACAAAAACCAAAAAAGTTGCCCCTAAAAGCCCTGAAGCTGGAATTACATACTTGTAATTATCTCCAAAAATTAATCTTGAAAAATGAGGAATAATAAGTCCGATCCAGCCTATAACTCCTGTAACGGAAACACTTGATGCAGTCATAAGCGTTGCAAAAAATATTATTATAAATCTAACTTTTTCAGTGTTAACGCCCAAAGTCTTTGCTTCGTCTTCCCCCATAGTAAAAATATTTATTTCATATTTATATAAATTCGAAACTATAAGTCCTATGACAATAGGAATAAAAATAAATTTTATATCTGTAAATCCGACAGATGCTAAAGACCCCATAAGCCAATATGTTATACTCGGAAGTTGGTTATCTGTATCTGCAACAAGTTTTATAAAAGAAATTCCTGATGAAAATAAACTTCCTATCATAATCCCCGTTAAAATGAGTCCTAAAACTCTGTCACTTCTAAAAATTTTACTTAAAGTATAAGTTATAAACACAGAAGCTATTCCACAAAAAAAAGAAATGGCAGTTATCCAATAAAAATTCAACGATATTAAAATCCCAAAAGCAACTCCAAAAGCAGACGCTTGAGTTGCTCCCAATATATCCGGACTTACCATAGGATTTTTAAGCAGTCCCTGAAACAATGCCCCACTTGTTGAAATTCCGGCTCCGACCAAAATTGCACATAAAATTCTCGGAATTCTAATATTCCATATAATTGTCTCATTAATTTCGTTTAAATTTACACCATAAAAAACTCTATTTAAAATAACATTTACAACTTCTGAAATTTTAATCGGATATCTGCCTATTACAAAAGCAAAAAAAATCCCTACAATAAGTAGAAAAAACAAAATAAAAAATTTTATCTTCACTCTATTATTAACATTATTACTCATACATTATTCTCCTAAAAATATAACGTAGTAAGATTATAAAATATAATTTAAAAAAAGTCAATAAAAAAGAGCAATTATAAAACTGCTCTTTAGAATTTACTAAAACTTTTAAATTATTTTTTTTCTGTAAAACCTTGATTTTTAAGTAACTCTTCGCTTTTTGATAAACTAATTCCACTTTTAGGATCTCCTGTAAGAATTATTCCGGGAATTCCTTTTGCCTTTTGATAATCTAACTTAGTATAATCAACTGTTAATTTTTCAATAAATTCTGTTTCTTTATATTCTCCTGAATATTCTATTCCGTCAATTCCTTTATAGGTTTCTGATGTTTTTTTCAATCTTTCAATTACTTCTTCTTTTGTTTTAACTGCTAAACTTTGTTTAAGTAAATCATATGATATAGAATTGTTAGCGCTTTGTTTTGAAACCATATCACCATTATAATAATATGTAAGTTCAATTTTTACGCCTGTTTTTTCAAGAACAAATGTCTTTGTTTTTAATTTCTCCGCTTTGGAACCACAACCTACTACAAATACCAACATACATAAAATTGCTACACTCTTTAAAATATTTTTTAATTTTTTCATTTCTATACTCCATTATCTCCATTATTTTTTTTCTGTAAATTTTGCTTCTAAAAGTTTACTTTCAAGAAATTTAAAGTCCTTAATTTGACTTACCTTTTCATCAAAATCTTTAGGAACTTCTCCAAATGTTGCAACAACTTTTTTTATTTTTTCAAAGTCTAACTTATCAAAATCCACATTAACATTTATATTCGCTTCTTTTTCACTGTACTTTGCATCTATTTTGACTCCAGTCATATTAGTTACAGTACTGCTTACCATAGACAACATAAGCTTTGCTTGTTCCTCATTTTCGATATCCATAGCAGAATAAGAAATTTTTGAAACAATATCTATTTTTTTTACTACATTGTCTTTATGTTCAATCTTAACAGTAGCTTCATTTCCATTTTCATTAATAACATAAGTTTTACTGCTTCCTTTACTGCATGCAACCAATATAATAATAGAAAAAGCAAAAATAAAAGTTGTCAACATTCTTTTGATGTTCTTCATTTTCATACCCCCTTTGTACTATATTTTCCAATTAATATAAATTTAAAAGGTAAAATACAGTATATAATTTTTTTGTAAATAACCATAATGTAAACTTAATTACAATTATATTATATCATAATTTTACTCATTAATAAATTCAATTAAGGTAAATTATGATGAAATAAAAAAAATAGGGTATCCCCTATTTTTTAAAAATTGAATTTCTTAAGTCTTAAACTGTTTAAAACCACACTCACAGAACTAAATCCCATAGTAAATCCTGCAATCATCGGATTTAAATAACCAAACGCTGCAAAAGGAATAGCAACTATGTTATAAAAAAATGCCCAAAATAAATTTTCCTTGATTACTTTTAAAGTCTTTTCACTTATGTTTATAGAATTTAGCAATGTTTTTAAATTTCCGTTCATAAGTGTTATATCTGCTGTTTCCATTGCAATGTCTGTACCTGTTCCCATTGCAAAACTTACATCCGCAGTAGCAAGTGCAGGTGCATCATTTATTCCGTCTCCTACCATTGCAACAACTTTCCTTTGTTTTTGTAATTCCAAAACTTTTTTTGATTTTTCTTCAGGCATTACATCTGACAATATGTTTTCTATACCGAGTTTATCCGCAACTTTTCTTGCAACAACTTTATTATCACCTGTAATCATATAAACATCTATATTTTTTTGCTTCAATTGTTTAACTATTTCCAAAGAATTTTCTGAAATTTCATCTTCAAGTACAAAATATCCTCCAAATTCATTGTCGACAGATATAAATATTGTCAACAATTCATTTTCAATATTAATGTCCAATTTATTATTCAACTTTTCTTCTATAAATTTTTTCTTTCCTATAAAAATTTCTCTTCCGTCATATTTAGCACTTATTCCATTGCCTGCCAAAACTTTTAAATCTTCAAGGATCAATTCTTTTACATTTTTGGTGTTAAGATAATTTACTATGGACTTCCCGATAGGATGATCAGTATTTTTTTCAATAGAATAAATTATTTCCAAAAACTTTTCATCAGAAAAACCAGAATTATTTTTATAATCTATAACTTTCAAATTGCCTGTGGTTAATGTACCTGTTTTATCAAAAATTATCGCATCCATTTTATGAATCTTTTCTAAAACTTCTCCACTTTTTATCAAAATTCCATTTTCTGCAGCAACTCCCGTTCCTGCCATTATTGCCGTAGGTGTTGCAAGTCCGAGAGAGCAAGGGCAAGCTATTACCATAACCGCACAACTGTTAAGTAAACTTGTTGTAAAGTCTTTTGTTATAAAATATGTTATTATTAGTGTAAGTAAAGAGGACAATATAACTGCAGGAACAAAAACGCTTGATATTTTATCAGCAAGTCGCTGAACAGGCGCTTTTTTTGTTTGTGCATTTTGTACTAAATTTAAAATTTTTGACAATACGGAATTTTCACTGCGTCTTGTAGTTTTTATTTTTAAAATTCCTTCAACATTTGTAGTTGCTCCTATTACATAATCCCCGATATTCTTATCAACAGGAACGGATTCTCCGGTTATCATAGATTGATTTACAGAACTTGTCCCAAAAACAACTACTCCGTCTACAGGAATTTTTTCATAAGGTTTTACTAAAACAATATCTCCGACATTTACATCTTCGATACCTTTTTTTACCTCTTTTTCATTTTCAATAACAATTGCATAATCCGCTCTTAAGTCCATAAGTTTCATTATAGCACCAAATGTGCTTGATTTTGCATTAACTTCAAAGTATTTACCAAGCAATATTAATGTTATAATCATAGCGGAACTGTCAAAATAAACATCATGACTTCCGATCAATACTTTGTAAACAGAATAAAAATAAGCCATAGACGTACCAAATGCTATCAAAACATCCATATTTGCAGATTTATTTTTAAGATTTTTATAAGCATTCGCATAATACCTTTTTCCTACATAAAACTGAACAACACTTGCAAGAGCCCATTGAATATATCCGTTTAATATAAATTTATGCATTCCTAACATATGAAATATCATTGAGATGAATAAAGGAATACTGAATATTGAAGAAATTATCAAATCAAATCTTATTTGTTTAATTTCGTCATCATAAATATTTATCTTATTTTCTTTTTCTTTTTTAGCTACAACTTTGTACTCTAAAAGTATATCATTAATTTCGTTTAAACTTATAACATCAGAAATGTACTTTATAACAACAAAATCATCAACTTCTTTTACAATAACCGTGTCCATTTCCTTTAGTGTAAAAATAAGTTTTTCAACACTGTTTAAGTCTAAATTTTCTTTTTCTATCTTTATTTCATCACGCTTTACCTTAAAACCAAGTCTTTTTATTATACCAAGTATTCCCTCAATCTTTGCACCTTCAATAACTTTTAAACTAACAGTCTTACTCATAAGATTTACAGAAACTTCTTCCACAATATTAAGCTTAGACAATGCTTTTTCAATTTTCATTGAACAAGATTGACAAGTCATTCCATCAACAAAAATATTTACACTTTTACTCAATAAAATCGCCCCCTACTGACATTTTTGAAATTAAAAGTTCAAGTAACATATCAATATTTCTGTTTTTTGTTTTTATATCAGACTCAACGTCATAAATATAATCAATGTACTTACTTAAAGTTTCAATTGAAAAAAAGTCACAGGAAGTATACAATTTCTTACATTCGTAATTTGAAATTTTAAGTTCTTTACATATAAAATCAATATGTTTTTGTTTTAATTTCAATACCTTTACGCCAAAAAGATTCCTGATGTACCTGACAATCATATAAAAAACAGAAAAAGAATCCTCTCCCGATTTTCTAAGTTCCAAAAGAATTTTAACAGAACTGTGATAATCTTTTTTAGAAATAAAATCCAATAATTTGAAAATACTGTTTTCAAATTTATCTACCAATATTTTATCTATTTGTTCAACATTCAAAACTCCGCTGTAACCGTCAATTATTTTTTTTACTTCATTTTCTACATCATATAAATTTTTCTCTCGGCTACTATCCAAATACCCAACTCTGTCAATAATATATCTTAAAATATTATCTTTTACTTCTATATTTTTTGCATTAAGTCTTTTCTTTATAAATTTACAACATTCTAATTCATTAAATCTGTTAAGTTCGATATTATGTCCTAAAATCGAAATTTCTTTATAAAATTTACCTCTAAAAGCAAGTGAACCTTTCATACACAAAGCTAAAACAGTAGTATTCGGTATTTTTTGTATGTAGTCAAACATTTCATCAAAAAAAACTTTATGTGTACTGACTCCGCTTTTGCTTAAATTTACATCATTTACAACAATAAGTCTTTTATTGCTGAAAAATGGAGCTGTTTCGCAATCCGACTTTAACTTTTGTAAATCTATTTTTGAAAAATCATATTCTCTGTAATTCATATCAAAAAAATCTTTTGACACAATTTTTTCTTTAAAAAGCTCAACAAATCTATCAACTAAAAAAGGTTCTTCTCCGCTTAATACATATATTCCGTTAAGCTCTCCACCTTCCAAAAGTTTCAATGCCTGTGTGTAATTCATAAATCCTCCTAAAAATATTTAAACACAAAAACGAAAATAAGAATATTAAAATTTTTAAAATATCAAAAAAATAAAAACTTAAAAAATTTAACATATTTTCATTTATATCGTTATATCCGACAATCTTTTCATCAAATCTCGTTATCTCCAAAATAATATTTCCACTCAAATCTGTTCGTAAATATCTTGAATTTACCTTTTCAAGTCTATCTAATGTTTCCTTATGCGGATGATTATACCTATTTTTATAACCGCAAGAAATTATAGCATATTTCGGACTTACATTTTTTAAAAATTCGTCTGTACTTGAGTACTTGCTTCCGTGATGGGCAACCTTTAAGTAATCACTGTCCATATCTTTTCTCATAAGATAATTTTCGACAAAAGAAGTTATATCTCCTGTAAATAAGATTTTTTTACCGTTAACATAAACTTTCATAATCAACGATTTATCATTTTCATTGACAGAATTATTATAACTTAAAATATCAACTTGTATATTTCTCAGATCTATTTTACCGTTTGCAACCTCAATTATATTTTTAACTTCAGGTACTCCATACTTTTTGACGTAATCATCGTAACCGTTTTTTCTGAGAACTAAATTTTTAATTTTTATTTCTTTTGATAAAAAATTCAAATTTTTACAATGATCATCATCAAAATGAGAAACAAACACATAATCAATTTTTTTCACTCCATTTTTCTTAAGATACGGAACCAAAACGCTTTTTCCGTTGTTTCCGTTTCCAAAAGAAACTCCGCCTGTATCAATCAAAATTGTGTTTTTTCTGTCTTTGATAATACAAGCATCTCCCTGACCGATATCAATAAAATTTATACTGACTTTATTTTCATAAATTGATATAAAATTAGAAAAAAACAATAAAAAACATAGTGACACTAAAATAAATTTTTTATCGGATTTATACAAATATCTAAGATTATATCTGTAAAAATAAGCTAAAATTACAACATAATATATAATTGCAAAAATAATTCCAAAATTTTCAAAATAAATATTAAAATTTATTTCATTAAGAAATTCAACATTAACTCTTATTAAAGTTAAAATCAAATCTGAAAAAAATCCGAAAAATACACTTATTTTTAAACTTATTAATCCTAAAATCAAAATAAACGAAACAATACATATAACAATTACAAAAAAAGGTACTAAAATCAAATTAGCCAAAAAAGTAAGAATAGAAAATTTTCCAAAAACATAAAATAAAACCGGTAAAATAAGCAAACTTACCGAAAAAGTAAGTTTGAAAGATTTTAAAACCAATCCATCAGATTTTTTTAAAATTTTAGGAAAAATTTGAATTATAGCGAACACAGAACAGGCACTTAAAAAAAGTCCAATATCAAAAATCATATACGGATTTAAAATCAATATTATAAACAAAGTTAAAAATAAAGCATTCAGATGATCAACAACCCTTTTCGAAAACTTTGTAAATAATATAACAGCAAAAAATATACCTGCTCTGACAACACTCGCAGGATTTCCTATCAAATTTGAATAGGTAAAGATCAAAATAAGTATAAAAATTTCTCTAAATATCCTACTTATAGGAAAAAAAGAAAATATTTTAGAAAAAACAAAGTAAATTATAGCTATATGTAAACCGCTTATTGCAAGTATATGTGCCAATCCTATTTCTTTTACCTCATTTTCGAATTCAATATCAAAAGTTGAGTTTAAAAATATTCTTTTCATAATTTCTGAATTTTCTTTATCTAATGAACAGTCAAGTACTTTTTCAATATACTCGTTAAAATTCCTTCTAAAAATCAAAAATTTATTTTCAGTTGTTGCAAAATTGTTTATATCATCAGAGTAAACAACACAAAAAATATCTTTTTTTAAATTATATCTTTTAAAATTAAACAGTCTTGGGTTAGTATTCGATTTTAACTCTTGTAATTTACCTGTAAAAGAAACACTATCCCCTATTTTAAGTGAATTATTTTTTGAAATCAACAAAATTCTCTCTTTTATCTTTTTATTACCGATACTTTTTACATCTATTTCATAAGTAAAATTTTCTGAACTTGAATTTGCTTTCTTATAAACCACATCTGCATAAATTCTAACTCTTTGATTAAAAAAATTTTGTAATTTACTACTGTTTTGATTACAAAACAAAATAAAAAATCCAACAAAAAACAAAGCCGAAAACTTCAAAAGATTTTTACTACATTTCAAAAAATAGCATAAAACAGTTAAAAAAAATAAAAATATCATTATTGAAATTTTAAAAAAGAACTCTATCTTTAAAAAATAACAAAATAAAATCCCCAAAATCAGTGAAATTAAATAAAAGCACGAATTTCTTTTCATAATTACTCCAAAAATATTAAAAATCAATTCACACTAATTATACCAAAAATAAAAAGATAAAGAAATAATTTTTTCAGAACTAAAATTATAAATTAAATATTAAATTGATTTCACATTCACAAATTTATTATTTTACAGCAAAATCCCTTGACAAAAAAACGATTTATAGTAATATAGCATTAACAGATTATATCTATTAATATTTTTATGGAGGTAATCAGTTATGAAAAAAAAGTTTTTTAAAGCATTTTTGTTATCGGGACTTCTCTTAACATTTGCATCTTGTAAATCAAGCAACATTCCTAAAGAAATGTATGAAAAACCTTTTAATACAAGAGGTGGTGGATATGTACTGATAAAAAAGGGAAATATCTTGGAATTTCAAGGACCTTCAAAAATAAAACCGGATATGGATGCAGAATACTTAAATGATAAAGACCGTTTTAAAAAATCGGAATTACAAACTTATAAAAATGTTAGAATTGAAGAAAAAGAAGGGAAAAAGTATATAACCGCAGACAAATTTGAATATAAACTACTTCTTGTTGACGACTATACAATTGAAGATGAAGAAGACAAGGAAGTTTATATTAATCCGGAGATTTTGAGAAAAAACAAGTAAAATTACTCGCTTAATGAACAAGTTTAAATTTGTTCATTAAGCGTTTTTTTAATTACTTTTTTAAAATTCAAATTTTTTATCTTTCAAAAAGTAAAATATAAAAAGCTACCACATATTTTTTCAATATGCGGTAGCTAATAATGTTTAAATTAAAATTAAATTTTATTAATTTTATAATTCAATGTCAAGTAAAGCTCCAATTGAATTGTCCAATTCTTGATTTTCAAACTTAACTTGTTCCTCTTTTTCTTCAACAGGAGTTTCTTCTACGATTTCTTCCTTTTCCTCAACTTGAGGTTTAGATAATAATTCTTTTATTGATAAAGAAATTTTTTGATTTTCTTCGTCAATATTTATAATCTTTACTTCTACTTCTTGATCTATACTTAGAACATCAGATGCTTTTTCGATATGTTCATGAGAAATTTGAGAAACGTGAACTAAACCTTCAACATTTTCTTTTAATTTAACAAAAGCACCAAAATCAGTTAAATTAATAACTTTTCCTGTTACAACATCACCGATTTTATTATTTTCTAAAAATAATTCAAAAGGCTTCTTCAATAATTGTTTTAAACCTAAAGAAATTCTGTTTCTTTCTCTATTAAGTTTTAAAATTGTTACTTCAATTTCATCTCCTACTGACAATATATCTGAAGGATATTTTATTCTGTTCCAAGAAATATCAGAAACATGAACTAACCCATCAACTTCTCCCAAGTTTACAAATGCACCGAAGTCGGTTAATTTTCTGACTTTTCCTTTTAGAACATCTCCTACTGCCAATTTACTCCAAGCTAAGTCCAATTTTTCTTGAATAGCTCTTTCTTCTATAACTTTTCTTGAAAGAACAATTTTTTTCTTTCTTTCATCAAGATTTATTATTTCACATTCTAATTTTTGACCGATATATGGTGAAAAATCTTTAACGAAGTTAGTTGTGATATGACTTGCAGGAATAAAAGCATTAATTCCACTAACAGTAGCTAATAGGCCTCCCTTAACTTCTTTTATAATCTCAGCTTCTACCAACTCTTTGTTATTGAACTTTTCTACTAAATTTTGCCAATCTTTAAGTGATTCAACTCTCTTGGCTGACAACACAACATTTCCTTCACCGTCATCAAGTTTAATTACATAAACATCAATTTCTTGTCCTTCGTGAAATAAATCTTTTGGTCTTTTAGTAGGATCAGTAGATAACTCATCAAGTTTAATAATACCATCACTTCTATAACCTATATTAACCATAACTTCAGTATCTGTAACATAAATTATAGTTCCTTTAACTACTTCTCGTGGATAAATTTTCTTAATACTCCCTTCTATTTGTTCCATGAATTCATCCTTACTTAATAATTCCATACCTTCAACTACCTCCTCTATTAACCAATCCGGAGTTGAAGCGCCGGCGGTTAATCCTATTTTCTTATATTTTACCATATCTTTCAATGGCAAATCTAAAAATGTTTCAATTCTATACACATTTTTGCAATACTTTTTAGCTACATCGAAAAGTTTGTTGGTGTTAGAGCTATTGTATCCCCCAATAACAATCATACAGTCAACTTTTTTTGATAATTCTTCACAAGAATTTTGTCTTTTTGAAGTTGCATCACAAATTGTATTTTCAATTATAACATTTTCATTTTCACTCTTTATTATATCAGAAAATTGAAAAAATTTCTCTACTAAATTAGTGGTTTGAGAAATAATATACAAATTTTTTTTATTTTTTATCATTTCCGCTTCTTCTTTTGTATTTATAATACAATATTTTTCGCCACAGTAACCTACCATAGCTTGAATTTCAGGATGATTTTTATCTCCCACTATGACTATTTCGTATCCTTTTTCCACTCTTTTTTCAATTTTTCTGTATATATTCGATAATACAGGACAAGTACAATCAACGCACTTATGTCCTAAACTTTTCATTTTTTCTTTGATTGTCGGATGTATTCCGTGAGAACGCAAAACTATCGTTCCTTCTTTTTCATTTTCAAATTCATCTATAACTTTTAACCCTTTTGAATTAAAACGTTCAACGACTTGAGGATTATGAATGAGTTCTCCATAGGAATAAATATTTTTTTCATTCGAATCCAAAGTTTTTTCTGCAAGTTTTACTGCACGTTTCACTCCAAAACAAAATCCGGCATTATTTGCAATGTAAATTTTCATCTTTATTTTGATAAATCTCATAGAATAATTTTTCGGTAAGTTTATCAATTGCCTCCGATTCTTCCATATTTTCATAAATATCAGTTTCAATTTTAGAATAAACATTAACTTTTACCTTTGAGAACATTTTATAGTTAGATTCTATATGAATAGGTAAAATTGGAGTATTGGATTTCAAAGCTATAAGAGCCACTCCTTTTTTCATATTTCTAATATCAACATTTTTTACTCTTGTTCCCTCCGGAAAAATTCCAAGCATCTCATTATTTCTTAAAGCCTTAAAGCAAGACTTTATAGCTTTAAAATCAGTGTTTTCTCTGTCAATTGGTATAACACCCAATTTTGTAAAAAATTTTGAAGCTAATTTTTTTTCAAACAATTCTTTTTTTGATACAAAAATAATCTGACTTTTTGTTAAAATTGCAATTATAACAGGATCAAAAATATGTGTGTGGTTTGCACTTATTATAAGAGGACCGTTTTTGGGAAAATTTTCAATTCCTTTTACATCAACACGATATATTATTTTTATCAAAAAAGAAACTATGACTTTTAAAAATTTATACATTTTTTTCCTCTCTTATATAGGACAAAACTTCTATAATAGTATCCTTTAAACTTTTTTCTGTTGAATCTATTTCTATTGCATCATCAGCTTTTTTAAGAGGAGAATGTTCCCTGTGCATATCTTCATAATCACGCTTTTCTATACTTTCCATAACTTCCTTTAGTGAAAATCCGTTTTTCTTTCCGCTTTGAAGATATCTTCTTCTTGCCCTTTCTTTTAAAGAAGCATTAAGATAAAATTTATAGTCTGCTTTTGGAAAAATTACAGTTCCTACATCTCTGCCGTCCAAAACACAACTGTCAAATTCTGCAAGTTTTCTTTGCAATGAAACCATATATTCCCTCACATAATCATAACTTGAAACAAGTGATGCGGATTTTGAAATTTCTTCGGTTCTTATCTCCTTTCCGACTTTTTTACCTTCTAAATACAAAACATTATTTTTAAACTCCATATTTATTTTAGGAAGAATTTTTTTTATTTCTTTGTGGTCATCTAAAGAAATATTATTTGTAATCAAAGTATATGCAACCGCTCTATACATCGCTCCGGTATCAATATAATTTATATTTAAAATCTTAGATAATTTTTTTGCTATCGTACCTTTACCTACTCCTGAAGGTCCGTCTATTGCAATAATGTAATCCATACTATACTCCTTTTCCCAAACAAGAAATCCCGGCTAAATGTCCGGTTGAAAATGCAATCGTTAAGTTGTAGCCTCCGGTGTTTGCATCTACGTCCAAGAGCTCTCCTACAATATACAAATTCTTAACTATTTTACTCTCCATAGTTGACGAATTAACCTCTTTTACATCAACTCCGCCTATTGTAATAATCGCTTCACTCAAAGGTCTTAAATTTCTAAAGGAAAATTCTAAATTTTTGATAGTATGTACTATTTTTTTACGTTCCCCTTTTTCAAGCTGATTTACAGATATATTACCGTCAACGTTTGATTTTTCCAAAACTAACTCAACCATAGAATTTATCAAAACATTACTTAAAACATTTTTTATATTTTTATTTTTATTATATTCAAATTCTCTTAAAAGTCTTAAATCAAGTGTATGCTCATCAAGTTTAGGCTTTAAATCAATTACAATTTTATAATCTTTTTTATTTTCAAAAAATTTACTGCTCTTTAAAACAATAGGACCACTAAAGCCCGTATGAGTAAAAAGCATTTCTCCAAATTCTTTGTTTAAAAGTTTATTATTTTTATTATAAACCGAAAATTCAACAAACTTCAAACTAACTCCGGAATATTTTCGGATATTTTCTTTAATGTCTACTCCAACTAATCCTGCTTTTAAGTCTGTTATATTATGTCCTAATTTTTTTAATATTTCATGACCCTTTCCTTTAGACCCCGTAAAAGGATATGACTTTCCTCCGGTTGCAAAAATAACCTTATCAAAAGGTCCGAAATTTTCTTTTGTCTTTAACAAAAACTTTTCGTCAGAAATACAAACATCTTTAACTTCGGTGTTTAAAATAACATTTACTCCTTTTACACAAAGAACTTTCTCCAAAGTTTTTATCACATCACTTGATTTATCGGAAAGCGGAAATACTCTACCTCCTCTTTCAACCTTAGTTTTCAATCCGTTTTCATTGAAAAATTTTAAAATATCTTCGTTTGTAAAAGAATAGAAACTACTATACATAAAATTTTTATTTCTATTTATTTCGTCAAAAAACTCAGAAATATCTTTATTATTTGTTATATTACATCTCCCTTTTCCGGAAATGTATATCTTTTTTCCGATTTTTTCATTTGAATCAAAAAGAAAAACCTCATTTTTCTTATTCTTAGCAAAAATCGCACTCATAACTCCCGATGCTCCTGCACCAATCACTGCTATTTTTATAAAATCACTACCTTAAAACTAATATCCTAATAAGTATATAAAATTTTAAATATTTAGTCAAATTTTATTTTTTAATTCATAATTCATTTTTGTGGGGAGGCAAGGGATGTGAACAATAGATTGTTAAAAAACATTGAATTGTTAATTCAATTTCAATTTTGATTAAATGTTAAAGTGTTTTTGTTAGAAAAAAATCAAAATACTTTAACATATTTTTTAGAATTGTACAAAAAACAAAGGTATTGTTTTTTGTATTTTTAATTATAGATTATTAAATTTTTATTATTAAACTTTTAATAGTTCCAACTCTTTTCTTTTTTGAATTGGAGTTAAAAAATTTAAAGGTCTCATTGGTATTCTGTTTGAATGATAAAGGTATCTTTTCATTTGATAATTCAAATCTTCTAACGAAAAGAATTTTAAATCTTTATAAAATCTTTCATTATCATTTCTATGAGAACGTTCCACTTTGCCATTATGACGAGGTGTTCGTGGACGTATCAATTTATGTTTTATTCCATTCAAGATACAAAATTTATCAAAGGGATGTATCTTTTTTGTATCTCTAAAATATGTAAATTCAAAGCCATTGTCGGTTTGTATTTTTTTTGGCTTGTACCCAAAATGTTTTATAGCCATCTGAATAAATTTTACTGTGCTGTAAGATGATTGTTCTTTAAAAGCAAAAATGTATCTTTCTCTTGTAGCTTCATCTATAACTGTATATTGGTAAAATTTGTCATAGTATTTACCAACATAACATTCTTTAGGTACATACTTAACATCTAATTGCCACTTTTCTCCGATTTTTTCTGGAGTGTGGTATTTTTTAGGTATGTAGTTATACTTTAACTTTTTCTTATTTTTATTTTGTTTTCTAAGATTTAATTTCCTAATAATTCTATATAAAGAACTTATATGTCTTTTATATCCCTTTTTCTCTTTTAACTTAAAATATAATTCAAGTATTGATATATCAGGACTCCTTCTTAAATAATTCTTTATATCTTGCAGTTCCTTTTCAGTATGACAATTTTGATTTTTTGTTTTAGGAGTGTGCGACTTATCTTTCAAGCTTTCTTTTGTCCCGTTGAATCTTTTATTCCACCTCATTAATGAGCTTGATGAAATTTTATATTTTCTACAAACAAAATTAATACTATTACCACTTCTATATGTTTTTACTGCATGAAATCGTGTATTTAAAGTATGTGGCAAAAATCTTAAGTTATTATCCCCCATCTTAACCCTCTAATCAAATTTATACTATGTGAATATTATACCATAAATGACATTTTATTTCAACTAAATTCTTGATTGTTAAGAGAATCTTAGAAACATTTTGGATGATTTTTATAATTTAATTTTTATACTTTAATTATACCGCCACTTTTTTCTTTTGTCAGCACCTTTTATAAAAAATAGAGAAAAATTTTTTACTATTGTTCCATTATTTTTTAATTTTGGTCAAGTTGACCAAAATATTTAATTTTATTTGTCTGGATTTTTCAATATTTTTATTATATAATAATTTTACAATTATTTTAGGAGGTTACCATGAATACTGTATTTTTAATTATTTTTTTGATATGGTTAGGTATTTTTGGACTCGTGTTTAGTTTAGCTACAACAGTCTTTTCATTTTTGGATTATGTAGTAATTTTTATTTTAACTGCATTTTTAAGTTCGGAATATATAGCTATTATATCATATAATAAAACCACAACATTCTTTTTATGTTTAGTTGTTGGATTTATTTCTTGTCTTATTCTGTATTTTGTTTTATCTATTTGTAGTAAAAATAGATTTTTAGTATATTTAGTATTTTTGTATAATTTAATAGTATCAGTAATAAGTTCATACTATTTTATTCAATTTTCATTTTATATTTTAAATGTACTTATAAATTTTGCAGAAGGATATAATCCTAACTATTCAATGTTATTAATTTTTAAAAGTAATTTAGTAAATTTAGTTATTCATTGGATAATAATTTTAACTATTGCAATAATATTTTTTGTTGTAAAATGTGAAATTTATTGTGTTGATCTGGAAGAAGTTTTAAATTTTAATTTTAGAGGATTTTCTAATTATCCTAAAAAGAATTTTAATGAAAATAAAAATAAAAACAATTCTGAAGAGAAGGCAAAAAAATTAGATAAAACATATATTTTAGAAACTTGGATGTACAAAAAAATAAAAAATGATTTTGATGATGAGTTTGTAGAAATTGTTGAATACACTTCAAATTACAAAATGAATAAGGAAATAAATTTTTATACAGGAAAAGAAACTGAAAAAGCTATTGAATGTATAATAGAAGTCCATTTTCCATATTTGGAACTTGAAAAAGATTTAGTAGTAGAATATGTTCATTGGGTTCCAAAATCTGCTTTAAAAGAAAAGAAAATTTATAGTAGTAGTTATAATAACTCAAATGAAAATAGAAAAAAGAAAAATGATAGTTATAAAGAAAAAACATATGACGATTATGATTTTGATGATGAAGAATATTTTTACTCTGAGGAAGAATATAATAAAAAGGTTTATGAAAATATGCAAAGAGAAAAAAATGAAACTCCACTATTGTATAAAAGACTTGGCGTAGAAAAAAATGCAACAGAAGAAGAAATAAGAAATGCATATAAAAAACTCGCTAAAAAATATCATCCTGACTTAAACAAAGATAGCGAAGGTTCTATAGAAATTATGAAACAAATTAATGAAGCTTATGATGTTTTGAGCGATGAAGAAAAAAGAAGAGAGTATGGAACTTACAAATAGCATACAAGATAAAAATTTGATAAAAAATTCTCTCAAATTCCAGACATTGATTTGTTTTTAACAAATCAAAAAGACACCTTTCACTTAAGTGAAAGGTGGAATAGCAAGCACAGTGTTTGGACGCCCAAACACTAAAAATTAAAATTTTTTGCTTGTTAGGGAGACCCTAAGACCCCATATGCTAACTTTAAAATTATTTAATTAAACAATTCATAATACTCACCAAAAATTATTAACATAATTTTGATATTACCTAACAAAAACTTGCACATTTTTTTGAAGTTTATAAATAAACTTTCTTTTAAATTCACAAAAATATTTCATAAAAAGGAGGTAATTTTATGGAAAATAGAATTAAAAATAACAGAGTACATTTAAGATTTTCTGATGAAGAATATGAGATAATTATACAAAAATTTAAACATTCTAAAATGAAAAATCTACAAGATTTTATTCTAAAATGTGTTTTAGACGAAGCTATTTTTAATGTAGATATTTCTCCTTTAAAAGAAATTTCTTATAACATTTCTGCAATAGGAAATAATATAAATCAAATTGCAAAACGTTGTAATGAAACAAGAAATTTTAATCGTTTTGATGTTGAAGAAATGAAAAATGAATATGATGATTTGAAAATAAAATGTATAAAAAACATTTCTTTTTTAAGAAAAAAATTTAAAAACACTAAAGTTAAAAACAGTTTAATAAGAGAAAAAAATGAGGAAAAAAATGGCTATAACTAAAATACACCCCATTAAAAGCACTTTGGAAAAAGCTATAAAGTATATAACAAATAAAGAAAAAACCGATGAAAAAATTTTTACATCTTCATTCAATTGTAGTATTGAAAATGCAGCTGAAGAAATGCTATTTACTAAAAATGAAAGCCATTCAAAAGCAAAAATTTTGGCAAGACATTTAATCCAATCTTTTGCCATTGGAGAAACAACTCCTGAAGAAGCACACTCTATTGGAATTAAATTATGTAAAAAAATTTTGAAAGGAAATTATGAATATGTAATTGCAACTCACATTGATAAAGGTCATATTCATAATCATATTATTTTTAATAACGTAGGTGCTGATGGTAAAGGATATGTAAGTAATAAAAAAACTTATCATAAGATAAGATTTGAAAGTGATAAACTTTGTAGAGAATATTCTTTAAGCGTTATAGATGAATTTTTTAGAAAAAGAAATTCAAAAAGTGAGCAAAAAGGTTCTTCATACTTCGAATGGAAACATAAAAAAAGAGGAACTTCTTGGAAAGAAAAGTTAAAAAATGATATCGATGATTCTATACTAATCGCAAGAGATTTCAATCATTTTTTAAAACTTATGAAAGAAAAAGGTTATACTATTAAATTTGGAAAATATCTCGCCTTTAAACATAAAGATAAGGAGCGTTTTATAAGAGCAAAAACTATTGGTAATGATTATTCTGAACTTAGTATAAAAAGAAGAATTAAAGATAAATTTAGAGAAGAAAATTTTGAATTTGAATATGAATATGATTTCAAAAAAGATGATTTAGAAAACAAATGGACTCACTCAGATATTTCATCTTATATAGACAGAAATAGTAAAAAATTTGAAGATAATAAAGGTCTTGATTTTTGGGCAAACAAAGAAAATTTAAAAATAATGGCAGAATCTCTTATAGAATTTCGTAAATATGATTTTAGGAATATAGAAGATTTACAAAATCGAATATCAGAAAGTAAAGATAAAAAATCTAAATTAATTTCAAAATTTAATATTAATAACGCAAAGATTGAATCTAATTCAGAAATTTTAAGAAATCTAAATGTATATAATAAATATAAATTAATTTTTGAAGAATCTAAAAAACCTAATGTTTCAAAAGAATTTTTAGATGAATATAAAGAGTCTATAATTGAATTTGAAAGAGCTATGAAATTTTTAGATTATAAATTTAAAGATAACTATCCAACAAAAGAAGATATAGCAGACTTAATAGCTGAAATAGAGTTTATGGAATTAGAAAACAAAGATATAAATCATAAGATAAATTCTATAAATGAAAAATTAGCCGATTTTTATAGATTAAATAAGAACTTTGAAGAATACTTTAAAAATAAAGGTAGATAAAAATCAGTAATCAAGCATAGTAATTTGCTATGCTTGATTTGATTTAAACCTATTTTTTAAAAATGAAAATTCAGATATTTTCTTACCATTTATTCTTTCAATTTGAAATAATTTTATTATCTCTTTACCGGGCAAACAAATACCTTTAAAAAAAATTTTATCGTCAAATTTCAATGTTTTTAGTAAATTAAATGAATTTTTTTCAAAAGAGATTACTATATAATTTTTAGTTTTAAACTGATAGTATTCAATAACTTTTTCATTCAAATTTATTGATTTTTTTATTGGAAAACCAATTATTTTCTCATTAAAACTGTTTAATTTTTCCAAAAATATCCTTTCTTTTTCTTTTTTTTCAAGTTGCTTCTTTTCATCTGAAATTTTTTTATCAAAATATTCTTTAATTTTCAAAATATAGCTTGCCTTTTTATAATTTGATATATCTTCATCAGAATTTTCATTAAATTCAAAATAATGAGGATTTTTTGTTAAATCATAGTAATTTTGACTATATATTGTTAATAATCTTATTAAGCCAAAAGGATTCCTTTCTGTATCGGTTCTGTACTCTATATCGTGAGATATACATAACTGGTCATATTCTTTATTATCATTTATAAAAATAACTCTATACTTTAATACATACTTAATACTTCTATCTTCAAGACATTCTTTTAATTTTGATATAATATGTTCATCAGCTTCAGTAATAGTTAGATATTCCCCATCTAATATTACAGAAATTGCAAATTTCTTTATAAATTTTTCTAAAGTCGGATTTACAGAAGTTTTCATCTTCTTTTTCCTTTCTCTTCTCTAATTTCTATATCTGATATAGTTTTTATACTATTATCCA
The DNA here is from genome assembly GCA_022770425.1 of Parvimonas sp. Lineage (GTDB taxonomy): Bacteria > Bacillota > Clostridia > Tissierellales > Peptoniphilaceae > Parvimonas. The sequence continues at coordinate 3,880 of JALEHY010000011.1, read as the reverse complement.
TATCATTTACATCAAATCTTCCGATTATCCCGTCATTATCAGTATCTAAATCTAAAATACTGTTAGTTTTGTAATTTTTATTTATATATTCATTTACAGATATCCCATTTATTATAATATCTGTATTTTGATTTTTAAATTTATTAAACTCTTCTCTCAATGAATTAAGGTCTCTTTCTATTTCGGTTTTTACTCCGTTAGGGCTTCCATTAACATTAAAAGTCTTTATACTGACATCTTTCCCATCTACAAAAACTGTTGATTTATATTTGTTTAAATCAAGTTCATACACTATATGATGCTCGTTTATATTTTCATCAAGTAATTTTACTTTTTCAACATTTTTACATAAAAACTCAAAATCTTTTAAGTTAAGTTTTTTATCATAAGTTTGATTCACATAATCTATTACTAAATTTCTTATGTGAGAAAATAATTCTTTATTTATTTCACTTTTCTGTTCTTTAAATTTTTCTAAATTCGAAAAAGAATTTGTAAGTTCTTTAAGTAAACTTTCATCTTTGTATTTAGTATATTTTCTAAGTCCATTGAAACTTGGAATATATAAATTTCGTGTTTCATTACAATAAAATAATTCATAATTTTTAAATTCATCAGGAACTTCTCTGTAAAAAGCTTCTAAAATATCATTGGCATTTTTATTTAATTTGTCTTTAAAATATTCTAAATTAGAAATATTTTTATCTCTAATCAAAAAATCATAGTTTAAGTTATCGTAATTTGCATATGTTAAAAGTGTTGAATTTTCTTCTTCTGTTAAATCCTTTACAGGATAAAATTTAAAATTTTCAAAATAAAAAGAAGGTAACTTTTCAAAGTCAACTTCTTCTATAAGTTTATTATTTAATTCATCACTAAGTCCATATTCTATATCTTTCAACATTTCATTTTTTATTTCATTAAAAGAAAAAGGAACTAATTTATTGCCTACATATTTTTCAATTGACAATACAGGCTCTTTTATATTTGATTTTTTAAAATATTCATCATCTTTTCTTACTATAAATGTTTCTAAATAATCTTCATATTCTCTATCCCTTGCTACCCCTAAATGTAAATATTTATTTTTTTCTACTTTAACCATTAAAAATTCAGACTTTATTTTTGAATTTTCATTACTTTGTTCATAAAGAGTTGCCTTTTCTAAATTTTCCATAAAATACTTAAAATTTTCAATTCTTTCTTTTACATTAAATAGTTTATCAGGATTTTTTTCTTTAATTAAACTAAAAATTTCTTCATCAGTTTTATTTTTTACCTGGTTATATAGTCTGTAACCCCTTAATTTATTATTTTTTGATATATAATGTAGTCCTAATAAATGTGGTAATCCTTTACTACTCAATGATAAGTCAAATTCATTATTTTTTGTCTTTATAACTATATTTTCATTATTAAATTTATCATACCAATTAAATATTTCTTTTATCTTATTCATAAATACCTCCTAAAAAATAAAAGGCAACCATTTCTGATTGCCTTTTTTGATTTTAACATATTCTTGGACGCATACGTTCTCTCACCTATGCTTTGGTCTATCGATAATCTAACGATAACGAGTTTTAGCGATGACTGTTATTTCTGACCCGACAGCTTTCGGATAGGAAACTCATAAACCTAAAGTACTCCTTTTACTTACATTTATTTTAGCATATTTTCATAAGTTTGTAAATATTATATTTTGTTATTAGTTATTAGAACTAGCTAAAGCAAATCCACCAAATATAAGAATAAGGGCTGCTCTTAATATTGGATTCTGAATAAAATATATTATACAACAAACCATTATAAATATAAATATCATAAGCAAAATCCAAACTATAAAATCCATCTCATCATCTATATCTAATTCTTTACGAAATTTCCATAAAAAATATTCCCCAATTCCAGACAGAATGATTAACATTAAAGATTTTATTAAGTAATTCCAAGCTTCTCCATTTTTGTAGAACATTATGTTTAACATGCTTATATTTTCCCTATATAATTCATTATTAAATCCGTTTAAATTATATATAAATATTCCTGAATATATTAAGTATATAACAACAGCAACTAACATCCAATATAATTTTTTCACTATTTGATTCCTTCTTTCTTTGCTCTAGCATCTAAAAACTCATTTATCATAGCTAACTTTTTAGATCTATTAGTTACAAAACTATATAAAAAATATATCAAATAGAATATGATAATACAAATTAATATTCCAAAAACAAAAGAGCCTATAATTAAAGTTTGTGCTAAATTTTCCCCTAAATGTTTTATATTATTAGATACATCAGATATAAAATTAAAAATTTTATACATTATTCCAAGTATAGCAGTGGTAGTTAACCCTAATAATATAGAATCAAAAAATTTATTTGACTTTATAGTCTTATATTCATATTTATATTTTAGATTTTTCACTTCATCCATATCTAATTCTTCTAAATATTTCATATAATCTTTATACTCAACATCGCCATAAATTTTAATTTTCTTTAAAAATTTTTTATAATCCATAACCTACCCCCTTACTATATTTTATATTTAAATTATACTATTTATTTAAATTTCAGTCAAACTCAAAAGCTAAAAACATAAACCTTTTTCAATCTCTTTTGATATAACAATATTTTCTGATTTTTCTAAGAATTTCTCTACTCCATAACTTTTTCCGTTGTCTTTATCAATCATTAAAATATCATTTTTCATCTGTTCTTCAGGTGTGGATTTTGAAATGTCGTTCTCATTAAATGAATACTCTATCTCTTTTACAAATTCATTGTCAATGTAAATTTTTGATTTAAAATCTTTTAAATCATATGAATATTTAACACACTTTCCATCAACTATATAACTTAATTCTACATTTTTATCATCACTAAAAACTTCATTAAAATCAGTTTCATCTGAAGAGTTAATTTTGTTATATGTTTTCAAAATTGAATCTTTTAAATTGTTAATCTCTAAATTTTCTTCCTTTTCATCAAAACTTAATAATAAATTTAATTCAGATAATCTTAAAGTTTTTTCTTTAAGTTCAGCTTCCTTTTCAAAAGGTTTACTAACTTCAATCTTTGCTATCTCTAATTTTTCTTTATTGTCAAGCAATGTTTGATTGTAGCTTTCAAGTTTATTTTCAAGAGAATCTAAAACATTGTCCATTCTTGTTATATTACCTATTGCATCTTTCCCAAAACGTCCAATGTGGCTTAATTCATTTGTTAAATAAAAATCATGCGTATTATCAAAAGAGTTATACAAAATTTTCAAATTAAAATTTCTATATTCCCCTATTACTTTTTCTTCTCCAAACCTAACATTTTTAATTTCTTCAAGCAACTTTTCACCAGCTTCTTTTTTATCTGTTATCTTTTCGCCTTTTAAAATAATACAAAAATCTTCTTCAGTCTTAGCTTTCGCTCCCAAACTTGAAATATCTTTTTTAATAGCTAAGATACTTTCTTCACAAGATTGTATTTTTTTAGGATAAGTTTTTAAAATTTTTTCTTCTAAACTAAATTTTATAGAGTTAAAATTTGATTTTAATATCTTAAGACGTGCGATTTCATTATCCAAGTCCATTTTCTCTTTTATAAGAGGATTTCCTGTTGCTAAGGCTTTTATTTCAGAATAATTTAAAGTTACTTCGTCCACATCTTCAAAACTTCTAATCGGTGTTTTGCTTGTCATTATCTGAGAAATAAAACGTTGTTTATTTTCGATTGTTTGGTCGAGTAGGTCGAGGATATTACTATCCCTTTCCCCTCTAAGAACCGTGCATGAGAGTTTCCCCTCACACGGCTCAAGTTTTTATAAGCCCTAATTAAAGAGCCAGCGTGTTTATTTGTCATTTATATGCAATTTTCTA
>JALEHY010000046.1 GCA_022770425.1 Parvimonas sp. | reverse complement strand
CTATTTAAAGTTCGTCCGCTCTCGCTGACTTCTTTTCCACCAATTATTGTTTCTTCTTTGTACTCTCAAAGTTATTATCACTGTTCACTTTTCTTGGTTCGTTGTCACTTGCTGCGACCTTTATATTATATCAGACCGCTTTGCCTTTGTCAATACCTTTTTGTAACTTTTTTTCTTCATTACATTTACTACTTCTTGTATCAACTCTTCTCTCGGCTTTCCCTCAAGTGCCTTAACATTATATCAACTTATCTTCCCTTTGTCAATACCTTTTTTCCTTTTTTTGTTAAATAATTTTGTAAAATTAAATTATCCGGATATAAAAAAGGTATTAGAGAAACAAAAACAATAAATAATCACAAAACATAAACTTTTAACAATAAACTTTAAAATAACAAATAACCGGCAAGGGTATTTGAAAAAATCTTCAAATGATAAATAATGAAATTAAAAAAAATCTGTTATACAAAGAATTCTTTAGTAATGGATTTAAAAAATATCTTTAATTAAAATAAAAATACTACTCAATGTATTTTAATAGAGTAGTATTTTTAATTATACTATTTACTTTATATAAATTTATTCAGCAGTCCATTTTAAAATTCTTTTTTTAACAATTTCAAATATTTGCATTACTACAACTAAAATAATTACAAGAAATAAAAAACCTGCCCACGTTTTATCATATAGTCCAAATTCGGAATATTTTTTTACAAAAAATCCCATTCCGTATTTTGATCCATACATTTCTGCATATACAAGCATAATAAACGTACTTCTTAACGAATTTACAAAACCTGATAAAATTGAAGGACTCGCTGCCGGCAATATAATTTTTAAAAATCTTTTCATTCCATAAATTTCAAGTGTTTCCGCTTTTTCTAAATATCTTTTATCTATCGTCATTATTCCTGTTATTGTTGCAAACAATGTTGACCACAACGTTCCATAAACTATTAAAAATAAAGATGCACTCCAAAAATTCGGTGCCATTAACAACGCAAACGGAGAAAGTAATATTGAAGGAATTACACTGAATGTATATATTATAGGATATAAAACATCCCTTAACTTTTCATTTAATCCAAGTATAGTTCCTATAATAAGTGCTATAACAAGCGATATTATAATTGACGGTAACATAAGTTTAAGCGAATATATAAGGTTTAAAAACAGCACACCTTTATTATCTACAAATGCTTTTTTTATTTTCGAAACGTCAGGGAATAAGTATGGATTTGCAATTTTATTTTCTGTAATATAGTAATATATGAGAAATAATACTAATACTATCAATCCGGTAATGTAATACTTTTTTATTCTTTTCATCTAATTATTTTCCGTATAAAACATTTTTAATTCATCATAAAATTTTGGATTTTCGTTATAATATTTATCTATTACTTCGTCCAACGCTTCTTTATATAAATCTGTATTAATATGTTTATTTATGTCAATATTTTTCGCTTTTTCATTAAGAAATCCTGTTTTATCAAGTATGTTCCACGCTCTTATAACTGATTTTTTTAAAGGATCAACATGCACTCTGTAATGTTCATCCTGCATAAATGCATTTACATAATCCAATTCAACTTTCACTTTATCGGCTTGTAACCTTGCAGATTCTTCTTTGTTTTTTGTGTAATATTCTTGTGCTCTGATTAATGCTTTCATGACTTTTTTCAAAGTATCCTTATTGTTATTGAAGTATTCAGTCGAACTTTCAACACGACAACAAGAATAATTTGGCATAATGTCACTTTGATAAGCTACTATCTTTATATCATCCATATTTTTTATAGCATAATTTTGTCCCGTTCCTTGAAGAGCAAAATCAACTTCCCCTTTAACAACTGCAGCTAAAGCATCACTATAATTTGTATACACTACCCATTCAACTGCCTTTAGAGGATCGTCATAACCCAAATCCATAACAGCACCTGTTAGCGCAAAATATGACGGATTACAAGCAAATTTTTTCCCTATAAGAGATTCTACACCTTTCCATTCCGTATCTTTTTTTGCAATTATAGGCATAGCACCTGTTAGCATATGTCCCCCAAATATAGTTAAATCTACTCCTGATGCTATTTGTTGTAAAGGATTACTTGTTCCCGAATTTGAAACAACGTCAACTTTTCCTGTAGCAAGCATCGTCATTGCATCAGCATTTGCAGTTGCAGGAACATTTTCTATTTGTATTCCCTCTTCATCAAAAAATCCTTTTTCTTCAGCAATCGTAATTAAAATATTACCGCTCGTTCCTGAATTCCACCTAACAACTGTTTTTTCGTTTTTTGTTTGTTCAATATTCGATACTTCCTTTTCATTTTTTCCTGTTGAACAAGCAGTTATACTCGTTACTAAAGCTAAACACAAACTGATTTTTAATATTTTTTTATTCATATATTCCTCCTATATATTTTTTGCAACATCTTTTTGAATACAATTTATCAATTCATTTCTCTTCTCTAATATCAACGGATTAGAAAATTGATTTTCACGACTTCTATCAATATCTCTCGGTAAAGTACACTCATAAATTATGTTATTTTCATTTGATTGTCCGAGAACAATTATTCTGTCAGCCAATAACATAGCTTCATCAACATCGTGTGTAACAAATACGATTGTTTTTTTAGGATTTTGATTTTTCCAAAGTTCAATTACTAAATCTTGTAATCTCGCTCTCGTTACTGCATCTAACGCTCCAAAAGGTTCATCCATCAAAAGAACAGGAGGATTAATACTAAATGATTGTGCTATTGCACACCTTTGTTTCATTCCTCCTGACAATGAATTAGGATACTTATCATATACAGATTTATCAAGACCGACTCTTTCTAACATTTCAACAGCAATTTTTTTGAGTTCCTTTTTGTTTTTATCTTTATACTTTTGAGTTAATGCCAACAGTATATTTTCTCCCGCACTCATCCAAGGAAACAATCCGTAATCTTGAAAAACAACACCTCTCTCTAAACTCGCTCCCTTTATTGTAATACCGTCTATGGTTATAGTTCCTTCTGTTGCCTCATTAAGTCCCGCTATTAATTTTAACAGAGTACTTTTCCCACAACCTGACTGCCCTAACAGGCATACAAACTCACCATTTTCTATTTCCAAAGATAAATTTTTAAATATAATCGGTGATTTTGAGCTATAAGAAAATGAAATATCTTTAATTTTTATTTTATGCATTTCATATCTCCATTTCCAAAATAACATCGCCTAATGCTTTACCATTTCTGTCCATCTTTTTATTTACAGAAACTCCGCCTTCTAAAATTTCCAAAAATACTAATTGAACGAAATTCAATTTTTCATATTTGTTTATTATAAGAGAAGAAAATTTATAATTTGAAAGATGTTTTCTAATTTTTTCTTCGATTAAATTTTTTTCAACTTCACTTAAACTTACATTTTTATGCGGAAATAAAGAAACTTCAACATTATCACCTTTATCTCCGGATCTTTGATATGCAATTTCTCTTAAAATCATAATTCAAATACTTCCGTTTCTATTTTTAATTTGTCCTTTTTTATGTAATATGCTTTTATACCTATGAGTTCTTTAACCGACGAACCAATACCCGCACCTCCTGAAAGTCCATTTGTAAACATATAGTTCATTTCCCTACTTACTAAAAGTGCTTCTTTTTCCGTATTTGTTCTGACTGCCATTCTAACTCTCGTTTCTTTAGGAAAATTTTCGCAAATAGCGATATCATCTCCTACAATACTATTAAAACCTACCAAATCAAAACTTAAATCATTATAAGAATATCCTACCATTTTTATTCTTTTAGTCAAAATATCCTTAGTTAAAATCGCCTTCTTATATGCAGTCGTTCCGGCATATCCAACTTCCCCGATACCTAAATATCCGTTTTTAAAACCTATATTAACTTTATAATCTGAAGGACAACCGACATAATTACAACCTTTAACTCTAACTACATTTTCTGAAATTTCTTCAATATCTACAGAAGTAAAATCTACAATAGCATCAGGAGTTATATAATTTGACAAATCAAAAACTTCATAACTTAACTGTTCTTTTACAATCCTTTCAGAAATTTCTCCTCCTGTACCTGAAACCTTTGAAATAACAAATTCTCCATTATCAGAAATTTCCGCTATAGGAAAACCCAAAATCTCTAAATTAGGTATATCTTTATATCCCGGATCACACGCATATCCACCGGTCAATTGTCCTGCACATTCCATTAAATGCCCCAAAAGAGTCGCATTTGCCAATAAATTGTTATCAAACTTATCTTTAAATTCATAAGCTATCGGGCCGACAAACAAAGAAACATCTGCAATTCTACCTGTAATCACAACATCACATCCGTATTCAAGTAATTTTTTTATTCCTTCGTATCCTAAGTATGCATTTGCAGAAATTAAAGTGTCATTTGTGAGTCCAATTTCTTGAGGATTAATTAAGTTAATTACATCATCACCATAAACCGCACCTATCTTAATCCCTGTTATATTGTGTTTTTTAGCAACTTTCTGTATTATACTAACAGCAGAACGGACATTAGTCGAACCCATATTACTGATAATTTTTACACCGTTTTCAAGTGCGATTTTTAAAAGTCTTTCCATTCTTTCTTCAAGCATAGAGCTATAACCCTTTTGTGGATCAAGCATTTTTTCTTTCATACTCTCCGCCATAGATTTTTCAGAAAGACATTCAAAAATTAAATAATTAATATCCCCCTTAAGAATAAGCTCTTGTGCAGGTTCAATTCTATCACAAGAGCAACCTGCTCCTGTTCCTAATCTAATCTTTATATAAATCACCTCCTAAAATATATGTACAATTTTATAAATCATACAGTTAAATTATATAGATAAAAATACATTAAATCAAATTTATAAAATTAAAATTTAACCGATAAAGTATATCATATAAATATATATTATTTTTATTCAACTCTAAAAAACCATTATATAACTACTGTTTTGCAATTTTATAATAAAATTAATTAAAAATTTTTATTACATGAAAATAAATATAAAATATATTAAATGTTAATATTTAACTGTAATAATATAAAAAGATAAAATTTAAATAATTAAATTTTTTTATTTTCATTTACACTCATTTCAGTCTTTAATTTTACTATTCAAAACAAAAAAGGTTAGAGTATAATCTCTAACCTTTTAAAGACTTTAACAAATTCACACCTTTGCTTTGGTCTACCATAGTCTAAATGGTAATGTGTTTGCCCGATACCGATATTTCTGACCCTCGTGCAACGGGTAAGGGTACACATAACCCCCAGTTCTCATATTACTAATTTACTTATATTATACCATATTTACAAGAAATATAAATATATTTATAAAATAAATTTAAATCATATTATTTCTATTTTTAATATTTTTACAAAAGTATTGTCATAATTTTGTCGCCTGTATAATGTAATAACAAAAGTAATTTTTAAAAACACTTGCAATAACTTATAATTGTGTGATATAATACTACTGGTAAATATGAGTTTTTAAAGGAGGTAGGAAAATGTCTAAAAGATGTGCAATTTGCGATAAATCAAAATTATTTGGAAATAAGGTAACTTTCTCAAATAGAAAAAGTAGCAGAGCATGGGCTCCAAATGTTAGAAAAGTAAGAGTTGTTGTTGACGGAACAACTAAAAGAATCAACGTTTGTACTACTTGTTTAAAGAGTGGTTTTGTTCAAAGACCTTCATTTGTTTCAGGAGAGTAATAGATTAAAAGCAAAAAATCCCTTAAGGGATTTTTTTATTGTTTATTTATCTTTTATTGTTTATTTATCCGTAATAAAATTACTTATATAACAAAAAGTTGATGGATTAATATAAATTTTTAATGTCTCTTTCTTACTTTTTTTGTCGTAAAGTAGACATTTCTAACATAAATGACCCCTACAATTTCCACAAACGCAAGTAATATTAAAATTAAATTTGTGTATGATTTTGGAGGAACTTCACTTATCCCTTTTAAATAATTTTCTTTATACACTAAACTGCTTATAACTTCCGCCGGTAATTTATTTATCGAAATAGTAGAATTATTGGCTGTATTTTTATATTTTACATTTGAACTTACAATATATTTATAATCTTCTATACCATTAAATACATAGTTAAGAGAATCAAATTTTTCAAATGTAGACAATGCAGATGTTTCAATGTTTAATCTCATAACATTATTATCATTAACAGTCGTAAGTCCTGCAGTAATAGGATAAACTATATTAACTTTTTTTTCCGTATTATGTTCAATAGGAAATTCAAATTGAGCGACAATCTGTTTATCATTTGTACTATTCAATACAGCTATGTTATCATAACCGCTTCCGGCTATTATTTTGTCAAATCCTTCAGCAAAAATTTCGAATAAATTATCATCTGAAAATTTTTGTCTTGCATTTTCGGGGATTCCGTTTAAAAACAATTCTTTGAAAAAATCCATAACTGAAATTGAAGTTTTTTCAATATTTTCTTTATATCCTGAAGTCAGTTCTTTATCGCCGGAAAAAATTTTTGTTGTTATATTAACATTTTCACCAATAACAAACAACATTGGGGTTTTACTCTTACCATCTGAGATATAATTAGCCTTCAAGATTCTATCAGTTTTATTCTCCTCAACGGAAATATCCGTTCCTCCACTAAAAAAAACTTTTGAATTTTCAACTGAGTATTTTACAGTTATTTCATATTTTAAAGTCTCAGAATTAGAAGATTCAACACTGAACTTTCTTAAAACACCGACATCTTCTTTTTTAAAATTAACAGGTGTATAAGTGTCTGAATTTGAATTATCGACTATTTCTTTGTAAAATTCCGTACCATTAGGTTGTTTAAACTTATCATTTAAAAATTTTAATGAATAATTAACATCCGCATCATTAACCTTAATAGAAAATTTACTTAAATTTTCCAAATTGCTCGCAAATGTAACACCCATTTTCAATGTAGAATTTCCGTCATTATTATTTTTTACAAAGTATTCCCCTTTGTACAAACCCACTAACTTTTTTTCTTGAGCAGTGGAATTTGTAAAATCTAAATTAACATTTCCTTTTATACTAATTTTTTTTGTATCAGATAAGTTAAAAGGCTCATAAACTCTGTAATCATCTTTAAAATTAATTTGTTCTTGTGCATCGGAAGTATTTAAAGTATTTAAATTACTTAATATACCAACGGCTGCTAATAACAAAGCAAACAATTTCTTTCTCATAAATTCCTCCAGTATACTGATTGTTTTTATTATATCATTAAATAAAATCAATGTAAAGAATTCAAGCATTTTATCAACAGTTAATAAACTTTAAATAACATCATTTTCAAATAAATTATACAACTGTTGCAATTAAGCAATTAAATTAAAGTTGACAATACAAATCCAAAATTTTCTAAAACATTAAATATATTTTAAAATATAAATTTTTAAAAACATCAGATAAATAAGTTTATTCTCAAAAAAAAACACACAAGCAATGCTGCGAGTGGATAAGGAAGTACGATAAACTTAATACATTCGTGGCATTGCAAAGGTAGAAACCAAGACATCAATCGAAAGGTTGATGTCTTTTTCTATGCCCAAATCCGCACATTCGTATAATATAAATCCTTTTGCTACAATGTAGTCAAAGGAGGAAAGATTATGAAAACTACATTTCATCTTGCACTTGG
>JALEHY010000016.1 GCA_022770425.1 Parvimonas sp. | reverse complement strand
TGGGGCAACGGGACGGAAAGAAAAGAAAAACTGACCGCAGCGGGATATGACTATCAAGCTGTACAAAAAGAGGTTAATAAGTTAGTGTAAAGCAAAGAGGGGTTGATATAATTTCAGCCCCTTATTTTTATTTAAATTTTTAATAACATACTTATAGCTTACAAAAATAATTAAAATTCATTAAAATACTAATTTTATAATTCTCAAAAAGATAGAGCAAATAAAACACAAACGTTGGAACTATTTGATTTTCCAACGTTTTTTTATATTGATTTTTAATTTTTGGTTTTAGAATATTTTTCATAAAAAAAGAACTGACTTAATTGTCAGTTCTTTTTTAGATATTTGTATTTACATAGTTGTCGATTTTTGATTTTTTTGTTATGTCCAAGAAGGCGTTTTTTTCTTTTAAAAGTTTGAGTATTTTTGTATCCATTGAATGAAAAACTGCAAATTCTATATTCTTTAATACTATTTCGAATAAATTTGAATTTAATTTTTTTGAATACATTTCAACAAAATAGCTTTCTATATTATCATTTTTTGAAAGTTCAACAATTTTCAAAAGTTGTTTATCCTTTTCGTTGTAATAGTTATTTGATTTCATTATGTATTCGGCATATTTTTTTTTCTTTTTTTTGTTATTGTAATATAAAGTAGCTTTTTGTTTGAAAAATTTTGCTAATATATTGTAATATTGGTAGTTATACATGCCTTCTTCGACTGATGATATATTTAAAAGCGGTTTCATATTTAAATTTTGAATCAAATTGTAATTTTGTTCTAAAAATTCTATTTTGTTAATTGTGTTTTTCTCCAGTTGACGTATCAGTTCATTTCTTTTTTGAAAAAATATTTGTAATTGGTAATTTGGTATATTCATACTTACATAAAAAAAGCATCTTAATGATGCTTTTTAAATTAGTCAACCTTTAGTTCCACACAGCTTTCCAAAGCGTGTTTACAAAGTTTTTCTTTAGGAATACTGATTCCCATAAAAACTTGGAGATTGTGTTTTTCACAAAAAGCATCTACTTCGTCTTTAAATTTGCAAAGAGCATCGCAATCCATATCAACTATTGAGTAAATTCCATCAAGATAAATTTTTTCAACGTCATAATCTCTTGAAACTATTCCGAAAATAAAACCGAACAATTTGTCTAAAGAATCAACTCCGTATTCTTTAGCGTTTATTAGTCTGACACAGTGATCTAAGCTGAAGATATGAGAATCATCAGTATCAACGAAAACAATATTTCCGTTTCCTCCTTTTTTATCTTCATTAGCTTGATCAATTAACCATTTAGTTTTTCCAGATCCTGATGGACCAAGTACAAATTTTAACATGATAACCACCCCTTAAATTCTTTTCCTTATTATACCACTTAAATAAATTTAATACAAGTGTTTTTATCATTAATAATACTAATTAATGCATTGAAAAATTAGTATTTTTTATTTTTATAAAAAAAATAAAGCAAACGATATTAAAAGATTTTAATATATCTTTAAATCTGATATAATTAATTAGAGGTGTTTATGAAAAAGGTAGTAAATGTTGAAAAAACAGATTCAAAATTTGAAGATTATATTTTGTTTGATATAGAAACAACGGGATTACACAGAAGTAAAGATTTTATGTATATGTTTGGAGTTTGTGAAAAAATAAAAGACGAATTGATTTTTTCTCAGTATTATATTGAAAATGAAAAAAATGAAGATGAACTTATTTTTAAAATTAATGAGATTTTAAAAGATAGAGATGTAATTTCTTATAATGGAGATAGGTTCGATTTTCCGTTTATAAGAAAAAAAGCAATGAAATATTCAATTGATTTAGTAAATTTTAAAAATAAGGATATTTATAGAGAATTTCAAAAACTTAATTTTTTTCTTCGAGAAAAAAGTCTAAAAGCAATAAATTTAGGAAAAAGACTTGGACTTGAAGTTCATGACCATGTTAACCAAGAAGAAATGCCACAAATTTTTAAAATGTATTGTAAGGCTAAAGATGAGGAAAATCTTTTTAAGCTGATTTATCATAACTATATTGACCTTAAAGTTTTAAGTCATTTATATGAATATAAAGTTGGAATTTTAGATGAAATTTTAAAGATAAAAAATAAAAACTTTATGGGGAAAATTTTTAACTTATATTTGCAAAATGACAATATTGTAGTGAAATTAAAAAATTTGTCAGGTAGAGCTTTGGTGTTTAATGGTATAAATTACAGTATAATTGCAGATGAAAAGGAGATTGTTGTAAGGCTTGAAGTTAGGGATGCGATTTTAAAAGATAAAACCAAAGGAAAGTTTTTTAAACTTAATGGTTACAAAAATACTATTTTTAAAGAAACGAATAATTTAAGGGAAGATGTAGTATTACTTATGAAAGGAGAGGTTTTGATAAGAGAAAATTTACTTTTACTTCTAAACGTGTTATAAAAATTTTATAGGAGAGTTTATTATGATTTATTTTATTGTTTTGATTTTAATTTTGCTTGTATATGCTGTTTTACAAAGTGTTTCATTAAAAAAGGAAAAGAAAGCAAGAAAGTTTTTTAAAAATAAAATTCCTCTTGTTTTTGCACACAGAGGGTCAAGTCATCTGTTTCCCGAAAATACGGAATTTGCGTTTGATAGGGCGTTTTCAATGGGAGTAGACGGATTCGAAACAGATATTCGTCTTACAAAAGATAAAGAGATAATTACCCATCATAATGAAGATATTGATGAAACAAGTAATGGTTGTGGTAAAGTAATTGATTATACCGTTGATGAAATTCAAAGCTTTAATTTTGGATATAAATTTGTTGACATTAACGGAAATAAGCCGTTTTTAGAAAAAGTTTCAGGACTTAATCCAATGAAGATTACAGATTTTTTTAGAAAATACGGTAACAGAGTTTTATACAGTATAGATGTTAAAGATGAAGGAGAAAACGGAAAAATTGCCGCAGAACTTTTGTATAAATATGTAAAGGAGTTTAAACTTGAAAAAAATGTTATTTTTGCAAGTTTTCATGACGATATAACTGATTATTTAAGAAATATAAGTAATGGAGATATAATAATATCAGGTTCGAAAAATAAGAGCAAAGAAGTTGTTTATTCATCATATTTAGGTTATGACTTTTTTAAAAAATTTGATACTCAAGGGTTACAACTTCCGACTTTTCATACTTTACCGCTTGCCACAAAATACTTAATATATAAGTTACATAAGCACAATATGTTTATCCAATATTGGACAATAAATACAAAAGATGAGATGAAAAAGCTGATAGATAAAAAAGTAGACGGAATAACAACAGATAGAGTAGATATTTTTTTTGATTTAACCGATAAAAATTAAATATAATTCTTAGTAGATATTTGTTATGTTAAATTCGAAATATAAAAAATAACAGATTAGAGATTTTCTTCTAACCTGTTATTTTTTTATATTTTAATCTTTTAAAATAATGAAAATTTTGATTCATTATTTATATTTTTTCCCGGCTGATATAACTGCTCCTACAGTTGCGATTACCATGGCGGACAAGTTAAAAAATGTTGAAGATACTGCGGTTTTAGGCAATTTTTCTTTTTTTTCGGAATTTTTGATTGCATATACTTCAATTTTATTATCAGTAAAATTGTCTTTATCTTCACCTTTATCTTTATCTTCATCACTTATTGATGTTTCAGAGTTGTTTGTTTCATTTTTCTCATTATTTGTTTTGTTTTCAGCATCTTTTGTGATCGCTTTCAAAGTTTCATCTTTGATTTCTTTCTTATTTTCGTTTTTTGACAATTCAGAGTCATCTAATTTGTTCGGTTCGTTTTTTATATTTTCATCTAAAACTTTATCTTTTTCATAATTTTTCGGTTCGTCAAACTTTTCTGTTTTGTTTTCTTCTACTTTATTTTCTTTTTCAGAATTATCTAAGTTTTTTTCAAGAAATGGTAAAGTAATATCGTCAACTTCGTCTTTTGACTTAGCATTGTCAATTTTATTTTTAGCTTCGTTTTTGTCATCATCTGAAAGATATTTTGAGTTGTTAATTACATCTTTAGCAGCATTTTTATAATTTTGAAGAGAAATTTTTTCGTTTTCAAAATCTTTATCAAGAGCTTTGGTAAGTATATCATCTATATTGTCTTTAAGTTTTGCGTTATCAATTTTATTTTTAAAATCAACTTTATCTTCTTCCGAAAGATATTTAGCATCATTAATTATATCTTTAGCGGTATTTTTCTTGTTTTGAAGAGAAAAATTTTCGAGAAAATTTTTAAAAATATTGTCGATATTTTCCTTTTCTTTTTTGAGAGCATCTTCTACTTTATCTGTAAAAGCCGGATTTTTTAATATTTCTTGTTTGTTTTTTTGTTCTTGATTAATTTTTTCCAACAATTCTTTTTTATCATTTTCTTTTAAAATAAGATTGTTAATTTTGTTTTTAATGTCTTCTACATGCTTATTATATTCATCCAAGTGTTTTTTTAGATTTTCATTTTTTTCGACATCACTTTCTTCTGCTACAATTTTATTATCAAAAACTGAATTTGATTTTACTGAAACAACAGAAATCATTGTTGCCAAGCATACAGCAGATATAATTTTTTTCTTATTCATTTTTATCCTCCTAAATTTAAAATTCTAATCAAGTAGAATTATATATAATTTCAGTTGATAAAAACAAGTTCATTTCTTAAAAATTTTGAGTATTTTTTTATAGTGTCACAGGACGATGAGTCTTTTATTATAGATATATTTTTTGGTTATAAAATTATAACACTTTGTTTATATTTGACTAAAGAAAACACATAAGAAAACAATTACATAAAGTATACTTATTACTGATTTGTATTGCATAAATAATTAATATAAAAAAACTATTGACACCATTTTGCTAAATGGTATAATACTAACAGGAAAACTTGTTCAATTTAATGTACATATATATTCAAAAAAATAACAAAGTTTTTCTGTCAAATATATTTTGGAGGGATTATTATGAAAAAAAGAACTATGAGTATAGCTTTGTTGTTATCCATTGGAACAATTTTAAGCGGTTGTGGAAATACTGCTAAAAGAGCGGACAGCAATAAGCAAACAACGGAATCTAAAAAAGAGGAAAAATTAACAATTGACAAAGTTGACTTAAATGACAAAGATTTAGAAGAAAAATGGAAAAAAGAACCACGCTACGGAACGAAATTAGTTTTAGCATATAATGGCGGACTTTGTACTTCAGGTCTTGGAGTTGCACAAGTTAAAGGATTTTTAGCCAAATACGGTCTTGAAGCAGAAGTTAAAAATGTTCCTAATGCTATGGATGCGATTGGAACAGGAAAAGCAGATGCCAATACTGATCATATTTCAACGTCGGTTGTACCTGCAGTAAACGGAGTAAATGCCGTTTTTACAAGAGCGGCTCAAACAGGTTGCAAGTCACTTTATGTACTTAAAGATTCTCCTATACAAAAAACAACAGATTTAATCGGAAAGAGTGTAGCTATTCATGATTCTATCGGAGCTTCAGATCATAATATTACATTGAGGTTTTTAGCAAGGGATAAAGTTGATTATAAAAAAGTTAACTTTAAGGTTGTTGAAACAGCTGCAAGTATTCAAGCTATGCAAAGCGGAGAAGTTGATGCATCAATGTTTTCTGATCAGTTTGCGAAAAAATTTGTAGATCAAGGAATCATAAGACCTATAAGATCGATAACTTTTGATGAAGATTTTAAAGTAGAACCTTGTTGTGTTCTTATTTTAAATAAAGATTTTGTTGAGCAAAATCCTATAACTGCTGCAAAACTTACAAAAGCACATAAAGAAGCCAGTGATTGGATAGAAGAACATAAAAAAGAAGCAGCTGAGGTAATAAATGCAAATAATTGGGGGTCAGGAAATGTCGAATCTGACACTAAATTTTTAGAAACTTATAATTTTAAAGTTTCCGATGAACAAACTGAAAAAACTTTAATAAATGTATTAGACGATTATAAGGCATTTAGTTTAATAAAATCAGATTTAGATACTAAAGAAACTTTGGCAAAAATCTGGAGACCTACAGCTAAATAATCGAGGAAAAAATGAAAAATATAGATATAAATAAATTGACCAGAGAACAGTTGATTGAAATAGAGAAGAAACCTAAGAGTAATTTAAGTAAGATTTTTGATTATATAATCTTATTTTTGCCGGTAATTTCTTTAATTGTTTCACTTGTGGAGTATTATTATGTTCCAAATTTTGGAGAGAACGGTATAACTGATGTGTATGGAATATTTTTGGGAGCACAGCTTATTATATTTTTGATTTTAGGTATTTTATCATTATTTATAAAGTCAATTTACTATAAAATCAGACATATCGCACCACTTGCTTCATTTATTTATTTGTTACTTACTTTGTATGATTATGCAACATTGAAAACAAATTATTTGTTGTTACCTTATTTTCCGTGGGTTGATAATGTACTAAATGCGATGTTAGACGACAGAGTTTATCTTTTTGACTGTATAAAAAATTCTCTTAAGTTACTTTTTACGGGGTATTTTTATGGAGTTTTAATTGGATTAATTACAGGAATTGCTTGTGGTTACAGTAAAATGGTTAATTATTGGATATCTCCTTTTATGAAGTTGCTTGGAGCTATTCCTTCTATAACTTGGATTCCCGTAATCATGGTTTTTGCAAGTTCACTTTTTAAAGGTGCCGTTATAGTAATAGCTTTGGGAGTTTGGTATTCGGTAACTATGTCGAGCTATACAGGTATAAAAAATATTGATATTTCTTACTATGAAGCTGCAAAAACACTTGGAGCAAATGAAAGACAATTAATCTTTAATATAGCAATACCATCAGCACTTCCGCATATATTTCAAGGACTTGTTATGGGTATGAGTACAGCGTGTGTATCTTTGTTAGCTGCAGAGATGATAGGCGTTGAATCAGGTCTTGGCTGGTATATTACTTGGCAGAGAGGATGGGCAAAATTTTCAAATATGTACGGAGCAATAATTATAATTTGTATAATTTTTGTGGTTGTAAATTATGCTTTAGGATATATCAGAAAAAAAGTTCTTAAGTGGCAAGAAGGAGTGATACAATAATGGAGAGAAATAAATTAATTCTAAAAAATGTTTCAAAAATCTTTCCTAAATTTGATAACAAAGGTATCACAGAGGTTTTACACGATATAAATTTGACTATTGAAGAAGGAGAATTTGTTTGCATAGTAGGACCTTCAGGTTGTGGAAAGTCAACTTTGCTCAGACTTGTTTCAGGTCTTATTCCTGTGACTCAAGGAGAAATTACACTTGGTGATAAAAAAATTGAAGGTACAAATGTAAACAGAGGTATGGTTTTTCAAAAACATACATTATTTCCTTGGCTTACACTTAGACAAAATGTAGAATTTAGTTTCAAAATGGCAGGAAATAAAACTAAAAGCAAAGAAATAGTTGATAAATTCATAAAGATGATAGGAATGGAAGATTTTCAAAATTTTTATCCTCATCAACTTTCAGGAGGTATGGCACAGAGGGTTGCGCTTATTAGGACTATGATTACTGAGCCGGAAGTTTTTTTGCTTGATGAACCATTAGGTGCTTTGGATGCTTTTACAAGAATGAATATACAGCATGAACTTATAGAAATGTGGAAAACTAAAAGAAATATGATGTTTATGCTTGTAACTCATGATGTTGATGAGGCAATTTATCTTGGTACCAGAGTGATTGTTATGGCACCGAGACCCGGAATTATAAAAGAGGATATAAAGATAGATATGGAGTATCCGAGAAACAGAAATAGTGACGAATTTATAAAACACAGAAAACATATATTGGATGTGTTAAATTTTACAACTTAGCTTTTTCATATAATGTTCCGATATAATTTAGAAACAATGTTAAGTTGTTTTGGAGAAAACGGGGGAATTTTAGGAATATATTCTTTAAAATTTCCCCTTTCTCTTTTTATAAGTAAAAGTATATTTTCAATATGTTATAATAATCTCTTTTAGGTAAGTATAAGATTATTTCAACATAATTTACCGCAATTTGAGTTATCAAAAAGGTAATCATGTTATATAATATTACTGTAAAATATACATATAGAAATCAGAGGTATAAATTTGGATAGAGCAATTATAAAAAGTAAAATAGGTAATCTTATGTTAATTTCTGAAAGTGAAAAATTAGTAGAAATAAAATTTGTATATGATGAAAATTTAATAGAGCCAAAAACGGAAATTTTAAAGGAAACAAAAAAACAATTAGATGAGTATTTTAACGGAGAAAGAAAAAACTTTTCGATTCCTTTTGAGATAAAAACGACAGAATTTATGTCAAAAGTTTATAGAGCATTAATTCAGATACCTTATGGAACTACTGTTACATATAAAGATATCGCAAAAACAGTTGGGAATGAAAAAGCGGTCAGAGCAGTTGGAATGGCTAATCATAAAAATAAAATTCCTATAATAATTCCTTGTCACAGAGTTATAGGAAAAAACGGAAAATTAGTTGGATTTGCGGGAGGGATAGATTTAAAGCAAAAACTTTTGGAATTAGAAGGTATAAAAATAGAAATAAAAAACAAAAAAATAAAAAAATCCTAAAAAAAGTAAAAAAAATCGTAAAAAATCACTTTAAAGTGTTGACAAAGTGAAAATTATTGGGTATAATATAGATAACCAAATAGGGTAACGCGTTAAAAAGTTTGGTGATGGAGGTAAGACCAATGAAAATATTAAAAACAATTTCGAAAGTGTTGCGAAAGGATTTGTTTTTAGGTTAGTCCATTCAGCAACATAATTTGTAAAAATGTTAATCTTTTAGGAGCCGTTTTTTCTTATCGTATCAGAAATAAGTAGAAGTAATTTGTTATATGACAAAAGAAATGATTACAAGTATGATTGGTAAGTAAGTAGATATGTTTGAAATATCTTACACCTTTGTTGTGAATGTGGGGTATGGTTTTAAGAGTGTTGAAGTTTCTTTTAGCCTATATTACTCTATATCACATTCTATAAAAATTGAATTTTGTCGGATATTTCTTTCTTGCAGATAGGATTTGACTCTTGTTTGTTTTGAAGTAAGTTTTGTAAGAAACTTTTAGAAAGAAGGAAGTGAGAGGTAGTTAGGGAGTTAATATTCTAAGCAATTGACGGCCGAAGTGAAAATAAAAGAGTGAATAAAACTTAATATAAAAGGACTTGAGTGTTTCAAGTCCTTTATTTTTGTTTAAATTTAATTTAATAATATAAATAAAGTAATAATAAATAATGATCCGAGTTGTATACTCGTTAGATACAATTTTTATTTTTACATTTATGTTCAGAAGGTTCTTTTTCTTTCAAATTATTTAATTCTTCTTTTGTATATTTTTTTTGACATGATTTACAGATGCCTTTTATTTCTAAATGGTGACCTGTTATTATAAAATCTGTTTTTGTTTCAATATCTTCTATTATCGGATGTATAGGACAGTGATTTATTGGAATTATTTTTTTACATTTTTCACATATTAAACTGTGAATATGTTCTCCAAGATTTAACTGAAAGTATGTAGTCCCGTCAATTTCGGCAGTTTTTTTAATTATTGATTTTTCATAAAAGTCATTTAATGCTCTGTACACACTTGACAGACTGTATTTAATTGTTCTTGAACGAGCCATGACACTGAATATTTCTTCAGCTGTTGCAGGTGTTTCTCGTCTTTCTAATTCTTGTAAAACAGCGATTCTGTTTTTAGTGATTTTTAGATCGTTGTCTTTTAAAAGTTTAAAAAATTTGTTATCCATAATTTTCTCCTACACTTGATTTTTTTCTAAATTAGTTGTATAATAGTTGCGCAAATGAGTTTGATTTGCGTTAAAAGGAGGAAGAAATGAAAAAGTTCATTACAAGATTTATTTCCTTTGCCATTATTATATCACTTTTTTCAGCTTGTGGCAAAGACAATTCAAAAAATAATACAGATGTGGAGAAACAAAAAATATATACTTCATTTTATCCGCTTGAAAGTATAACAAAAGAAATAGTTAAGGATAAAATGGAAGTTAAAAACTTAATACCTGTAGGACAGGAAGTACATCACTGGGAACCTACTGCTAAGGATATGAAAGACTTGGATAAGGGTAGTGTAATTTTGGTTAATGGAGTTAATCTGGAAAGCTGGACTGAAAAATTTAAAAGTGCATTAACAGAGGTTAATATAGTCGAAGTTTCAAAAGATGTTCCTTTATTAAAATCAGAAGAACATGAGCATGATGAACATGAACATGAGCATGAAGAAGAAAAAGATGTGGTTAAACCTTTGAGTGAAAAAGAAGAAAAACATCATAATCACGGAGAATATGATCCTCATATTTGGTTAAGTTTGCGAAATATGAAAATTATGGCTAAAAATATCACTGAACAAGTTATTTCAATGGATAAACAAAATGAAAGTTTTTACAGAGAAAATTTGACAAAACTTCAAAATAAACTTGATGAATTGGATAAAAAATATTCTGCAGAGCTTGAAAATGCAAAGAATAAAAATATTATCACATCTCATGAAGCATTTGCGTATTTATTTAATGATTATGGTTTGAAACAAATACCTATTGAAGATATTAATTCAGATTCTGAACCTGATTTGGCAAAAATGAAAGAAATAGTTGAGTTAGCGAAAAAAGAAAATATAAAATATGTCTTTTATGAAGAACTTAGTGAAAATAAAATAGAAGAAACTATCGCAAAGGAAATTGGCGGACAAGCTAAAATGCTTTATACGATAGAGGGTAGAACCGAAGAACAAATAAAAGAAAATAAAGACTATTTTCAAATGATGGAAGAAAATTTAAAGGCTTTGGTTGAGGCGACAAAGTAGGAGTAATATGGATAGTGTTATTTCAATAAGAAATTTAAGTTTTTCCTATGTAGGCAGTAACAATGTGTTAGAAAATCTTTCCTTTGATATTCAAAGGGGAGATTTTATTGCTATTATAGGAGCAAATGGTAGCGGTAAAAGTACTTTGTTAAAACTTATTTTAAGAGAATTAAATGCAAGTAGCGGAGAGATACTTATAGCAAATACAAATATAAAAAATTTCAAACAGTGGGATAAAATAGGTTATGTACCTCAAATAAACAGTAGTAATATTCCAAATTTTCCCATAACTGCTTTGGAAATTGTAACCCTTAATCTTTATAATAAAATGGGATTTTTTAAATTTTCAAAGAAAAAACATACTGAGCTTGCCAAAAGAGCTTTATCTCAAGTTAATATGGTTGATTTTTGTAATACACCGATAAACAAAATGAGTGGTGGTCAGCAACAGAGAGTTATGATTGCAAAAGCTCTTATAAATAATCCTAAAATTTTGATTTTTGATGAACCTACTACAGGGATTGACAAAGAAAGTAAAGAGCAACTTTTTAAAATTTTAAGTCATTTAAATAAAGTTCATGGAATTACAGTTTTACTTGTAACTCATGAACTTGAAATAATGAAAGATAAACTTACAAAAATCGTAGAAATCAGAGATAAGAAAGTTGTGGTGAGATAATGTTTCAGTTAGAATTTATGAGAAGAGCTTTTTTAGTAGGGTTAATGTTATCTGTAGTAATTCCATGTATTGGTGTTGTAATGGTGAATAAGAGAAATTCTATGATAGGAGATGCTCTTTCCCACGTGTCGCTTGCGGGAGTTACAATAGGATTAATTTTTCGTATAAATCCGATAATAACTGCAATCATTTCATGTGCGTTTGCAAGTTTTTCGATAGAAATTATGAGAAAGTATTTTCCGAAAAATTCGGATATATCAACAGCGATAATTATGAGTTTAGGAATAGGGTTAGCAGCTGTTTTATCTGATTTTGTTAAAGGCGCCGCAAATTTTTCAAGTTTTTTATTTGGAAGTATAGTTGCGATAAGTGATTTTGAAGTTTATCTGGTAACAATTATATTTTTTATTGTTTTGATTATATTTTTTATTATGTATAAAGCGCTTTTGTATATTTCATTCGATGAAGTCGGAGCAAGACTTGCAGGGATAAAAGTACAGACGGTTAATATAATTTTTACGTTTTTAATTTCGCTTACCATTTCTATTGCATCAAGAACTGTCGGAGTTTTGATGGTTTCATCTCTTATGGTAGTGCCTGTTGCCTGTGCGTTAAGACTTTCGAAATCATATTTTCAAACAATAATTTATTCGGTGTTGTTCGGAATGGTTTTTACATTGTCGGGAATTGTGATTTCTTTTTACAAAGGACTAAAACCCGGCGGAACAATGGTATTAACAGGAGTAATAACACTTATTTTAATAGTTTTACTTCAAATTACAGTAAAAAAATTTATTAATAAAAAATAAGTTTGATTGATCATTGCATTATGATTGAAATTTCATGGTGTAATGGTCAATTTTTAATTTATTTGATTTTCTTTAGTTTAAAATAATTTAAACTGTTTATAAATTTATATAAAATGTAAAAATATATAAAGAAAATAATAAAAATTTGTAAAATGTTGATGTATAATAAAGTTTGTTATGAAAAATTATGATATGTATTGTCAAAAAAATTACAATTTATAATTTTTAATATATATATTTTATTTTTTGTTGCTTTAACTTTTCTTTTAGGGTATAATATCTTTGTATTAAAAATATAGGAGGAAAGTATGAAAAAATTAAAATACTTATTGTTGGCTTTTGTTGCTGTATTAATGGTTGGATGTTCTGCTAAAAATACAAATGCTCCAAAAGAAACTAAGAAAGAAGAAACAAAAACTACTTTTGAAGGCAAAACTTTAAATGTTGTTGCTACTTCTGAAAAATATAAGAAATTATTTGATAAATTCTCAGAAGAAACTAAAGCAAAGGTTGAGTTTTTATCAATGTCCAGTGGAGAGGTAATTTCAAAGATCAAAGCCGAAGGCGGAAAACCGATGGCTGATGTTTGGTTTGGAGGTGGAATTGATGCGTTTATGAAAGCCAAAACCGAAGGTCTTTTGGAAATGTATAAACCAAACGGATTTGATAAAATTAAAGAAGGTTTCAAAGATGAAGAAGGCTATTGGATTTCTAAAGGTGTTACAGTTGTAGGATTTTTGGCTAATAACAAGATTTTAGAAGAAAAGGGATTACCTATTCCTAAAACTTGGGAAGAAATAGTTGATCCTAAATACAAAGATGAAATTATTATGGCAAATCCTGCCGTTTCAGGTACAAGTTATGCTAATGTCAAAGGTCTTTTAGATATGTACGGAGAAGAAAAAGGTTGGGAATATTTCAAAAAATTAAACGAAAATGTTAAATTTTATGGAAAGAGAGGAAAAGATCCTCAAGAAAAAACAGTTGCCGGAGAGTTTGGACTTGGAATTATTCCTATTGATAAGTCATCTTTTGATGTTGCACAAAAAAATAATTTAACTGCTATCTACCCTCAAGACGGCTTGTGTTGGGTTCCTGAAGGAGTAGCTATTTTTAAAAACAGTCCTAATTTAGATCTTGCAAAAGCGTTTGAAGATTTTATTTTAAGACCTGAAAATCAACAATTAATTGCTGAGTTGGACGGTAAAGACGGTGCTCAAATGATAATCGAAGGAACAAAGGGTTATGAACTTGGACTTCCTAAAGATAAATTTATAAAAGAAGATTTAAAAACTTTTGGCAGTCAAAGAGACGAAATTCTTAAAAAATGGGCTGAATTAACTCAAGGTAAATAATATCCGGGAGAGAAATCTCCCTTTTTTATTAAGGAAAAGTATGAAAAAAATTTTAAATTTAGTTGATTATATTATTGTTTTTACAATAATGATATGTATTTTGTTATTTATATTATTTCCGTTTTTAAAGGTGTTTGTTTCAAGTTTCTATGTAAATGAAAGATTTAGCCTTGAAGGTTTTAATTTTCTTAACAGCAGAACTGATTTAGTTTTTAATTCCGTTTTTGTAGCTGTTTTTGTAACTGTATTAACAACTTTTGTTTCAACTTCTGTTGGAATATTTTGCTATGGAATAAAACCTGTTTTTAGAAAGTTTATTTCTTTCGTACTTATGATTACTATGATTTCTCCGCCGTTTGTATCATCACTTGCCTATATAAAGCTTTTTGGAAGAAGAGGGTTTATAACTTATGATATTTTAAAACTCTCAGTTGATGCTTACGGACCGTTTGGAATAATTCTGATGCAAAGTATAGGCTTAATATCATTAAGTTCACTTATGATTATAACTTCTCTTAGCAGTATAGACAAGGCTCAAGTTGACAGTGCGAGGTCACTTGGTGCAAAAACTCACAATATAATTTTTGATATTTTAATTCCCGAACTTATGCCGAGTATAAAAGTTGTAGCTGTGTTGGCATTTATTCGAAGCATTTCGGATTTTTCAACGCCTTTGATAATAGGGGGAACTTTTGAAACTTTGGCATCAAGTTCATACATTACATTTATTTCCGAAGGGAATATATCAAAAGCGGGAGCTATGAATGTGGTACTTTGTATTCCTGTTATTATCATGTTTATATTTTATGTGAAAAATTCTAAGATAATATCAAAGACATCTCATGGAGTCAGAAATTCGGAAATTTCATTGAATAAAAAAAATATAGGCTTTTTTATTATATCTTTTATCTCATTTTTGTTTTTGGTATTTCTGTCATTGCAGTACGGTTCTATAATTATGTCGGCATTTACAGACTATGAAAAAGGGAAAATGTATTTTACATTAGAACATTTTTTAGAAATAAAAAATTATATTGATAAAACGGTATTTAGAAGTATTTATTACTCACTTTTAGCAGGATTTTTCGGAAGTTTGATTGGACTTTTATTGCAATATTATATCTGTATAAGAGAGAAAAAATTCTTGAAATTTTTTGATTTTTTTGCAACTATGCCATACATATTGCCGGGAACTTTCTTTGGAATAGGATATATCTTAGCTTTTAACAAAGCACCTTTGCATATAACAGGGACTGCACTTATTGTCATATTAAATGTAACTTTTAAACAACTTCCGTTTTCAACAAAAGTTTTTAATACAAGTATGAAATTAATAGATAAAAATGAAATTTTAAGTAGCAAAGATCTTGGGGCAAATGAATTTTTTGTTTTTAAAGATATTGTATTGCCACATTCAATAAATGATTTTGTTATAAGTATGATGAACAATTTCAATGCTACTATGACAACTGTAGGTTCTATAATATTTTTGGTTTATCCAAGTCAAAAAGTATTAACACTTGTTATGTTTGATGTTATAAACAGTGGTAAATATAATGTTGCATCTGTAATAGCACTTTTAATAATCATAATTTGTTTAAGTTTTAATTTATTATTTATGGGAGTAAATAGATTTATAATTAAACTTAAAAGAATACATTAGTAAAATTTGGAAAAGCAAAAAATATAATATAAAAAATCAGGAGAAAAATATGTTCTTAGAAATAAATAAACTGTCTAAATCTTATGGCGAAAAAGTAGTACTTAAAAATATAAGTTTTTCTTTAGATAAAGGCAAAATATTATGTATTTTGGGACCTTCAGGTTGCGGAAAGACTACAATTTTAAATTCTGTCGGAGGGTTTATAAAAACGGATCACGGAACCATTTTATTAGACGGAGAAAACATTACAAATTTAAATCCGGAAAATCGAAGTATATCAACTGTTTTTCAGTCTTACGGATTATTCAATCACAAAAATGTTTTGGAAAATGTATCGTATGGTCTTAAATTTAAAAATATCAATAGAGCTTTACGAAAGAAAAAATCATTGGAAATGTTGGAAATAGTTGGTCTTAAAGGATATGAAAACAGAAGTATTTTTGAACTTTCAGGCGGTCAGCAACAAAGAGTTGCACTTGCAAGAAGTCTTGTTGTAAATCCAAGACTTATCTTGCTTGATGAACCTTTTTCTAATCTTGATGAAAATTTAAAAGAAAATATGCGACAAGAGATAAAACGACTTGTAAATCATTTTGAAATGACAACAATTTTGGTTACTCATGACCAAGAAGATGCTTTTACAATAGCTGATAAGGTTATACTGATGAATGAGGGACAAATTGTACAAGATGCTTCTCCAACAGAACTTTACAGTAGACCAAACAGTAAATTTTCTTTGGATTTTATCGGTAAATCAAATAAACTTGGGAAAAATTCATTTGTAAGACCGGAAAAAATAGTTATTTCAGAAAAAGGAAAAATAAAAGCTAAAATAAAAAATATAATATTCAAAGGTTCAATAATTGAATATATCGTTGAACTCGAAACCAAAGAAAATCTTAATGTTATCGAATTTAACAGAAACATAAAAAGAAAAATTAATGACATTATATATCTTGATTTTGAAGAAGATTTTTTAAAAAATTAAAAATTAAGTACTAAAAAACATAATTAAATTTATGTTTTTTTTATTTTAATTTATAATATTAAAAAGCATACATTTGGTTAAATTATTGAAAAAAATAAATTTTAAAACAGTTAAAAAAATTTATACTATAAGTAAATAGAAACTTAATGCAAAATAATGGATTGAGTTTAAAAGTTTAGCCATTTTTCATATAGCAACAGTAAAATTGAGTTGTATTTTCGGATAACATTCATTACAAATCACCTCAAAAATAGAAATAAATGGAACAAAGGAACTTGAAGGAGCAAACCTAAATATAGAAAAGCTGAAAGAAGACGCAAGTGCAGAAAAAGAAATAGCAAGTTGGAAGTCAGAAACAATAGCGAAAAAAATAACCTTAAGCGAAGGACAGCATGTTATGACAGAAACTCAAGCTCCGGAAGGTTATGAAGTAGCAGAAAGCATAATCTTTAGAATAACCAAGAAAATAAAGTAGAAGTCAAAAACGGAAAAGTTGTTGTAACGGATAAAAACAAACCTGTGGAAGTTGACAAACCAAATCCAAATATTCCTGACAATCCTAATCTTAATAACCCTGATGAACCAAAACCAAACAAGTCTGATAATTCTGATTCAAAAACACCTACTGAGCCTAATAAAGACAGTACGGACAAATTACCTAAAACATCTGTGATAAACAGTGTAGGAGTATTTTTATCAATGGGAGCGGTTTTTGGAGCGGTTTATGCTTATTCGAAAAAAAGACGTTAATAAAATTTAAAAGATAAAAAACACGCTTGTTTCAAAGCGTGTTTTTGATTTTTTTATACTTTTTAATATAAGTCTGAGGATTTTAAAAATGAGTGCATTTTAGTCTTTTTCTTTTTTAAAAAGATTTTAAAAGCTAATGAAGATACAAAATTAATAACTGTTCCGATATAAAATGAAGTTTTTGAATATTTGAATTAAATTAATACTTAAATTTTAATTGATATTCAAGGTTTCCGTTTTTTTATATCCTGTGTAAAGTTCGTAATAATATCCTTTTTTGTTCATAAGTTCATTGTGATTTCCTTTTTCTGAAATTCCGTTTTCTGTAAGAACATATATTGTGTCGGCACTTTGAATTGTTGTAAGTCTATGTGCTATCGTAAGAGTAGTTCGTCCTTTTGAAAGTTTTTCCAGACTGTCTTGAACAATTCTTTCACTTTGATTGTCAAGAGCACTTGTTGCCTCATCTAAAATTAAAATAGGAGGATTTTTCAAAAATACTCTTGCAATAGAAATTCTTTGTTTTTGACCTCCTGAAAGTTTTACACCACGTTCTCCTACGTAAGTGTCAAAACCTTGAGGTAAGTCTTGTATAAATTCCAATGCGCCTGCAAGTTTGGCGGCATTTTCTATTTCTTCATCTGTTGCATCAGGTTTTCCGTATTTTATATTTTCTTTTACACTGCCACTGAACAGATAAACATCTTGTTGAACCATTCCGATATTATTTCGTAAGGATTTTAGTGTAAAAGATTTAATATTTTTATCATCTATTAATATCGCTCCGGAATTAATATCGTAAAATCTCGGAATCAGGTTACAAAGTGTTGTCTTTCCGACTCCGCTTGAGCCTACAAAAGCAACCTTTTCACCCTCATTTATTGTGAATGAAATATTTTCCAAAACGCAGGTTTCTTTATCGTTATAAGTAAAGTTTACATTTTTAAATTCTATTTTCCCTTTTACATTTTCAAGTTCAATGGCGTCATTTTCATCAAAAATCTCTATTTTTGCATTCATAATTTCATTAAATCTTTCAATTCCTGTCATACCAAGTTGAAATTGTTCGGTAAATGTTACAACTCTGTTTATTGTTACAAGCAAAGTGGAAACATAGAGCATAAATGCAACGACATCGCCTGCATTTATCGTTTTATTTATTATAAAATATCCACCCATTAAAATAACTAAGATATAAAGAATCCCGTCAAAAGATTTTATTATTGAGAAAAATCCTGCCATAGAAGAGTAAGTAAGTTCTTTTATTGACAAAAATTTTAAATTACCTTTTTGAAATTTTCGACTTTCAAGATCCTCGTTTGCAAAACTTTTTACGACTTTAATCCCTAAAAGAGTATCCTCAATATCCGAATTTAAATTTCCGATTTGTTTTTTCTGTCCTTTGAATCCTTTTCTCATACCTCTATTGTATTTGCTTGCGAAAAATATCATAATAGGAATTAATGAAAATATAACGAGTGTCATAAATATATTTATTCTAAATAAAATTATGAAAGAAAAAGTTATTTTGATAATTCCTATAAAATACTCCTCTGGGCAATGATGAGCAAATTCCGTTATGTCAAAAAGATCACTTGTAATTCTTGCCATTATTTTACCGACTTTTGTTTCAGAAAAATAAGCGTTTGAAAGTTTTTGTAAGTGATTAAAAACATCATAACGCATTTTTGTTTCAATCTTTGCACCCATAATATGTCCTACTTTTACCATATAGTATCCTGCGGAAACATCAACTATCTTCATAATAAATAACATAAGACAGAGTCTTAAAAGGGTTGACATAGTCAACGTTTCAAGTCCTAATCCGGCATTTGTAACTTTTCTCATAACTATTGGAAGAGTCATTTCGGTTAATGTTGTGAAGCCTGCGCATACCAAGTCAAAAAATAAAATCCATTTATATTCTTTAAAATAAGGCAACATAATCTTAATTAATTTTAAATTTCGTTTAATAAAAATCCCTCCTTAAATATATTTATATTTTTTATCTCTAATTTTAAAAGCAAAAAAGAGGACAAGACCTCTTTTAATCTTAAATTTTAACGTTTACTTTTTACTTTTAAAATACTCTTGCAATAAAAATGATATTAAAATGGCAACAAAATAGGCAATATAGGCTTTTATGTTATGACCTTCAAAAATGTAGTACATAAATGAAACCAAAATTATAGTAAGTAAATTTTTCTTTAAAAATTTTATAAATAAATTTGTGATTTTCATAGTTATCCCCTCCAAATTGATGTATTTTTTTATTTTATTACTTATTTAATATAATTACATAGATAGGCTAAGTTTTTTCAAAAAAGATAGCATTTTTTCGTTTTTTATTGTTCTTCTTTAAAAATTTTAAAAATTAATGTTAAACTAATTAACAAAGCAAAAACTCCAATGAAAAACAAAATTTTTGAAAATAAATCGTAATAAATATATCCGTAAAGTTTTTTAAATAAATAAACTCTAAATGCAAAAACAGAAAGCACAACTAAATTTAAAATTAAAAGTAAATTTTTATACTTCTTTATTGCAATAGATGTACTCAAAATAAATATGCCCACTAAAACCACAGACAAAATTACATTTTTAAATATAACCAAGCCTAAAAAATCTCGCACCAACATATTTATTGCTGAAAATTCAAGATTTAAAAGACAGATTATAAAAATCAAAAAACTGAATGTCAAATAGGCTCTATTTTTTAATTTCACAGTTACCTCCTAACTAATGCATATCTACCACCATTAGACCCTATCTTTTCCCAATTATTTTCTGAAGAACTTGTCCACGCGTGATAATTTCTTGTATGTTGAGCTACCTTATAATCAAAATAAGTATACCCACTATAAGTCCCAATATAGTTGTCAGATTCTGTAACAAAAGCGACGTGATCCCAATCACCATCATCGGAACTATCAAAGGCGATTATAGATCCTGCACTAAGTATTGCACTAAATTCCCTGTTAGACTTTGTTGAATTAGATACCCCAAAATAATGAACAAATGTATTTACCATACTCCATGCTGGAGCATGTTCGTGAACATAGTTTCCTAACCAATCTTTTGTAATTCTATGCCACCAACCAGCTGTAGTTGGTCTTCCGCTAGATTGCATAATCTGGGAAACAAAATTAGCACAATCTCCATTGTGAAAATAATAAAATGGACCTTCATTAGGATTATAAGCAAACCTTTGTGCATAATTTACAGCATCAGATAAATTTACTATATTAGTATCTGAAGACCTTATTTCTTTAAAATCTTGTTTAATAAAAATATTAGAAAAGTCTTCCTTTAATTCTACACCTCTAACATTTTTTATTTTATTAGCAAATTTTGTATAATTTGGAAATAAAACAACTAATTCGTTAATTATGGATTCTTTTGTATCTACAGAACTTAATTCTGAACTATCTAATTCATCAACCATTTTATTAATTTCATTGTTTTTATCAGTATTTTCGTATATATCGAAAAATTTTCTAAACAAAAGGATTTCCATATCATATTTTTCATCGATATCTTCTGATATGATTATTTCATAATATCGTTTCCAATTAGAATTTGATAACTCTTCAACACCAAAGGTTTGTGTCAAATAAGAAATAAAGTCAATATTGTCTTTTTTTAACTCTTCCAAAGCTACTGATCTATTTGAAAATTCTTTATATAAAACTTCCGTATTTCCATCTATAAATATAGATCTCTGAGAATATTCTAGAGAATCAAAAAACTTTATATTTTTCAAAAAAGAATCTTCAACACTAGATTCAATTTTATCTCCACTCTCAAAACTTTTTTCACTAAATACTTTTGCATTAGTAGTTGATATTAAACCTATCATGATAAACATAATACTAACAATTGTTAAACTTTTTAATCTTTTCATATATACATCCTTGTGTTATAAATGAACCATCTCTACGTAGCTAATAATTTTTCTACAATTATATTATAACACAACATTTAACTTTAATCAAATGCTATATTAAATGTTATTTTTCAATTTCATAATCATCACCTTAAACTTTCTTTAATTCAAATTTTCTTTTTCAAAAACATTATATATTCTATCTAAAATTTCAAAAAGTTTTTCTCTTTGAATTGCTATGTTGAATCTTCTGCATTGTGAGTAAAAACTTCCAAAGGCTTTTCCGTCACTTACTTTTATTAAACATTTTTCTTTAAGCAACTTTTCAAGTTCTTCATCTGAAAGTTTAAGTTCTGAAAAATCGACCCACAAAAGATAAGTCGCATCTGTTTTACGTATTTTAATTTTTGGTAATTTTTCTTTAACAAAATTTATAAATATTTTTTTGTTTTCAAAAATATATTCTTTAACGGCATTTTGCCACTTTTCGCCTTCTTCACTGTAAGCACCTAAGATTATGCTTTCGGCAAAAATATGAGCACTTGGAAATCTCAATTTTTCTTTTGTTTCTACAAATTTATTTCTTATTTTTTCATCTGTAATTATTGCACACGAAGTTTTACAACCCGATACATTGAAACTTTTTCCCGGAGAAATTAAAGTTATACACTTTGAGCCAATTTTTCTTGAAATATTTTCAGTCATAATATGTTTTACTCCGTTGAAAACAAAATCATGATGGAGTTCGTCAGAGATTATCAAAATATTATGCCTTTTTGCAAATTCACAAATCTTTGTAACATCTTCCAAAGACCAGACATTTCCTGTAGGATTTTGAGGATTACAAAAAATTAAAATTTTTGTCTTTGGAGTAACTATACTTTCCATTTGTTCAAAGTCTATTTCATATTTGTCATCTATAACAGCCAAAGGACTTTCTAAAATTTTTCTGTCTAATAATTGAGTTGTCGTAAAAAAGTTCATATATCCCGGAGAATGAATAATAACTTCATCACCTATGTCACTAAAAGCTTGTAACGCAATGCTAAGTGATACGATGGCATTTGTGTTCTCTATTATATCAGAATTTTCAATGTCTAAATTATGCTTTAATTTAAGTCGATTTTTGACAGCATTATAGTAATTTTCAGATAAAGCTTCATAACCGAAAACTCCTCTTTCAACCCTTTTTAATATACTTTTTTTGATTGAGTCGGAAACGTCAAACTCCATGTCAGCGACTGTCATAGGATAAAGACCTTTTTTAATTTCGTCTTTTTCGATTTCAAAAGTCCACTTATAAGAAGTGCTATTCTTTCGGTCATTATCTTTGTCAAAATTATACACAATATCAATTCCTTTCATAAAAACTATCTAAATAAAGTTTATTCCATTACATAAAAAAAGTCAAGATAAAACTTGACTTTTAAAAAACTTAAATTTTATGTTAAAATGTTATATCAACACATAATTATAGTGGTTTTTTCTTTATTTGTCCCATATTTCTCGGGAAATTCGGTTTTGTATTTTCTGTTTTTTTGAAAATTAAAATATTTCTTTCAGAAACTTCTTCTCCTTGAGAAATTTTAAATGAAAAAACTTTTTCTAAATTACAACCCAATTTTTTCATTGCATTTTTTGAACCTTCAAGTTCTTCTTTATACTGAGGGCCTTTCATTGCAATAAAAACACCCCCGAGTTTTACAAAAGGAACAGTCAATTCCAAAAGAAGGGATAAAGAAGCAACAGCTCTTGACACTACAATGTCAAACTCTTCTCTAAATTCTGATTTTTTTCCAAATTCTTCTGCTCTTGCATGAACAGCATTTATTTTTTTTAGATTAAGATTTTCAATTACAAGGTTTAAAAATTTTATCCTTTTATTTAAACTGTCAAGCATTGTAATATCAAGATTTTCATTATAAATTTTAAGCGGTATTGCAGGAAAACCCGCACCTGTCCCAACATCTAAAACTTTTTTGTTTTCATCAAAAAGAGAAGTTTTAGTCAACAACAAACAGTCTAAAAAATGTTTTACGTTCATTCCATAATTATCCGTAATGGCGGTTAAGTTAATTTTTTCATTCCACTCTACAATTAAATTTCGGTAAATTTCAAATTTTTCAAGAGAATTCTCAGAAATTTCTATATTTTCCTGTTCTAATATATTCTTTAAATTATCCATTTTTTCTCCTTTGACTTTCAAGATGAATAAGCAGTACATTTATATCAGCAGGACTGACTCCTGAAATTCTGCTTGCTTGACCGACGGTTTCAGGTCTTAATTTTGATAATTTTTGAATTGCTTCAAGTCTGAGTCCGGAAAGATTTTCGTAGTCGATACCTACTAATTTTTTATTTTCCAACTTTTTAAAAGCTTCTATTTGATGACTTTGTTTTTCGATATAACCTTCATATTTAATCATAGTTTGAACTTGAAGTTTTATCTCCTTCTCTAAAACAGGCCTTTCTAAATCTAAAACTTTTAACATTTCATAATCAAGTTCCGGTCTTTTAATTAAATCATAAAGGCTGACAGCCGTTTTAATTTTCATAGAACCTAAATTCTCTAAAATTTCGTTTATATTTTCCTTTGGAGTTATAATTATCTCCTTTAGACGTTTTATTTCACTCTCTATCAGATTTTTTTTATTTAAACATCTTTCATACCTTTCTTTAGACGCTAAACCAATCTTAAAACTTTTTTCTGTAAGTCTTAAATCGGCATTATCTTGTCTTAATGAAAGTCTGTATTCAGTTCTTGAAGTCATCATTCTGTAAGGTTCTTCCGTACCTTTTGTAATCAAATCGTCAATTAAAACACCGATATAAGCGTCACTTCTTGTCAGAACAAAAGGTTCTTTTCCTAAAATATTCATAGCACTGTTGATTCCTGCAATTATTCCTTGACTTGCAGCTTCTTCATACCCAGAAGTTCCGTTTATTTGGCCTGCAAAGAAAAGATTTTTGATATCTTTATGCTCAAGAGTAGCTTTCAAAATTGTAGGGTCAATACAATCGTACTCAATTCCGTAAGCGGGACGCATAATCTTGACATTTTCAAGTCCCAAAATAGTTTTGTACATTCTTTTTTGAACTTCAAGAGGAAGAGTACTGCTCACACCTTGAACATACATTTCACAAGTGTCAAGTCCTTCAGGCTCAATAAAAACTTGATGTTCATTTTTTTCATTAAATCTAACAATTTTATCTTCAATAGAAGGACAATATCTCGGTCCTACACCTTTTACAATACCCGCATACATTGGACTTCTGTGTAAATTTTCTTCAATTATTTTCTTTGTTTCTAAAGTTGTGTAAGTTAAAAAACAATTTTCTTTATGATTTCCGACATCTTTACCCTCATTCATAAATGAAAAAGGAATTATTTCAATATCACCTTTTTGAATTTCCATTTTAGAATAGTCAATGCTGTCTTTGTGAACTCTTGCAGGAGTCCCCGTTTTAAAACGTCTTAGAGGTATATTTAATTTTTTTAGACTATCACTCAAAAAAGCAGAACATTTCCAATTATTGGGACCACTTTCATAACAATTTTCACCCATTAAAATCATTGATTTTAAGTAGGTTCCTGTGCAAATAATTACGGTTTTAGAAGGAAAAATTTCGTTAGAAGTTGTCAAAACTCCTTTTATTTCTTCATTTTCAACCAATATTTCCTTAACTTCAGCTTGGATCAAGCTGATATTTTTCTCATTTTCAAGAACTTTTTTCATTTCTGTATGATACATTTTTTTATCGGCTTGCACTCTCAAACTGTGAACAGCAGGACCTTTTGAAGTATTTAACATCCTTGATTGTATAAAAGTTTTGTCAATATTTAAAGCCATTTCTCCGCCTAAAGCGTCAATTTCTCGAACCAAATGACCTTTTCCTGTTCCACCTATATTTGGATTGCAAGGCATATCGGCTATCGAATCCATACTAATAGTAAGTATTGCGGTTTTAAGTCCGAGTCTTGCACTTGAAAGAGCGGCTTCACAACCGGCATGACCTGCGCCGACAACCACAACATCAAAGGTTTCATCTATAAAATTCATCTTATCTCCTTAAATAAAAAATTATGATTATAATTTTAAAAATTTTAATGTAAATTTAATTATACAAATATACAAGATATATTATATCAAAAATTAAGCGAAAAAAAAATAAAATTAAAAATTTGCTGAAAATTTAAACAAAAAAATCATAAACTTTGTAGTTTATGATTTTTAAAATTTAAGAATTTATTTGATTTTTGTTACAAGTTCAGTTATGGCTTTTGTCAATTCGTCAATTTTCTTTTCAAACCTAAGTAAAAGAAAAATGCACAACACGACAGGAAAACCGACATTTGAAATGTTAGCAACGATATTTTCCATAATTCCTCCTGTTTTTTAAGAAAAAAAGACCTTTTAGGTCTTTTTTCTACGCTAATGTAATTTCTTCGTATTCGGTAGAAACTATTTTTGCACTTTTAAGTCCTTGAACTTTTATTCCGTCTTTTTCAAAAACTTCGTTGTATTTAAAGTCTTTAAGAAAAGTACCTGCTTCACTTGCGGAAATTTCTTTAATATCGGAAATTGTTAAGGATAAGTTCTTACCGTCTGACAATGCAAGATTTAAATTTAATTTTTTATTCATACTTTACCTCCTATTATAATGTACTTTCAACTACTTTTACAGAATTTGTCTTGGTTCCGTCAATAAACTTTTCGACTAAAGCTGATAGAGCTCTTAAATTTTCGTCTGTACATTCGCTTTGAATGTTTTTAACAGATATACTTCTTTTTTTAGAGTTACTTAAGTCAAAATTAACTTTTAAATATTTCTTTTCCATAAATTTTTTCTCCTTTATTTTTATTTTGTAAGCTTACATTACATACAATAAAAAATTTACAAAAAAAGAGGGGATAAAAATTTATAATAAATTATGTAGTGTGTTTTAGAACAAATTCTGCTATAAAAAAACAGCTTTTGAAAATTCAAAAGCTGTTTAACTTTAAAGTTATTTTTTATTTCTTCTTTTTAGTTGAAATATACACTCCACCAAGTCCTGCTAAAGCCACTAATACATAAGACATTGTACTTTGTACATTTGTCTTTGGAAGTTTTTCTTTTTTCTTCAGTTCCGGCTTCGGCTCAGGCTT
>JALEHY010000010.1 GCA_022770425.1 Parvimonas sp. | reverse complement strand
ATTTTCAAAAAATTTTTTAAAATTATTACAAGAAAATTTAAGTGAGGTTAGTTTGATGACTAAATTTTTAAAGAGTTTTTTGTCTCAAAAAATTTTGCAATTAGCAATTTTATTTTCGATTCAAGGTGTATATATTATTTTAAATTTACTTTTTCCGTTTTTAAACGGAAAATTTTTAGATGTTCTTATAAATGCCGATACATTAAATAATATATTAGATTTTATTTATGTATTGTCATTTATAGGGATTATGGATATATTTTTTAGTTATACTTACAAGTTATTATCTCTAAAAATAAAATCTGATATTTCTTTTTTGGTAAACTTATCACTTATAGAACATATAAATAAAATTTTTATAGAAAAATTTGAAAGTTTTAATCCCACATATCTTAACGAAAGGATAAAAGAGGATTCTGATGCAGTTGTATCTTTTTGGATAGAAAATTCTTGTTATTTCATATTCAATATCCTATCTTTTATTTTTATTACATTCATTTTAGCAAAGGTAAATATTATTGTTATGTATTCCGTATTTGTTTTTTCTTTTATATACTTTATCATATACAATATAATAAAGCATCCAATGTTTAAGGTAAATAAAGAAATGTTGGAACAATCAAATTCCTTTTTTAATAATCTGAATGAAATCTTTTTAAGAAACAGAGAGATAAGAACACGTTCCGAATATGATAAATCTTCAAAATTTTTAAATTTTGAATATAACAGTTTAATTAATAAAGTTTTAAAATTCGGAAAAATATCATTTGCATTTTCATCAATAGATGAATTTATAAGTTTGATATTTTCAATATTTATTTTTATAGTGGGCGGTACTTATGTAATAAATAAGAAATTAACGATAGGAGAGTTTACTGTAATATCCGTTTACTTTTCAATGATTTTAAATATAATAAAGTATTTTTTCAACATAGGTCAAGAATATCAAATGGCAAAAGGGTCATTGGAAAGACTTATGGAGATTAAAAATTTAGAAAAAGAAACAAACGGAGTTAAATCGCTGAAAAAAATATCTAAAATACAACTCAAAAATTTCAATTATAAGTTTAATGAAAATATTTTATATAAAAACGACTTAAATATAACATTTGAAAAAGGAAATATTTACTGTTTAACCGGAAAGAATGGTTGCGGAAAAAGCACTTTAATTAATTCAATTATCGGAATAAATAAAATTAATAAATCCGGAAAAATTTTAATAGAAAATATTGAAATTGACAATTTAGATATGTACGAATTGAGAAAGAAAAATATTTCTTATATGCCTCAAAAAGAGTTCTTCAGAATGTTAACTGTTGAAGAATTTATAAAAGATACTGTTAATGTTGATATTTTAAAAATAAACAGCGATAAATTATTTGAAAGATTATTTTTTTCCGAAGTTTTGAACTTAAATGATATAGTTAAAAAAAATGTAACCAATTTATCCGGAGGTGAAAAACAATTGGTTTCACTTGTGGTAACGATTTTAAAAAACTCTGATATTTACGTATTTGATGAACCTACATCAAATCTTAATAATAATTTAATAGAACCATTTATTAACTATATTAATTACTTGGCTAATCTGCAAAAAACTGTAATAGTAATATCTCACGATCCAAAAATAATTAATTCCATAAAAAATAATATAAAACTGTAATTAAAAAATATCTAAAATCTCACTATTAAAATAACAAAAAAGCTCCTGAAATAAAAATCTTGGGAGCTTTTCTTTTTACAAAACAGATGTAGGTTTTGTAAATAACGCAAATAAAATCACACACAAATTATATACAACATTTGCCAATATAGACGCCTCTATTCTTTTCGTCTTGTAATAAACAAAAGATAAAACAGAAGATGTATATATCACTTTCACAAATGTAGGTAATGTTAAAGAACTCGAAAATATGAAAAATATAACTCCGGTTAAAAATGCAGGCGTTAAAAACCTCACACATTCATATCCACCCTCATATATATCATACAAATTTCCAAATATAACATTTCTGTAAACCAACTCCTGTACAACAGGAACTGCTAAAACCATATAAAAAAACATTAGATTATTATTTTCTAAAATATTTCTTATTCTTATCGTATCATCAATA
>JALEHY010000007.1 GCA_022770425.1 Parvimonas sp. | reverse complement strand
TTTACATATTTTACAGCTTCTATTTTTCTATTTTCTTTTATTAAATAGTATAAATCATCATCAGATATTTCAGAAATATCTAAATTTTTATTATCAGAAAAATCATCTGATGATAAATCAAGATTTTTTCCTTCTAAATATTGCACTTTTTCTACTAACTTATCAACTGTTTCTTTTGCTGTTTTAAAATCCATATCGTATTTATTTCTAACATACTTTACAGCTTCTATTTTTCTTTTTTGTTTTAATAAATCATATAATTCTTCGTCCATTATTCACTCCAATGTAATCTATGTAAATTTCCAAATTTTTCAAGCTCCGAAAAATTTTGTTGTCTTAGAGCTTCATATAAAATTATAGATGCCGAATTTGAGAGGTTAAGTGAACGAATTTCTCCCCACATAGGTATTCTTACACAATGCTCTTCATTTTTAACTAAAATTTCTTCGGGTATTCCCTTGCTCTCTTTTCCGAACATTATGTAATCATTCGGAGAATATCCAATTTCATCATAAGTCTTTTTTGCCTTTGTAGTCGCAAAATATACATTTGCATTCGGATTTTTTTCATAAAATTCTTCAATATTTTCATAAACAAAAAGTTTTAATTTATCCCAATAATCAAGACCCGATCTTTTTACCATTTTATCATCAAGTGAAAAACCTAAAGGTTTTATCAAATGTAATTTTGTATCTGTCGCGACACAAGTTCTTCCAATAGCCCCTGTATTAAACGGAATTTCAGGTTCCAATAAAATTATATTAAACAAAATATTACCTCTTTTCTTTTTCTCTATCTATAAACATAACAAGTGTGCAAATGACAAGTGAAATTGTACTTAATAAAATCATCTTAAGTCCTAATATTTCACTAAATTTACTCCCTATTATCGCGCCAATAACAAAACAAAATATAACAATAAAGTACATTAAACTATATTCTAAAAATTTTTTATTTTTTGTATAAAAATACTCTGATAAATTATGCATTACTCCCCTTAAGTTTCCAATACACATTGTAGTTGAAAAATCTATCCCACAAAGTTTTTTAAAACTTTGTACTTGAATTCCACAAGCAAAAGATGTTAAAGCATTTGCAAGTGCATTCATATTTTGAGGA
This sequence comes from Parvimonas sp., assembly GCA_022770425.1. Classification (GTDB taxonomy): domain Bacteria; phylum Bacillota; class Clostridia; order Tissierellales; family Peptoniphilaceae; genus Parvimonas. The sequence continues at coordinate 77,017 of JALEHY010000007.1, read as the reverse complement.
ATAAATCCAACCATAACAAGTAAAATAATTTCAAAGATAACTGCATTTTGTCGCCAATGTAATTTAAAATTAGCTTTTTTTCTAAACAAATCCGCTAAAAAATTCCAAATGTAAAAAATGATATTGGCAAAGCATATTTCAAACACATTGTCAAATTACCTTTAGATGCATAAACTCCAAACAGTAACATATTTCCGGTTTGAGCATTTGCAAAAACTTCTCCTCTTAAAAGATACGAATATGCGTCCATAAGACCTCCGCTTAAAGCCAAAAAATTGCAACTTCAATTGACTCAGACATTTGTAATGCTTTTTTCATACACAAAACTCCTTCTAAAACACTCACAAGATAGTATATACCAAACAAAAATTTTTTACAAGTTTTAATGTTTTATTTCAAAAAAAAGAATGGCCGATAAAATCAACCATTCTTTAAAAATTTTTTACTAAGCTAAAAATGTTAAAAACTTTGCAACTCCGATTCCGAAAAATGTTCCCGTAATAACTCCGATTAATGCCATTAATACCGCTATCGGTACCAATGATTGTGAATATGCCGCAGCAAGTACAGGAGATGATGCAACTCCTCCTATATTTGAAAGTGAAGCTATACCACAAGTGAACAAATCAAGTTTGAATAATTTTCCTATTATAGCCATTAAAATTCCGTGAATTGCAAGAATTACAAAACCTGCCAATATATATGCAGGGGCTTGTGTAAGTTCCAAAAAGTTTGCATTTGATGCAATAAGACCTATTAACATATACAACAAAACATTTGAAACTTCAGGAGAACCCGGAATTTTTGAAAGTGGTGTCATAGCACAAATAACTCCCAAAATTGTAGTTGTAATTATAGTCCAACCTGTAGCTCCCATAAATGCAAGTGCCGGAATTTTAACCATTTCATTTCCTATTATTCCTGTAACCGCAGTGACACCAAGTGCAATACTTAATAAGAAAAATATATCTTGGAAAGATATTTCTTTACTTATTGTTGAAAATTTTGCGGTTAAATGTTCATTGATATTATCAATTTTTGAAGTGTCCGCCTTTGTCCACTTATTAAATTTATTTGCAAATGGAACTAAGAACAATAAGAACATTATCCATATTGAATAATCTATCGAGTCAATCAACAAAGTATAACCCATTCCTGAACCTTCAAGTCCTACCGCTTGTTGTACCGCAACCATATTTTGTGTTCCGCCTACCCAACTTCCTGCCAAAGCTCCAAAAGTTAGCGGTGCATTAGATGCAAGACTTCCTTTGAAAAGTAAAAATGCAACAACAAACCCAATCATTATTGTAAATGTTGCAGTGAAAAATGAAATTATCATTCTCGGACCCAACTTTGCTATATCTCTAAGGTCTGCTCTTAATAACATTAAAAATATCATTGACGGTAGTATGGCATCTTTTAAAACTCCTCTGGCTTTAGATACACTCTCTACATTCATATCCCATACTCCCAATGTAGATAAAATCATAGCACCAAAATAAATTATAACCAAAGCGGGAATGTATTTAAAAAATACTCCGTTTTTAAATTTCTTTTCCAAGTAAATTACTATACCCGAAACGAAAAATAATAAAGCTATAAATTGAAATCCGTCTGTAATCATAAAAAACCTCCTAAAATAAATTTTCAACAAGAAATATAGATTCAAAAATACATTTTTTGATAATTATTATCTTGTTAATTCTATTTTATCACTATGGGCAATCGTTGTCAATATACAACAATAAGAACTATAACTTTCCAAGATGCTTCTCATCGAGCGGGTGCCCGTGAACCTTGTTGTTTTACAATAAAAAATGATTAGACAATCAAGCCCAATCATTTTAAAAATTATTTATTTAAACATAATATTATTGAAGTTTCATATTCTCCGTTAGGATACTCAAATGGATTTATCAAATCCTTAAATCCTAATTTATGATAGAAATTAATTACTTTTTCATTTTTGAATTTTTTCGTTGACAATAAAATCTTATCTCCGTCAAAATTTTCAATCAGACATTTCATTAATGCTTTCCCATATCCTTTCCCCTGACAGTTTTCAAGAACAGCCAATTCATTTAATTCAAAAGTATTTTTATACCAGTTAATTTCTTTCGGTAACTGTGAATCAACCTGTATTGCCCACCAATTTCCTTTTAAAAAGTCAAAGCCATATACAAAACCGACTAATTTTTCATTTTCAAAAGCCCCGATAATTTTTATATTATTCTTTAAACTTTCATCAATTCTTGTAATTAAAAAGTCTGTAGAAAAATCATCTGCATTAAAAACTTCCTTGTATATACACGCTATTTCTCTTTTATATTTTTCAATTTCTTCTAAAGTTAAAAGTTTAATCATAAAAACCTCCTTGATTTTTTAATCAACAATTCTAACCATAATAATTGTGTAAACAAAAGGCATAAAAATTAACAGTGAATTTAAAATTATCAAAATCCAAGTCTTAGGATAATCATCAATAAGATATACAAATGTATATATTACCCCAGATATCGCTACAATTCTTGATAAAAATCTATATACAAACTCACCCATAAAAGTACCTGTCGGTAAATACATTCCTAAAACAACACACAACACACCTACAACAAATGTTAAAATCGGAATACAATTTTTTTCATATTAATTACACTTCCTGCTAATTAAAATTTTCCAAGATTCTATATTCCAAAAATCTTTAAATATGGAAAATTTAAAATGAGAAATAAATTTTTTCAAATAAAAAAACATTTTTATTTGTTTTATTTTATCACTATGAATAACTATTGTCAATTTTTTGATAATAAATATCTATTTTACACATAAAAAAGTGATTAACTTTTTTACGATTAATCACTTTCTTTTTTTATATTTAGTTCGCAATTTTAATCACAATAATTATACGAATAAAAGGTATAAAAATAATTAGATTTAAAATTATCAAAACACACTTTATCTTCACTATAATTTAGTTTCTAATTAAATTTTTTCCTTAATAAACAAAACATACAAACAGAAAATGTAATTATAACTCCAAAAACCGTTAAATTATTTGAAATATTGGTTTTAACCAATTTGTCTTTAGAATTTGTCAAAGTTTTATTATCTTCTGTGTTGATAACTTTATATTCAACGGCATATTTGGAAAAATGTGTCGTTTCAAATGTTAAAGTTGTATTGTCCTGACTAAATTTATGTTCTGTCAACGAACCGTTATCGTCAACATAATACACTGCACTTACTTCTTTTCCTTGACGTTTAGGTAAAGTAACTTTGTATTTCCCTTTAGGAAGAGTAACTATTTCATCTGTTTTTATATTTTTTACATATATATCAAAAACATCTACATCTTTGTCCTTAAGTGAAACAATTTTTTCAACATACTCTTTTGTGATTTTTTCAACAATTAAAACTAAGTTTTCTTTATCAATTTTTCTCAAATCATCGCTTTGTATATTTGAATCCTTAGAATCGTTAAAAATAATATCTGACTTTTCAATTTCATTATTCTCGTTTGGTTTTACGACAGATATTTTATATGTTTTTTCAGTTACATTTCCAGCTTTATCTGTTGCTCTCACTACAACGGTATGTTCTCCTTCAGATAAAATATTATTTTCGTCATACAGTTCTCCGTCAACACTTATCTCTACATTGGCATCTTCATTAGTTTTAACGGATAATTTTTCCCCATATTTCATTTCATTGTTTTCATTTAACGGACTAAGTGTTATTTCAGGTTTTATATTATCAAAAACAAATGTATATCGCTTTGAGAATTTATTTCCAAAAGAGTCGGAAATTTCAATTAAAGCAATATTTCCATCAGATGAATTGACTTCTTTTTCAAACTCTCTTTTGTTTGTTTCTTCTCCCTTACTTGCAGTTGAATCATAAAATAAAACTTCATCACCGTTTATATAAAGTCTGTATCCATGTCCGTTATCACTTGCCGAACCTTTGAAAACAAATTTTTCACTGTTTGTATAAATCTTACCGTCTTCACTTACATTAATATTCAAAGATAAATTAGGTAAAGTCTTATCGTAATATGCAGAATAACCCGCCTCATAAATAACTGAATCATCAAGTCCTATAACCTTAACTCCAATATGGTTACTTACTTCTTTAAGCGGTTGTAAATGTTCAAAAGTTAAATCATCTTTTATGGAAACTTCCTTACCGTCAATAATCAAACTTTTAATTTTTTTATTTATATGACCTTTCATCACAAGATTTCCGTCTTTAACCAAATAACTTTTAGCATTTAAAAATTCAAATGTAGAAAGATCTTTAAAATAAATTTTAAAATCTTCATTATCATCTTCAAAAGTTACTCTGAATTCTTTCACCGTTTCATTGCCCGCTTCATCAACAGCCCTTACTTTTACAACTCTTGTCCAGTCAACTTTTGTTGAACCTTCAAAACTTTCTTCTGAATTTTTGGTTAAATTTGTAGATGACCCTATTGAAATTTTTATTTTTCCATTACTGTTATCACTTACACTTCCCGAAACATCTACATTATTTGAAGTTAAGTTCAAAACTTGATTTTCCAAAGGTTTTTTGATAGTTAAAACAGGTGCAACAGTGTCTTTGTATAATTTTAATGACTGTTGCTTTTCAGAGCTTAAAATTAATTTATTATTTTTATCAAAAGCCTTAAATTCAATTAAGTTTTCTCCCTCTTTTATCGGAACGGAAATTTCAAATTTTTCATCTTCAATTTCGGCGGTTTTGCCGTTTATTAAAAGTTTTGAAACATTTTTTCCTACATATCCTAAAAGTTTATATTCTTTTAAATCTTCAGAAATATATTTGTGTTTAGCGCCTATCGGTTTTTCTCCGACATTATAGAAAATTACGGAATTATCTGAAAGTTTTAAAACTTCGGTTTTAACATTGAACACTTCATCTATCGCTCCTATAGTTATTGTATGAAGTTTTCCGTCATTAAGTTTGGATTTTGGAACTTTGAACTCATAAATTCCGTCTTTTTCTTCAAGAGTTTCTTTATCTTCATTATCAACATAAGCTCCGACTCCGTCAGAAGCAAGTCCTATTCCATTATCTTTTGCCTTAAATTTTACGATATATTCTTCCCCTACATAACCGCTTGAAACAATATCTATTTTCGGTTTTTCCGTATCCACTTTAAAAGGCAAAAATACGCATTGAGGTTTTGTATTTTTAGATGCAACACTTGCAGACAATCTCATATAATACTGTCCGTCAGGTACAGGTTCATATTCTCCGGTTTTTTCATTAAATACTTTTCCATCCCATAATCCGTTTACAAAGTTTACGGCATTTTTCTTTGAATAAAGAGGTTTCTTTATATCTTTTGTAGTATTAACCGTTACAATAGATTTTGCATCCTCGGATTTTTCGTTTACAATGTCAACTTTTAAAGTTTTTATCGAACGAAGAAGTCCCAAAACCACATTTATCGTGTCTAAATTGTCATCATCATTCGGAGAAAATCCGACTTTGTCAGGATTTATTTTTTCTTTAAAAGTCATTATGTCAAACTCAGAGCCCAAATAATTTCCGCCACTAACAAGTCCAAAAGAATCAAAAATATTTTTTTCCTCATATTTCGGTTTGTCAAAAATAGTTTCTAAACTCCAATCTCCATTAAAAGCCATATACGGAAAAACTAAATTCGGAGAATTGTCCGACTTAAAATAAATATAACCTTCCGCAAATTTATTTTTCGGAGCATTTGTTAAATCTAAAGTTATTTTCACGGTAGCTTTAGATTTCGGGGCAATGCTGACAGAATTTTTGTCTGAAGTTATCTTAGCATTTTCCATTTTAATATCTTTAACTTCAAAAGTATTTGGGTCTGTAAATTCTGTCAATACATTTCCAAGTTCCACTTTAAAATCTTTTTTCTCATTACTGTAATTTGTAAGTGTTAAAGAAAAACTGTTCACTCCTTCAACCTCTTTTAAAGACTTAACAGCTTTTTTGTTTTCATCGGTAATCAAAACTCTGTTGTTAATTGCATTATCTATTTGAATAAGTCCTGCACCTTGACGTCTTGGACTTACCTCCAAATTTGTTTTTACAGCCTCATCTTTAAGAGGAACAGCTGTATTTGTCAATGAAAGCCTTACAAAATCATTTTTATCTATTCCTAAATCAACATTTTTTAAAGAACCAAGCATAAGAGCTATCGCTCCTGAAACATGAGGAGCAGCCATAGAAGTTCCGGACATCATCTCATATTTATTATTATTTACAGTTGAAACAATATTTCCTCCGGGTGCCATTACCTCAGGTTTAAAATCCAATTCCGGACTCGGACCATAAGCAGTAAAAGATGAAACTTCACTTGACCCTGTCAAATCAGGTTTAAAGTTCAACTTTACTTTTACATTTTTTTCAGCATTGGTTTTCAATATTTCCCCAACTTCCTGACTTACGATAACTGACGGAATAGAAAATCCGTCAACACCTGCCATTTGAAATTCTTTTTCCTCATTATTTATCATAATAATTCCTATAGCTTTATGAGAAACAGCATTTTCAAATTTTTCTTTAAAAGAAATATCTCCCCTTAAAATAAGAGCAACTTTTCCGCTTAAGTCAATTCCCTTACCGTCTTTATTATAATCCGTCTTTTCTCCTTTATTTACAAAAACAAGTTCATATTCTTTTGACGTGTCCCAAGATTTTTTGTTTGTTGCAGATTTAAAATAAAATTCTTTATTTTCATCTGACAAAACAGTCCCGAAAAAACCTGTTGGAGTTGAGTTATTGGAAGATGCGACACTAAATGAAAACTCTCCTGTTGAAGGAGATCCGATAGCTCCGTTATCTGTTAAATTTAACATATTCTTAGGAACTCTGTTTTTAGGGTCATTAGTTGTACTCATAGTTTCATTGCCGGCAGAAACTACACAAATTACGCCTTGTTCCCTCGCTCGTTTTACCGCCATGATTTCCGGATCGTCTTCACTTGCAAATCCGTTATCCGCACCCAAACTCATATTTATTACATCCGCTCCAAGTTTAACGGAATCTTCTATCGCAGCAACGATAGTATCTTCAAAAGCCGTATCCATACCTTCATTGTTAGAAAAAACTTTCATTGCTAAAAGTTGTGCTTCAGGTGCAATACCTCTTATTCCGTTTCCGTTTTTTAAATCCTCATCTTTTGCATTTCCTGCCGCAATCCCCGCAACATGCATCCCATGCATCGACTTTCCTAAAGCGTCACTGTCTTTAACTATATCTGTCCCATCAGCATAATTATGTCCGTACGGAACTTTTATTGTAAATTTTGTGTCATTGCTTTCTTTTATAGTTTTTATTTTTGCACTTTCGGGATTAGAAAGTCGCATATCTTTATGATTTACATCTATACCTGAATCAATTATGGATATAACCATTCCTTCTCCCTTATAATTTCTCTGTTCATAAATTTTTGTTGCATTAGTTATCTTAGCAGCATCAGTTACAGTCGGTCTAAAAACTCTTGCATAAGTTACAGATTTTACACCCTTAAGTGATGCAATCTTTGAAACATACTTATTAGGAACATCTAAACTGAAGCCCGAAACCAAGTAATTAAAATCTCTTTTAAACTCTATATTACTACTGATTTTTGAAATTTCTTCTTTTAAATTTTCAAAATCAGGATTTCCTCCTAAAACTTTAGGATTATCTTCAGTTTGAACAATTATCCTAACTACCTCATTGTCATTTACATTTTCTGATTTGTTTGCACTTTTTTCTTTCTTTTCTTTCAAGTCTGAAATAAATTTCATTTCAGCTGTTTTTTCAACTTCACTTGCCTTTTCCTCAGCTAAAACGTTTGGTACTAAACTCAAAAACAAAAAGCAAGAAAAAAGTAATACAGAAATTACTCTCTTAAATTTTCTCATACTACCTCCGAATAAATATATTTTATTTTTAATAAAAATTAAAAAATATGCTATAAATTATAGCATACTTTTTCGCTTTTGTCTATTGAATTGTAGCAGTTTTTAACTTCAATTTTATAAAACGATAAACAAATACTCGGTTTATTAAAATAAATTCACCAAGTAAATAACAACATAATCTCCGAATTTATTTAAATATTTTTCAATAGTTATCTGTTTTCTTCGATGCTTATAAAATTTATTCTAATATTTTTTCTATTTCTTCTGAATTTAAAGTAACATACCCCAAATTTTCGGGAATTAATTCAGGTTTAGTGTCTTTCCAATTTTTATCCTTTAACTCAAGCAATATCGTCATAATTATCGCACCGTGTGTTACTACAAAAATTGTATCACTTTCCTTTGACTTTTCATAAATATTCTTCAAAACAGGGATTACCCTGTTTTTAACATCAATATAATTTTCTCCTCCATGTGATTTGGAAGTTTTTTTGTTTTTATTCCATTCTTCAAATGAAACTTCAAAATATTTAGTTAAATCATCCCATCTATAGCCTTCCCAATTTCCAAAACTTATTTCCTCTATTCCTTCAATCTCAAAAACATCAAGAAAAAATTTTTTTGCTATTACTTGTGCCGTTTGCTTTGCACGAATTTTGTTACTGCAAAAAATTTTATCAGGTATAATTTTTTTATTTAAAAAATATTTCGCTCTTTCTTTTGCCTGTCTAAAGCCATTTTCATTAAGCGAAATATCTTTATTCCCTTGCAATCTTCTCTCAACGTTCCAAGAAGTTTCTCCATGTCTTATAAGTATAATTTCCATAATTCTCCTTAAAACATTTACTATATTTTTAATTTAATACAAATTTTAAATGTATTTTTAATTAATTTTAGCCATATAAAACTCATCATAAAATTTATTTTTCATAAAAATTGATTTTTTCTTTATCCCCTCAACATTAAATCCACATTTTTCATAAAGTCGCTTTGCAATTTCATTTTCACAAATAACTGTCAATTCAAGTCTTACAATACTATTTTTAATTGCCCAATCATCCAACAGTTTAAAAAAGTTATATCCTATACCCATAGATCTGAAGTCCTTCAAAACTCCGACGACTATATAGGCACTGTGCTTTATTTTTCTCGCAAAGCCTTTTTTTGCACTTATAAAGCCCACAAATTTCCCGTCACATTCAGCAACTACCAAAAAATTATTAATTCTGTTGTCCGATTCTATACCTTCGATTAACTTATTTATTGCATTTTCATCCGACAGTCTTTCGTCATACTCGTACATCATGTATTCAGTTTGAGAATCCAATTCTTTTAGCATCTCCATTAATCTTTTCGCATCATGCTTTTTCACATTTATGTAATTTATTTTTTTCATAACAATTTCCATACTCTTAATTTTGTTTACTTGATTTTCCGGTTTTATAATCTATATCAATATTAGGTTGAACATTAAAACAATAAACATTAAATTTTATCGCTTTCCCTTCATCTTCAACTGACATAGCTTCTATTTGAACACCTCTGCAAACAAGTTCTTTATCAACAAAAACGGGAGTAACCCTGTATCTTACATGGTTATTTGTTTCTTTTACATAATCAGCAACCATATTTTCAAAAGGTAACATTCCTTGAGTATTTAAATACCTTGTTCCTGTAACTAAATTTAGTTTATTTGCATTTTCTCCCGCAAGTTGAAATCCGATTAAATGACAGCGATTATAAAGACTTCCTCCGTCAATTCCTTCATACCTTACAGATTGCCACCCACTCGGTTTTACGGACGATATGTTTTCCCTTTTTTTATTGGGCATTAAATCTTTTCCGATAATCGAATCCGCCACCCCACATCTTCCAAGTGAGTCCAATTCAGAATATTTTTCAAATGATTTGGTATTTAGTGCCTCTTTTGAAAAATCCGGTTCATTATTGTTAACAACAACATAAGGTTTTGAGGTGTATACAGGTAAATTGTTTATATCTAAACCCTTTATATTTTCAATTTTAGTTTTATTATCAGTACCTATCAATCTATCTTTATATGCATTAAAAAATATTGCTGCTAAAAATGCTATAAATAAAATTACAGTCCTTAACGTTTTCTTTTGCTTTTTGTTCATACTTACACCCTTACATATCTTATTTTTGTTATTTTTTCATGACTTTTTCCTACAAACTCTAATCTTTCGATTTCTTTCCAAATATCTTTCTTTAATTCATCAAAAGTTTCGTCAAAAGGATAATTTCTATTCCAGTTATAACAGATAATTTCATCAATATAATCAATAAAACTTTCCAAAAACTCCCCCTCATAAATAAAATATCCGTCAAAGTTATTCTCTTCATCTCCCGAAACAATCTTAAAATCAAGATTTAAGTCTTTATATAGGTCATAACTGTACTGACTTAAATAAACCTTATTATTTTTAACAGTTTCAAAAACATCTTTTCTTTGTATTTCATCCATACTCTGTCTTTTACCGAAAAAAGATATTCCTAAATTGTCATCAACACATACAATTAATTTCATATTTTCTCCTTAAATTTATTTTTTATTTCTTAAAATTTTAAAAAAATTTTGTAAAATTTCTAAACACTCATCTTTTAAAATACCCGTTACACATTCTACTTTATGATTTAATTCCTTTTTATCTAAAAGATTCTCAACAGAACCGCAAAATCCTCTTTTCACATCCATAGCACCTACTATAACCTTTTTTATGCGACTGTTAACTATCGCCCCTGCACACATACAACAAGGTTCGAGTGTAACATAAAGTTCGCAGTTCTCCAACCGAAAATCTCCCAACTTTTTCCCGGCTTTTTCAAGAGCTATCATCTCGGCATGAAACAATGCACTCTTTTTTTTCATAACTTGATTATGTCCTCTTGCAATAACTTTATCATCTTTAACTATCACACAACCCACAGGTACCTCATTTTTAAGATACGCCTTTTTGGCTTCATTTATCGCAAGTTTCATAAATTTTTCTTCTCTATTCATACATTTTATCCAAATCAAATAATTTGTATGATCCTATTTTATCTAAATTTTCAAAAATAGGATTTCCAACCTTTTTCAAAACCGCAAAAACTCTGTACTCCTGAAAATAAGAAATAAGTTTATCACTGTAATCTTTTAAATGCAATTCATTATTTCCTATTTCATCAAAAAGTAAAATTTGAGTATCTTTTTTAAAATCATTCATAATATTAAAAGAATTTTCTAAAAAAACATCATCAAAAAAATCCATTCCACCAACTTTTCTTTCGCCTATTACTACTTTTTTATCACAATTAAACCTCGAAAGCTCTATTCTAAATTTATCGGTTATGACAAGCTTTGTAATTATCCCGTCAATACTGCAATCATTGTAATATTTTTTTATAAATTCATTTAATAAAGTGCTTTTTCCGGATTTTATTGCCCCTGTGATTAAAATATGACTCTTTTTATCATCAAAAATTTTAAGAGATGAAACTAAAAAATCTATATCTTTAAATTCTCTACTCATATAATATCTCCATCAAATAAAGTCCGTTAGGACTTAAAGTTTTTCCCGCCTTAGTTCTGTCTTCACTTTCTAAAATTTTTTCAAGATCTTTTGCTCTTATAAGTCCACGTCCTATGTCAACCAAAGTTCCAACCATTATTCTAACTTGATTTCTTATAAAACTTTGACCTTTGATTACAAAAATTAAATCACTTTTTTCCCTATAAATTTCAAATGATTTTATTTCCCTGACAGGATTAGTTCCGGTACTTCTTGGTCCCATAAAAGATTTAAAATTCTTTTTGCCGATAAAAAACTCTTTTGCCTTTTGCATTTCTTCCACATCTAAAGGATAAGGAAAATTTCCCTTGTAATTATAAAAAATCGGATCCATTACTTGATCGGTATTTAAAATGTATTTGTAGGTCTTTAATTTAGCATCAAATCTTGAATGAAAACTCAAATCTACTTCTTGTGCCTCTAAAACTCTAACTCCAACAGGTAAGAAATGATTTAATCCGTTTTTAAAATTATTAATTCCTACTTTACTTTCCGTATAAAAATTTATTATATGCCTTAAAGAGTGAACTCCTCTGTCAGTCCTTCCCGCAGAAATTATATTTATATTTTCATTTGTAATTTTTTTTAATGCTTTTTCAATTTCCCCTTGAACAGTAACAACATTATCCTGCTTTTGGAATCCAAAAAACAAACTTCCGTCATAACTTAATGTAAGTTTTATATTTCTCATAATTAACTTTCCTCTTTTTAATCATAAAACTTTAAAAAATTTTAAATTTAATTTATAAACTAAATTATAGCATTTTTAATAATATTTTTAAAGTTAAGTACAAAAAAAGAGTGATATAATCACTCTTTAAAAATTATTTTGATATTATTCCTTCAATAGCACTACACAAATAAACAAGTTCGAGAACTAAAAAAACATAACTTTTTTTCGTCTAATCTTATAATAAACGGCGAATAACAGTAAATTACAAAAAATATAATTGAAAAAATAAATCTCACATTATATTTATTTTGTTCTGTTTTTTCACAAAATCACTTCTAATAAATTATTACTCTTAATTTTTTAATTCATTACTAAATTTTGTAGCTATAACTTTTTGAGTCAGTTCAAAAAAGAATAACATTTCTTGTTTTATAAATAATTATTCAAACAAACATTAACTATATACAATAAGTATAATTTGTATAATAAATATTACAAAATCCCCATATCTTTTCCGGCTTGTTCAAACGCTTTAACAGCTCTGTCTAATTCTTCTTTGGAATGAGCGGCAGAAATCATACAACGAATTCTTCCTGTTCCTCTCGGAACAGTAGGGAACACTATTGCTGAACCGAAAACACCGTATTCTCTTAATTTTTTAGAAAATTCCATAGTTTTTGCTTCTTCTCCGATAATTACAGGAGTTATAGGAGTTTCTGAATGTCCTGTATTAAAACCTAATTTTCCTAATTGTTCTTTAAAATATTTTGCATTATCCCAAAGTTTCTTTTGTAATTCGTCAGTTTCAGTTAAAATTTCAACAGAAGCTATACAAGCGGCAGTATCTCCGGGAGATAAAGTTGTACTGAAAAGTACAGGTCTTGCTCTGTGATTTAACCATTGGTAAGCAACTTCGTTACAAGCAACATATCCGCCTTTAACTCCTATAGCTTTTGAAAGAGTTCCTATTACAAAATCAACTTTATCATGTAATCCGAAATGATCCACAGTTCCTCTTCCGTGACTTCCCATTACCCCTGAACCGTGTGCGTCATCAACGTAAGTCAAAGCATTATATTTTTCAGCTAAAGCTACAATTTCAGGTAATTTTGCTAAATCTCCGTCCATTGAGAAAACTCCGTCTGTTATAATCAAAATAGTTTTATATTTGCCTTGTGCATCAATTAAAACTCTTTCAAGATCTTCCATATCACTATGTTTAAAAACAGCTTTATCAGCCTTAGTCATTCTAATTCCGTCAATAATTGAAGCGTGATTTAATTCATCGGAAATAATCAAATCCCCTTTTTCGGTAATTGCTTGAATAGTTCCTATATTACAATCATAGCCTGATTGGAAAATGAAAGCTCTTTCTGATTTTTTGAAAGCTGCAAGTTTCTTTTCCAATTCTTCATGTAGATCCATATTTCCGATTATTGTTCTAACGGCTCCTGCTCCTACTCCGTATTTTTCTATAGCTTCTTGTGCTCTTTTTTTAAGAGTCGGATGATTTGCAAGTCCTAAGTAGTTATTGGCAGACAAGTTTACCATTTCTTTTCCGTCAAGTACGATTGTTGATGAGTTTCTGCTTCCTAAAACAGGTAATGTACGATAAACTCCGTCAGCTTTTAATTGATTAACTTTTTCTTCTAAAAATTTTAAATCGTGAATGCTCATTTTTATCTCCTCTAAAAAATTATTTTAATTTTTCACTTAAATTTTTCAACATATCTTCAGTCATTTTATCTAAATCAAAACTTGGTTTCCAACCCCATTGTTCCTTTGCGGCTGAATCGTCCAATGAATTTGGCCAGCTTTCCGCAATAGCTTGTCTTATAGGATCAACATCATAGTCAAGTTTAAATTCAGGAATATGTTTTTTAATGCTTTCTTCCAAAATTTCCGGAGTTAAACTCATTGCAGTAATATTAAAAGCATTTCTGTCTTTAAGTTTTGAACCGTCCGCTTCCATTAAATCAACAACAGCTTTAAGGGCATCAGGCATATAAAGCATATCCATTTGAGTTCCTTTGCCTATGTATGAAGTATAAGCCTTATTTTTAATAGCTTCATAATAAATATGAACTGCATAGTCAGTTGTTCCTGCACCCGGTAAAGTTTTATATGAAATAATTCCCGGATAACGAACCCCTCTTACATCTACTCCAAATTTTTGGAAATAATAATCACACAACAACTCTCCGGCAACTTTAGTTACCCCATACATTGTATTAGGTCTTTGAATCGTAACTTGTGGTGTATTGTCAAGTGGTGTACCAACTCCAAATGCAGCAATTGATGAAGGAACAAAAACTTTAGCGTTCAATTCTCTTGCAACTTCTAAAGTATTAACAACTCCGTCAACATTTACTTTCCAAGTTGTTTGTGGCATACTTTCTCCTCTTGCGGATAAAATAGCAGCTAAGTTAACAATAGTGTCTGCCTTAAATTCCTTTGCCAATTCAAACATTCTCTTAGCATCAGTAACATCCAAAGTTTCAAAACGTATGTCTTCTATTGCAGCTTTATTAACATCCGAACAGTCTGTAGCCAGTATATTTTCTCTACCGTAAATGTTACCTAAATAAAGAGCAAGTTCAGTACCGATTTGACCAAGTGCTCCCGTCATTAAAATCCTTTTCATCTATTTATCTCCTTTTCGACAATTTGGCTAAGAATTTATCAATCTCAACCTTTTAATTGTATTATACAATAATTTAAAAAAATTTACAACAATTCATAAAAATGAATTTCTTTTAATATTATTTCATTTAAACGTTTAAATATACAACGTTTTCTAAAACTCTTTTTATTGTTAGTTGAATTCACAAATCTATCAATCTTTTTCAATAACAACTTTGAATAATTATTTAATATAATACTCCTTTGATTTTTTGTAAATAAAAATTTTTTCATCAAAAAATATTAATAAAAACAATTATTCTTTCACAAACTAAAATATAAGTAACAGTATTTAATTATATATTTTTTACTAATAAATTTTTACAGTGTTGTAAATAAAAATTTTTACAAAAGATATTAGATTACTTTTTTGAATACGCTTTTATTTTAGGATAAAATATAATAAGAATCCCCAAAGGAATCATTAAAATACTAAGTGTCATAAACCACTGAAGTCTATTTATAAGTAAAAATCCTCTAATATCTCTAAATTCAGGACCTCCTACAATATATTTCTCTTTTATTGAACTTAGAATAAACAAAATTAAAATACTCAAACTTCCAAAAATAGAAAAAGAAATTCCGACAAAAATTCTTAATTTTTCTTTCAAAAATTTTCTTTCTTCATTATAATTACTGCAACAAATTTCTTTTTTATAAACTGATTCAGATTTTAATAGATAATCTGCCGAAACATCAAACAATTCACTTATAGCTATAACATTACAAACATCCGGTAATACGACATTTTTTTCCCAACGTGAAACAGCCTGACGTGAAACATTTAAGTGTTCTGCCAATTGTTCTTGCGACATAGATTTATCTTTTCTGAGTCTTTGTAATTTTTCGCCAAATTCCATGATAAAATCTCCTTGTAAAGTTAATTAATCTCCCAAATTACTGTTATTTCATTTTTATAAATTAATTTTACTACATAAACTAATAAAAAACTATAACTTCTAATTTACATTTTAGCAACTTATCGTTACATTTGTAAATTTTATAAAAATGTACAACAAAAAAAGCACATTAAGTGCTTTTTTACTAAATTAATCTTGAGTAGAATTCTACTACTAATGAGTCTTGAATTTCAATCGGTACTTCGTTTCTTTCAGGCATTCTTGTTAAAGTAGCTTTTAATCCTTCTTTCTTTTCAATATAAGGAACTACTCCTAAGAATGAAGATTCAAAGTTTGACTTGAACATTTCAACTTTTTGTGATCTTTCTCTTAAAGTGATTTCATCTCCAACTTTTACTGCATATGAAGGTATATCAACTTTGTTTCCGTTTACACGAATGTGTCCGTGAACAACCATTTGTCTTGCTTGTCTGATTGATGATGCAAAACCCATTCTGTAAACAAGGTTATCTAATCTTGTTTCTAACATCATAACAAGAGCATCCCCTGTTGTACGTTCTTTTTGTCTAAGCGCCTTTTCAACGTAAGTTCTGAACTGTCTTTCCATTACTCCGTAATAAGCTCTTAATCTTTGTTTTTCAAGTAATTGCATACCGTACTCAGTTAATTTTTTGTCGTTTCTTGCAAGACCTTTACCCATTCTCTTATTTGCCTTTGGGTGTCCGCAAACATTTAATCCTAATCTTCTAGATTGTTTAAATCTAGGTCCCATCATTTTTGCCATATTTTTTACTCCCCATAAATTATTTGCCGCGATAATTTATAGCCACGCATAAATTATACACCATTAAGTTTATTTTGTAAACACAATTTTATAAAAATTTTAAATATTTTTCTTAACTTTTAATTAATGATACAAGTTCAATATTCTCATTACATCAAAATTTATTTTTATAAAATTTCTTTTAATTTTCCAAAAGTTTTATACTTAACTTTTTTTAACTCTTTTATATTTTTAACTCCTAAAAGCATCATTATCATTTTAGTTTGATATATCAAAGAATTTAAATAATCTTCTGTTCTTTTATATCCGCCGTGAACCAAAAATTTCAAAATTTCACCTGCAATAGCAACCATATCACTGCCTAAAACTATTGCTTTCACAACGTCTTCACCAGTTTTAATCCCGCCTGAACCTATAAGAACAAAGTCTTTTGAAACACTTCTGCAGTCTATAATTGATTTAGCTGTAGGAATACCCCAACCATAAAGATTTGTAAAATCCAAATCTGTTCTTCTCATATCTTCTATTTCTATAAAGTTTGTTCCTCCAAAACCACCTACATCAATGTATTTAACACCAACATCAAGCAATTTTTTACAAGTTTTTTTTGAAATTCCGCATCCTGTTTCCTTAACCAATACAGGCACTTCAACAGACTTTACAATATTTTCTATATTCTTTAATATTTTTGAAAAATTTCTGTCTCCTTCAAATTGTACAAGCTCTTGTGCCGGATTCAAATGAAGAGAAATCGCATCAGCATTTATCATACTTATGCTTTGCATTACATCTTCTAAAGAAGAATTAGCCGATAAATTTGAAACTACAATATTTTTTTCATTAAGAGATTCTCTTAAAACTGTAAAAGTCGATTTCAATTCATCATCATTTAATGCAACTTTTTGGCTCCCGACTTCCAAAGCTATCCCAAACTGTTTTGTAAGTGAAGCTAAATCTTCATTTATATCATAAGCTATGTCCGTTCCTCCCGTCATAGCATTTATCATAAGTGGAAAAGTTAACTTTTTTCCTAAAAATTCAACACTTGTATCTATATTTTCAAAATCTAAATCTGTAAGCGCAAAATGCTCAATATACACATTATCGAACAATGTGTTTCCAACAAATTTACTTTTAAAATAATTTTCTATATGTTCCTTTTTTCTATCCGTTTCCATAATATACCCACAAATTAATTTCCGTTATTTTCTTCTTCATAATCCCCGTTATTGTTGAAAGTTTTTCTTTCCGGTTGATTTTGTGTATTTTGATTTTCTTCCCCGTTATAGTTTGTATTATCGTTATTTTGATTGTTTACATTGTTATTATTTTGATTCGAATTTTGATTATTTGTGGTATTTGAATTATTATCCTTGTATTCATTAATTTGGTTTTGTTCTGTACCTTTTAACAAATAATCTCCAAACATAGATTTAACCAAAGCTTTAAGTTCAACTTTATTAGGAACATAATAACTTATATCGTTGATATATTGTGCTTCGCCCGGAACAATCTTTGCGTCCAATTTGTCAACACTTAAATTTCCTGCTTTTAGAGCAAGTTTTGCGATTGTTGAAAAAGGAATGTTTGTACTTACAGTCTTTTTAAATACTTCTAAAAGCTCAGGAATTTTTGCAATATTTTTAGCTTTTGTAAGTTCCGTAAGCATAGCTTTTATCAAAAGTTGTTGAGATTTTACACGTCCCATATCTCCTTCGATATATCCATCTCTAAACCTTGCAAATTGTAATGCTTGTTTCCCGTTTAATTTCTGTAAACCGGGCTCCAAATGAACATTATCTTCAGGAACATCAACTTGAACCGGAACATTAACTTCAACTCCACCAAGCGCATCAACTATATCCTTTACAGAAAAGAAATTAACTCTTACATAATAATCTATATCCAAATTCAAAAAATCTCTTGTAGTTTTCATCGCAAGTTTCAATCCGCCAAAATGATGAGCATGATTTATTTTATCAAGATTTCCATTTATAGAAACTCTTGAGTCTCTCGGTATTGATAAAACATTTATAGCTCCGGTTTCAAAATTCACCTTAGCCAAAATCATAGTATCCGTTCTGTTTTGTTCGGTTGAATATCCGCTAAAGTCATCACTGTCAAGACCTAAAACCAAAAACAACAACTCATTGTCAACAGTTTGTTCTATAACATTTCCGTTTCCTAAGTCACTACCTAAAAATTCAACTTTTGAAGTTATCTCCATAACATCCAAAATCTTGTTAGTTGTCCAAAATATCCCTGCAAAAAAAAGCAAAGAAACTGTAAATATTACTATAAATTTTTTCTTCATAATTCACCTCTACTATTTTATCAATTTACTTATTGACTTAAATTCGCTGTGTCTTGAGCTTTTTAACAAATCGAAAAGTATTGTTTCTATGTTTCTTACAGACGCCCCTTCTTCTCTTAAAAGGCTGATTCCATTTTCATAATTACACACATCTCTTGAACTTACAGCATCAAAAGGAACAATGACATTAAATTCGGCATCTATCAAATCTCTTATAGTTTGATATACACATATATGTGTTTCAACACCGACTACGACAATTGTATCAACTCCACAAGTTTTAAGTTTAATAAGTTCTTTTTCCAAACTCGGAAAAGCTGAGAATTCATCTTTTGAAAAATACTTCGCATTTTCTAAATTTTCTTTTATATCTAAACAAGTTTCTCCCAAACCCTTAGGATATTGTTCCGTATAAATAACAGGAATATTCAATAAATTTACTCCTTTGATTAACTTAATTACATTGTGTATTAATTTTTCATTTTCGTAAATGACAGGCAATAGTCTCTCTTGCATATCCAATACCAAAAGAACAGTCCTATTAATTTCCACGTAAATACCCCCTTAAAATTTAACAACTCTTATTATAACACGTTTTAATTTATTTTTTCAACTAAATACAAAAAAGTCCGACTAAATAATTTAATCAGACATTTTTCTCATTCTAAAACTTAGAAATTTTCTAAACTCATTTTGAACAAAACTCCTGTTCAATCTTTTTTGAATATAATTTTTCTTGCTCAGCTTTATCAAAAGGAGTTTGAAAATTTTCCAATTTAAAGTCTTCAATTAAATTTACAACTTTGAACCCTCGTTCATACAAAAAATCACTTGCCGACATAGATTTTTTTGAATCATCCGAAAATATTAAGATATTATAATCCTTAAAATAATTTAATTTTAAAAAATTATTTTCCAAAGTTTCAAACACAATATGAACTTCTTTTTTCAAGTATTTATTTTCACTTACATTTAAAGTTATTGTATCCCGCTCTAAAGCTCTTCCTTTAAAATCATTAAGCAAAATATTCGGATACATTCGCTTTTTGTAAGAATACTGCATATATCCGTCAGCAATTTGTAAATTTTCATAACCTTTTTCAAAAAAATATTTTTTAGCTTTTGTACTCATAACATCTAAAGTACAATAAAAAATTATTTGTTTATTTTTATAATTCTCCAGAATCCTACTGTCATTTTTTATTACTCCAAACGGTAAATTTATTGCGTTTTTGGAATGTCCTCTTTCATACTCCGCTCTTGTTCTGACATCAACAACAAGAGCTTCATCAAAACTCAAATTTTCAACAAAATTTCCGTTTAATCTATATTTTTTATTTTTCCCAAAATTGAAATAGTAGTAAATATAAATTAAAAATGCAATAATTACTATAATTCCGACAAAAATTTTTAAAACATTCATAAATTCTCTCCATGTATAATAAAATGTAGATTATAGATACCCATTTTCAATTAATTATTTGTTTAAAAATTTTAAATTTTTTTCAAAAAAGTGTTGACAAAAAAATTTTTAAGTTGTATAATATACGAGTAACAGCGACGGGGTGTAGCGCAGTTTGGTAGCGCACGTGGTTTGGGACCATGGGGCCGGGAGTTCGAATCTTCTCACCCCGACCAATCTCTATGAATTTCATAGAGATTTTTTTATTTTCAATTTAAATTTTATATTCACATACAAAAAGGTAAAGTTAAAAACTTTACCTTAATTATTATTTAAAAACTTGAGTATATCGCCATACACTTCTTCTTTTCCTATTTCGTTTAAAATTTCATGTCTCATATTGTCATATAATCTCAAATCACAATTTTTTATACCATACTCTTTATACAATCTGTAACTTGTTGAAACTCCTTTCCCATAATCTCCGACAGGATCCGCTTTCCCTGCAACGAAAAAAACCGGTAAATCTTTTCGGATTTTTGATATATTTTCTTTTTGTGACATACTTTTTATTAAAGAAATCAAATCATAAAAGAAAGAGTTTGTACATGAAAAACCACAATACTTATCCAATATATACTTTTCTACTTCTTTATCATCTCGAGTGAGCCAATCAAATGGTGTTTTAAGTTCTTCAATTCGAGAATTGTATGAATTAAACGCCAATTTATTTATAAATGAGGACTTTTTTCTTTTAAGTCCCAATAAACGTAAAAATTTTGCAAGGCATAGCGATACCCTATGTGTGAAATTATATGTTCCGGTAGTTCCGCAAATAACAGCTCCGTCAACTTCATTTGAGTATTTACTTAAAAAATTTCTTACAATAATAGAACCCATACTATGACCTAAAATAAAAATTTTTTTATCCGGAAACATCTCTCTTATGTATTGATTCAAGTCAAAAACATCTTCAATCAACTTTAAATGACCATTTTCATCATCAATATGTCCGTGCAAATCATCTTCTCCCGTTTTACCATGCCCTCTGTTATCCATTCCGAAAACTCTTATTCCGTTTAAAGATAGAAATTTTGCAAAATTTTCATATCTCTTTATATGTTCCGCCATACCGTGACATATTTGTAAAACACATTTTGGATTAATCAAATTTTCATTAAAATCTACACAATAAAGTTCTTTTTTATCAACACTTGAATTAATTATAAATTCTCTCATAAATTCACCACCTTAAACATATTATACTACAACTTGAAGTTTATTTTAATAAAATTTTTATTAATTTATTAAAAAATAATTTTTTTAATTTTATTCATTCATAAAAAAAGACTGACATAGAATATTCTATGTCAACCTTTTTACCGAATTGTTTTTTTATGCAAATAAGATATTATAATTGAAACAATCATATTTATGAGTAACACCATTAAGAAAAACGGATACGCATACATCTTTTTAAAACCGGCAAACAAAACGAATACGGATATTACAAAACTCCATAAAACAGGATTTAATATATACGGATTGTAATTTTTGCTTCTAAAATTCTTTAAAAATAATATGATACATACAATTCCAATAATAATAGAAATTACAAAGATTATTTTTAAATTTACATCTGTAAAGTAAGTCTTCATATATCTATTTTTCACAAAAATCAAATGATGATTTACTCCTGCCTTTTTGTATGCTAATTTTTCCAAATAACAAACTGCAAAAAAGAGTAAAATTTGTAATAAAAAAAGTATAGAACTTATTATTTTAAATACCTTTTTCATATTTACTTATTAGGAGTTCCACTTTCGGTAGGATTGCCTTCATTAGACCAACCAATCCAACCATCACTGTACAAAGAAGTGTTTTTCATTCCCATAACTTGTGAATCCCAAAGAATTTCAGCTGCTCTCCAACCACTTCCACACATAAATGACAAATGTTTTGTTGCATCTATTTTATCGTCTTCCCACATTTTTTTAATTTCATCTATATTTCTTATCGTTTTATCAATATTTCTGTAAAAACTCATTGAACTTGAGTTTTTAACTCCTGCGTGTCCAAACACACTTCCGGGAATTCTACCTTTTTTATTATGATATGAATACCCTGTAACTTCTCCGATATGTTCTTCCCATGTACGATTATCTACTAAAACAAACTCTTGACTTTTTTCTTTATTAGCTAAAGTTTCTTTTACTTCCGGTAATGTATCTATTAATTCAGGTCTTGCAGGAACCTTTACTCCGAATTCCGTCGCAACAGTCGGTTTATTTTCTTTTGTTTCCAACTCATATCCATAAGATTTCCAACCAACCAAACCTCCGTTCATAACTCTTACATCTTTAACGCCCATATATTGACAAATAACCGCAAACCTTGATGCAGCCATAGGTTCAGGACTTGTAGCAATTACGATATCATTTGAAGTAATTCCGTTATCTAACAAAAGTTTTTCTAATATAGAATCTTCTGCCAATTTCCATTCCATATCTCCGTTTTTATTTTCCTTAGGCGGTTCAAAAGAATCCGTATTTATATGAATTGCGGTTGGAATGTGACCTTTTAAATATCCGGATTCTTCAAGATTTCCCCAACTTACATTAACTATCTTTATATTTTTATCCTTCGGGAACCCCTCAGGTCTTTTTCCGTCAATAATATCCTTAACAATTGTAGGAGAAAGTAACAGTTGATAATTAGGATAACTTTCTAAAACTTTGTTTTCATCATTTATCCATTCAGTAGCATTATAAGTTTTAATCTTTTTAATTCCTTTTTTAGATAAGTACTCAGCAACAGATTTTGCGTCTTTATCATTAGTATCATAAACTATAACTTCTTTTTCGGAAGTAATATTTTTATCCTTAATCGCAATATCTAAAACTTCTTCTCTTGTTCTTTTCTCTAAATTTTCTTTTTCGTCATATTCACTTGTAAGCCAATTAGCCGAAAAGTCAACCGCTCCTTTGATATGACCTCCTCTTTTTACTCCGTCAATTGTCCAGCCTATATAAGCATCGTTTTTTCTTGCATCCAAAACTATACTGTTCTTATCAGTCAAAGCTTTTTCAATTTCCTCTTTTTTTGCAACTTCAATTGATTGTGTTGCTGTTTTTGTATCTTTTGTATCGCTTGAGTTGTTTTTTGTACAAGCTGTAATTAAAAAAGATAACATAACAGCAGCTAATAACCCTCTGATTTTTTTACTTGGTTTCATAAAAAACTCCTTTATTATAAATTACATAATAATATGCAGATATAATTATAATACATCGCTGAAAAATATGCAACAAAAATTAAAACACATTATAAAATTTTAGAATTATTTTTTTATATTTGACTTTATCTAAACACACAATTAAATATTTAAACTTCAACATTTATGCCTATTATTCTCCTCTATGTATTTAAAAATTAATAACAAAAAGAGTTTTTATATATAAAAAAGTTTAAAAATTTAACAAAGTAATATTTTAAAAAAGCGAATTAAAACTTAATTCGCCTTTTCAATAACATTATTTATTTTTTAATTTTCTTTTTAAAATAAACACGCCCGAAATTCCCATAGTCGTAACACCTGAAACTAAAAACATCACACTTCCGTAAGAACCTGTTAAAGGATAAGTTGCAATTTTTCGATTTTCCATATTCACACTTATAGATGTACTTTCAATTTCATCTTCAGCTCCCGAATTTATTTTTTCCTTATATAAAAGTTGATTTATCGTTTCAATTTCTCCATTTGCTCTTTCAATCCTTAAGAGAGAAATTGTTCTTCTGTTTTGATCTACCGAAATCACATACTTATCTTTTGTAACAGCATAGCCGTCAGGCGCTTTTGTTTCTGTTAAAACGTACTCGCCACTTTTAGCATCTACCGGAACAATCACTTCTTTCCCATCATCTTGAACAGTGCTTAAATCATAAACTTCATCAAACAAAATAGAATTATCCTCACCGTTTCCGTTTAATTTTTCAATTTTCATTCCAAGATTTCCATTTTTTATTATCGTTTTATCAGTCTTGTCAATTTTATTTATTTTAAACTTCATAGGTGTATAATCTCTTTCATTGACTATAATCTTGTATGCACTATCAGCTGCCGTTTCACCTTGAAGAGCAACTTTACCGTTACTTTGAACCGTAAATACCGAAACTGTACCTAAAGATTTGTAATTGGGCAACGTTTTTGTTTCTTTTAGCAAATAATTTCCGGGTGCAAGTTTTTCATATCTTATTTTACCGTCTTGACCAACTATTCTTTCACTTCCGTTAATGTATTGTCCATTTTCATCATAAAGTACAAACTCAGTACCCTCCAAAAATTCTCCGTCACTATTTGTTTTAGAAAATATAACTTCATTCGGCTCGTTTATTATTTCAATTACAGTATCTCTTGGTCCTTTAACTGCAGGCAAAGGAAATTTCCACTTGGTTTGTGAATAGTTTATATTCGGAATTAAGTAGGTTTCCTTATTTGTATGAAAAAATTTCATTCCCTTAAAATTTGGATTTCCAGCATCAAGATTAATAAAATATTTTATTCTAACCCACTCATTTTTACCCAAATTTAATCCGTCAATTTTTAAAGTTCCTTTTTCTCCGCCCGTATTTGTAACAGTAACTCCATTTAACAAACTTCCTCCTATGACAACTTTGTTATTTCTGTCATAAACAACGCCTTTTATCATCTTACTTCCGTCAGAAGCAAAAAGGGTATAATCATTCACATCGAACTTCCCATTTTTACCTAAATCGAGTTTTACCATCTCTCCCATAGGGTCTGTGATTTGACCTTGTCGTACGGTGCTTTGTAAAACATTTTTTAAAATTTTATTAAAATTTTCAGGTAACATATTTATATTTTCAGTGTCAAAATAATTTTCTTTATTTGAAGACATTTTTACAAGAAGACTTTTTGCTTCTTCTTTGGAAATTACATTTGGTTTATCCACAAAACTCTTAAAATCATCTTCACCTATATTTATCCCTATACTGAAAATTTCAGTCCCTTTTTTCTTCATAGATTCTGCAAAAGATTCTGTAACAAAACCATGAGTTTCTATTTTATAACCGTCTACTGTATACTTTGCGTGTAAATTGTTTTGATCGGTAACTTCTTTAAAGTAAAAAGATGTCCCGTCTCCTTTTTGATTGTATCCGTAAGCTTTATCGGTTAAAACATAATTTGAGTTATGATCTTTAAATTCTGTCGCAAGTTTAACACCCTTTACATCTTCAACTTTTGTAACTCTTAAAGATTTTGTAGGCATTCCGTCAGTAACATGGATGACAATTTTATGTGTTGCATCACTGTTATCTAAAATATCTTGTGCTTCTTTCAAAGCCTTTGTTGCAAAAGTTCCTCCAAGCCAAACAGTATTGTTATAATCTTTAGATAATTTTGGATCATACAAGCTGTTTGCATTGTCCTTAGTGAAAAGTTTTGAAGTAATGTCATAAGCATTTTTAGTAAGTCCTTTATAACAATTGTCCGTAGTTTTTACATTAGGTTTGTTATAAAAATTTCCATAATAATCATAATTCTTTAAATTTGTAGTTCTTCCGTCAAAAATATCACTTCCGTAAGTTACAAGTCCGACTCTTATATTACCGAGTGAATTTATCTCAGGAGATAACATTCTTTCGACAAAATCTTTTGTAGCATTGTATGCAGGTTCAACTCTGTCATATTGCCACATAGATCTTGAAGCATCATAAACAATTACTATATCCGTCTTTTCATCAAGTTCAACGGTATTTCCTACAACTTGTAAATTTATATTAAATTTACCGTCTGTTGATGTAGGTTCAGCAAATTTATTTACACCGGCAGTCATAGTTTCCTTTCCTGCCCAAATTCCATTATAGTAATAATAAGTTTTATCTACTTGTGGACTTTCCAAAATTTCTTTTTTATTAATTTCAGTATTTATTACTCTTTTACTATATTCTTGACCGCTTTTTGCATATTCACCCTTTTCATCATTTATATATTCACTTGGATTTGTATTATTTTCAGGATAAAGTGAAGCTAACTTTTCATCTGTTCCATTGTTATTAACTACATTTTTTAAAGCATCTTCATAAATACTCCGTATAGTCCTTATACGAGTATTTCTTGACGAATTTTTATTTATTTCTTCATAAGAAACTTCGCCGTCATCAGTAATTGTAACTTTCCATTCCTTATCAGACAAGACATAACCGTTTGGTTGTTTTATTTCTTTTAAAGTGTACTGTCCTGCACTTAAACCTCTGTAATTAAGTTTACCTTTGTGGTTTGTAGTAAATTCTATCAATTCTCCCGAAGGAAATTTTTTTACTTGATTTCCATTTTTATCAAACAGCGCAAAATAAACAAGATATTTCCCGTTTTCAGAAATAATCGTTCCCTGTGGATTCTCATCTGTAGGTTCGGTTTTCCCCGCAATTATTTCTCCCTTTTCATCAGTTTTTAAAACATAAAATTGTTTTTCCAATTCATTTACGACTTGAATCGGTTTTGCAATCTTCATATTTGAAATAACTATGGTGTCAATATCAGGATGACTCGGATCTTGAGGAGATACAGGTTCAAAATTTTTATCAAGATAGATATATTCAACAGAATAATTTTCAATTTTCGAAATTTCTTTACCGTCGATTTTTATTTCTTTTACATCGTAAATAATCTTTCTGTCATTTAAATCATATTCTCTTAAATTTTCATACTTAGTCTCAAATTTTTCCTTTAAATTCAAAGCCTTGTCAGAAACATCTCCTTGATTTTGAATATTTTTAAGAGTATCCGTTATATCTTTTTCAACTCCGTTTTCATCTTTGACCTTTCCGGTCAACTTTATTGTTACAGGATATTTTTCTGCATCAGGTGTTAAATGCCAATCAACCTTTACTTTTATATCTTTACTTTTATATTTGAATTCCAAAGCCACATAAGCGTCTTTTGTGCTATTTATCGGAAGATTTGAAAATTCGGGGTTGCCTGAATAAAAAGAAGAATGCTTGGGTACTTCCTTTGTTATATTTAATTCAGGTTGAGTTAAAGTCGCCTTAGCTATGTCAAATTTTTCGGAAATTTTTTCATGAATAAAGTAATATTCTAATTTATTTCCTTCATTATCAAAAACCGGAACTTCAGAAACTTTTATGTAATTTTGAGTTCCTTTTGAAATTTTAGTCCAATCGGTTACTATTTTATTAGATTTATCACGAACCATTACCCATAACTGTTGTTCCTGCCAATCCGGAATTTTATTCCAATCCACCTTACCTTTTATATTTATTGAAGGAATTGTATGATATACATTCGGAACGGCAATTCGATTAGCAGAAACACTTTCAACATAAAACCCGCTGTTTGCTTCATCATTAATATAATTCCAATTTGGAGTTGTTGCACTTTGATAAAAGTTTATTCCCTTTTTCTCAGAATTTGCATGAACATAATACGAAAAATACTTTGTTTCATTCTGTTGAAACTTCAAATTTCTTGCAACGATGCTATTATTTTCCACAACAGCATTCATAGTATTATTTGTACCGCTAACCGATATTGCCCCAGCTTTTTGAGTATTAAGCACAATATTATCATTAAAGTTAAGAACCAACATCGAATTTTTTTCAGGAGAAACTTCATTATACCTTGTTGCCCAATTATTCCAAGTATTTCTGTAACTGTTTTTTAGTCCTTCCTTTGTAGAGGAAGTTACATTGTCATAAAAAGTTTTTACCGCTTTTATCGGGTTACCTCCGGTTATAGTTCTCAAATAGTCAGAATATTTCCCGTAAACAGGATAATTTTGTCCGAAAGGTGTATAACTTTCAGATAAATAATATTCCAGTTGAGTTGAATTTGAATGATTTGCATCAGCATTTTTCGCCCATTCTCCACTGTAATAAATGTCAATTTTTTCATCTGCACTTCTTTGTAACAAACCTGTCTTAATCAGTTCAGTATCTAATTTTTTTGAATCGGGATTTAGTCCTCCGCTTGATTCATTTAGTCCTCCACTGGTTACATTTATCAAAACTCTGTTTCTGTCATTGTTCGGATCTGCGTTTCTGAACATATCAATAGAACCTGTTTGTCCATTATATCCATTGTAAGGAAAACTCCAATCCTTATCTGCATTAACTCCATATTCTTTCGAGCGATATATTTGTAAAGTTGCTCTGATATCTTGCACTCTTACAAAATTTATTTTTTCTACAATTCCTTTACCACCTGTACCGTTATTGCCATACAAAATTATTCCTATTCTTGCGTTCGGTTGTGTTGTTTTCAATTTATCCGCAAATTCAGAAATAAGGTCATAGTATTCTGTCATTCTAAGTTTTTTATTTATTCCTATCCAACCGCTGACACGTTCTGCAAGTCCCATTCTTTGATTATCCCCCGACGTATAGTCGCTTGCTTCTATTGCAAAAACGTAATCTGTATATTTTGGAACTTTAGGTGCGGATATTCTCTTAACTTGAACATCTACCTTGTACATACCGTCAGTTGATGTTTGTTGAATTGTTTGAGTAACAGAATAACCGTTTTTGGTTATAGTTGTCGTACTGTCATTTGTAACAAATTTGTTATTGTCAGGAACCGCTCTAAGCATACTGTTAAAATTTATTTCTGTCATTTCCAAATTTTCTTTTACTAAATTTTCATTTGATGTAGGGTCTTTTAATTTATCAACTCTGCTTTCAACAATTTTCTCTATCACATTGTATTCTTTTGAAACATCTGAAACTTCTTTATTCTCAGTATCTTTTATAATTTGCGTTTTAGTCTCCTTAGAATTTTGATTTACTAAACTCAAATTTAACAAACTGTTTATTTTTAAATTTTTTAATAATCTTCTTTCCTCAACAGATCTTGTTTTACCGTTTTCATCAACATAACTTACATTTGTGTTTCCGTTATCGTCAACTTCTACAATCCATTCTTCATCGGTTTTTATGTATCCTACTTTTGCTTCTTTTTCATAAAGTATATACTTACCTTTAGGCAAATGTTCAAACTTAAACTTTCCTTTTTCGTCAGTTTTACCGATTTTAAAATCAGCGCCCGTTTCAAAATCTTTAAGCGCCATTGTAATTTCGCTTACGGGTCTTTCATCTCCGTCAACTTTTACAATATCAACCATTCCTCCGTCTGAATGTAAAATTTTATTGTTATTAACTTTCCAATCTTTTGTTGTAATATCAAGAATCCCATATTCTGTTACTTTTCCGTCTGTTGTTTCATAATACGCACAAGGCTTTGAATTTTCAGGAAGTCCACTGTATTTATACAAATTTAAAGGAAAAGTATAGCCGGTTGGAGATACAGTTTCGACAATTATGAATTCATTATTCCCTGAAAATGTAGGAAAAGTTAAATTTCCATTTTCATCAGCACTTATATTAGATTGAGAAGAAACTTTTTGATAGTTAGTTCCTCCCTTCGCTTTATAGTACAAATCATATTTAGCATTTGTTACATCTTGAGCCTTTATTAAATTATATCGTCTGTCCACAATGTCAAAATTTACCCTACTGTCATCCTTAGTATAAACAATTTCCGATTTTTTGTCCCAAGTAGAACCGTTCCAATTTCCATATTCGGTTACTGCCTTATTGTAAGAGTCGTAAAAAAACACAACTTCTAAACCGGACACAGATACTTTTTTAGAAATGAAATTTAAAGGAGCAGACTTTTCCACAACTAAACACTCAA
Source organism: Parvimonas sp. (assembly GCA_022770425.1). Classification (GTDB taxonomy): domain Bacteria; phylum Bacillota; class Clostridia; order Tissierellales; family Peptoniphilaceae; genus Parvimonas. The sequence goes on along the minus strand of JALEHY010000007.1, from coordinate 47,099 downwards.
CACTTGTACTAAAAGTCGGCAAAACCAGTTCGCCGTTTTCGTTAACTCTAACGGTTGAATAAGACGGATGTAGTGCATATTGTCCATTTTGTGTTTTGTAATACAAACTGTAACCCGCTCCGTCAACCACTCTTTTTGACAAGTCATTTCCTAAATTATCCTTTAACTTGATAACAAAGTTTTCCTGTGCAAAAATAGTTTTATTAAAAAATGAAATCTTTGACAACACTGAAATAAAAAGGCAAAAAAACAATATCAAAGACATAAATTTTCTAATTTTAAAGCTCATATATCCTCCATAATATAAAAAAATTTTTTAACTAATTTTATTAATCATAAAAAATATTCAACAATAATTAATAAATTAAATTTTAATTGTATATTTTTTTGCGACACTGGCATATAATTAACGATTATATTATACATCAAACACCGATTTTTTACAATTTTTATGACTTTTTGAAGTTTTATTCAACAAAATGTATTCTAAAACTAATTAGATATATCGTTCACATATTTGAATGTATTTCTGATTTATTTTGAAACAAATTTATCAAATTAAATAAAAGTGTGATAATATTAAAAAAATTTTTTAACAAAATACACCATTACAATTATTTATATGATATATTAGATAAAAATTAATCTATTTTTTCAAACATTTATTAATTTAATAGTTGATTTTATAACAAAAATTTACAGTAAATAATGCAAATATTTTTATAAAGTTTCGGAAAAACATTTCATTTTCTTAATATTTTGTTTTAATCGAGTATTAAAATTAAGTTTTCAAAAAATGTCTTCCTCTTTAAACGAAATTTTTAAAATAAAAAACAGTAATTCTACAAAGTAAAATTACTGCTTTTCTTTTTTAATTCATTTTATTAACTTATTTGTTCTAACCTAAAATTTCTCCTATACTTAAGTTTAAAAACAATCATAATTAATCTCTTGTCATTACCTAAATATATATCCGAATCCCGAAACTAAAAGAAACTGTGCAACTGTGTATGTCAACATTAAAATTGCATTTGCAATTTTATTTTGTTTGTAAAATACAAGATATCCTACAAAAACGCTGCTTATCAGCAAAAGCATACTTCCGAAAAATAAATATATTTTTTCAGGTCTGTAATTTGATGTTAAAACCAAAAGGGACATAGCCAGAAGCAACCCTATACAAAATCCGTAAATGTATGAAAAATGTACATTACGCTTTAAAATTTTACTGCTGTATTCTCTTATAAACGAATTTATAAAAAAAGGTACAACAAAACAAATTACAAACACAAAAATAGTCAAAATATAATTTAATTCCGTAAACTTAACAATTCCAATCATTGAAACAGTATAAAAGACACAAGCTGTCGAAAAAAACAAAATTCCTAAAATTACATTCTTCGTGTTATGTTTTATTAAAATTATATCCCCAAACCAAGAAAACAAAAGTGCTAACAGTACAAATATTTTATAATTTTTAAAAGTCAAAATATAAAATAAAGTAAGTGTCGGCATTAAAAATAGCTTTAAAAATGCTTTTTCTGATTTTTTCCCTTTCAGATTGAAGTAACAACTGCCAAGAGAAAAAATTATATATATAAACAGCATTACATACGAAAAAGTTGTAAATCCTTTTTGCATAATACTCCTCTTTTCTTATAATTATTATAATTTAAGTTTATCACACTTTACATTAACCTACTTAATTTAGAAATAAAGTACAATACAATTAGATTATATCATAAAAACCATAAAAAATCTATTGATTTTTAGCCATTTTGATAACTTTAATAAAATTTTGTCAACAAAAAAGCAGTTAAGTTATATAACCTAACCGCTTATATTAATTTATTCTTTAGTTTTCTTTTTATTAAACAAAAATGACAATTTTGTTTCCGAAATTATTATTGCAATAAATATTAAAACAAATCCTATAACAGATTTTACTGTAAGACTTTCTATTCCTATTGCAACAGGTAAAATAACTCCAAAGATAGATTCACAACCTAATATTATTGCAGCACTGCTCGGATCTGTGTACTTTTGACCCAAATTCTGTAACAAAAGCGCAACAGCGGTACACATTACCGCAAGATACAAAACTTCAAGCATAGGTCTTGTAGAAAGTATCATACCTTTATTATCTTCAAACACAAATGTTACTACCCAAGATAATACTCCGGCAACCAAAAATTGCATAATTGTAAGAACAAAAGGATCTTTACCGACACCTAATTTTGTTACAGAAACTATATGACAAGCAAATAAAAATCCGCTTAAAAGTGCAAGTCCGTCTCCGTACAGTGCCGTTATATCAGATTCAAAAATCGAACCGCTCTCTCCCGCCATAGCTATGAAGAAAATTCCAACTATACAAAAAATTGCAGCTGATATATTAAACTTATCAGGTTTTACCTTATTTGTTACCCAATACAAAAATGGAACTATAACACAATATGAGGCTGATAAAAAACCGCTTCTTCCCGGAGTTGTAAAAGTAACTCCCAGCGTTTGACTTGAATATGATATAAACAGGAAAATACCTATAATAATTCCTGCACCAAGTTCATCTTTTCTTGCATTTAAAAGTTTTTTATGGAATATTGTCGCCAAAATAATTCCTGCAATTGTAAATCTAATTCCCAACAAAAAATTAGGTTTAAATATATCAGCTGCACTTTTAACAACAGTTAAAGAAGTACCCCATAAAATTGCTACAACAAATAGTGCAAGTTTTGCCAAAAAACTCGTTCTGTTTGAAATATTTTTCACAAATTTTGCCTCCAACTATTTAACTATCTTTGTTCCTGTAAGTCCTTTTATAGCGTCAGATGCTTTTTCGAGCAAAGTAATAATTGCACATCTGTCATTTGAACCGTTTACAAATTCCAAACAAGCCTCAACTTTCGGAAGCATACTTCCTTTTCCGAATTGACCTTCAGAAATATATTTCATTGCTTGTTCAACATTTATTTCATCCAATTCTTTTTGATCCGGTTTATTAAAGTTTATACAAACTTTATCAACTGCAGTTAGAATTAAAAGAAAATCCGCATTCAAATCTGACGCAAGTTTGGCACTTGACTTATCCTTGTCAATAACAGCATCAATTCCGACTAACTTTCCATTTTTTTTGACAACAGGTATTCCTCCGCCACCAACAGTTATTACTACAAGTCCCGCATCAACCATTTTCTTTACAGCATCAATCTCAACGATATTTAAAGGTTTTGGTGAAGGGACAACTTTTCTGTACCCTCTTCCTGAATCTTCAACAAAGGTAAATCCCTTTTCTTTTTCAAGTTCTTGTGCTTTTTCTTTTGTGTAAAACATTCCGACAGGCTTTGTCGGGTTTTCAAATGCTTTGTCATCTTCTGCAACTTCAACTTGAGTTACAACAGAAACCGCCGTTTTATTAATTCCTTTTTCTTTAAACGCTTGGCCTAAAGCCTGTTGTAAATGATACCCTATATATCCTTGACTCATAGCTCCGCATTCAACAAGCGGCATTAAAGGTGTCTTTTCTTTTCCGTTTGCCGAATAATCCATAGCCAAATTAATCATTCCGACTTGCGGACCATTTCCATGACCTATTATAACATCATTACCGTCTTTAACTAAATCCGAAATTATATCGGCAGCTATTTTAACTTTTTCTAATTGCTCAAAAGGGGTATTGCCTAAAGCATTACCCCCCAAAGCTACAACTATTCTCTTTCCCATTTGTACCTCTTACCATAAAGTTGCATACATAACAGCTTTTATAGTATGCATTCTGTTTTCAGCTTCATCAAATACAACTGATTGAGGTCCTTCGATAACTTCATCGGTAACTTCCATTTCAGGAATTCCGAATTTTTCAAAAATTTGTCTACCGATAACTGTTTTTTGGTCATGGAATGAAGGTAAGCAATGCATAAAAATAGCAGTTTCTTTAGCATTTGCCATAACTTCTTTGTTCACTTGGTATGGTTTTAATAATTTAATTCTTTCTGCCCAAACTTCATCAGGTTCACCCATTGATACCCAAATGTCAGTGTAAATTACATCAGCATTTGTAGTTCCTTCTTTAACATCTTCTGTAAATCTAACTGTACAATGAGTTTCTTTAGCAATCTCTAATGCTTTGTCTATCAACTCTTGTTCAGGCCACAATGATTTAGGAGCACAGCCTGTAAAGTTTACACCCATTTTAGCGCAAGCTATCATAAGTGAATTACCCATATTGTTTCTTGCATCTCCCATATAAACGAAGTTTAATCCTTTTAAATATCCGAATTTTTCTTCAATTGTTAAAAGGTCTGCCAACATTTGAGTTGGGTGGAATTTGTCAGTTAAACCGTTCCATACAGGAACTCCTGCATATTTTCCTAAAGTTTCAACTAACTCTTGACTAAATCCTCTGTATTCGATACCATCATACATTCTTCCCAAAACTCTTGCAGTATCTTCTATAGATTCTTTCTTACCCATTTGTGAAGAACCAGGATCTAAGTAAGTAACTCCCATACCTAAGTCCATTCCGGCAACTTCGAAAGAACAACGAGTTCTTGTTGAAGTTTTTTCAAATAACAATACGATATTTTTTCCTTCTAAATAACGATGAGGTGTTCCGCTTCTCTTTAAATCTTTAAAATTTCTTGAAAGATCTAAAAGGTAACGAATTTCATCACTTGTAAAATCTAATAATGTTAGGAAATTTCTTCCTCTTAAATTTTTGCTCATAATAAACATCTCCTTGAAATATTTTTGATAGGGATTTCCCCTACGCTAATATTATACTACCTTTTTTTAAAATATTTAGGACAATTTTTTATTTTAAATTTGTAACAGATTTTTAAATAAAAAATCACAACAAACTTTTAAAAATTTTTTCGTTGTGATCTTTTTAATTTTTAATATTAATTAACCTTGTGCTAAAAACTTTAGATTTTCAAAACAAAAAATATTATTTTTTAACACTTAAACTTCTATATTCATTTTCATCCTCAACATCCACTATCGTATCATCATCTACAATTTTTAATTTATAACTAAAATTATCTGCTTGAAGGTACTTTCCATCATTACTTTTAACAATCTTAGGATTCTTAAACTCTTGAGGTTTTTCCTTTTTCACACTTTTTTCACTCAATTTACTCGGATCTGTATTAGGTTTAATTACTGTAGTACCGCTAAACATCAAAGTTTTATTAGAACCTGATTTGTCCGTTGTTATCAAAATATACCCACCTTTTGAACCCTTAAAATTCCTATTAACATACTTATCCAAATCCTTGTTTGACGATGTACAGGCACTAAACAAAACGCAACACAAGATAAAAATTAAAGGTAAAACTTTTCTTTTCATAACTTATTTACTCCTCATATCACAAGGACAATATATAAATGAACTTCTTATTGACAAATAACCCTTAAACCCATTATCTTCATAAAATATATATGGTGGTTCTTCTCCGTATGGAAAATACTTAGGAACAACATACCATCGTCTTTTAACATTAAAAGATGATTCAATTTCAACTTCATTACTTGATTTTGCACAAACATTTCCATTAACAATCGGGAATGCAAAAGATAGTAACAAACACATCATCAATAATTTTCCACTTTTTATACTGTAGCTCCGAAATTTTTTATACATTTTTAATGTACAACTTTATTATATCAAACTTTTTAAGGAATGTAAACGATATCTCGATAACATTTATATATCGACTTAAATATACTGTTAATTTTAAACATTATGTCCTTTACTTATTTTAAAAGTTGATTTATACTATATATGTAAAATAGTTTTGATAAAAGTGATAAAAAAATTGAGGTTTTATATGAAAAGACAAATTGAAATACAAAATAAAGAAAATTCTACTTTAAAAGAAAACAGTATGTACAGTATGGACAGAGAAATTATATCCGAACAAACAGAAGGACTTTTTCATCAGTCAGCCAGATTTTTACTCATACACAAGGGAAAAGGTAAAATAAGAATTCAAAACAGAATTTATGAAATAAACAACAAAACCATAATCTGCATTTTACCGTGGCAATACAGCGAAGTTATCGAAGTTAGTAAAACAATACAGTATTTTATCTTAAAATATAATTTTGACAGCGCAAATAAAATAATAAAGTCTTTTTACAATTTAGATACCGAAAATCTAAGTTTAATAAATTCAATTTACGACAATCCGGTTATTCAATGTGATGAGGAAAATTTTAAAATTTTTTCGAATATTTTCGGAAACTTAAGGAAAGAACTCGGAGAAGACTGTGTTTTTTCAAAAGAGGGAACAAATTTTCTCTCAAGCGCATTCGTGTTTAACAAAATCATTGAACTTATCATAACTTTTAGAAGATTTCAAGAAAAAAATACTTTGACGGAAAGCAAAAAAATAGATGAAAAATTTGATAAAATAAACATTTTTAGATATATTCATTCACATTTAAGCGAAAAACTTACCACTTCTTCTGTTTCAAAACTGTTTTTTATAAGCGAGTCGACTTTAAACAGATATATAAAGGAAACAACCGGTCTTTCTTTTAATGCATTAATAAATGAGATGAGAATCGGAAAGACTATGGATATGTTACTGTACACAGACCTTTCAATCGAACAAATTTCTGATATTACAGGATTTACAGACGGTTCTCACCTTTCAAAAGTTTTTACGGCGAGAATCGGCAAAAATCCTAACAAATACAGACAAACTTTCAGTAATATTTCACAAATATGTAAAATTGAGGATACAAGAAAATTTTATCAAATCTTGAATTTTGTAATTGAAAATTTACAAGAAGAACTGCAACTTGATGAATTAAGCAAAACTTACAACATTTCAGAGTTTGAATTAAATAAATTGTTTATATACTTTACAGAAAAAAACTTTAAAAACTTTCTGAATTTTATAAGAATAAACAAATCAACAAAACTTTTGCTTACTACCGAAAAACAAATAACAGATATTGCTTTTGAAGTCGGATATAATACAACAAAAACTTTTAACAGAAATTTTATAAAGTTCCAGCACATTTTACCCACTGAATTCAGAAAAAATTTCAAGTTGCAAGACAAAGAAATTTAACTGTGAGCATAAAAATAATGTTAAAGATTTTTATAAGGAATTTATCATTTTTAAACTTTCAGTTTTTCTATATTTTTCAAAAAATCAGTACAACAAAATAAAATTGTAAAAGCAAAAAAGCTGTTAAGATTTTCTTAACAGCTTTTTATTCGTTATTTTTCATATACTCTATAACTTTAACCGTATCAACGGACAGTTTAAACAACTGAATATTTTCAAGTTCTTTCATTTTTATTACAACATTTTTCCCCAAGTCGGTTTCAGAAACCGAAACATATAACTGTATATCATCTGATGTTATTTTCGCAACTTCAGACTCATAACCTCTTATTGTTACTTCGATTTCTTTTGCGATTTTATCAAGTGTAACAACTGATTTATCTCCTGAATTTTCTATTTTTATGTTTTTACTTTCCACTTTAAGTGACTTATTTATTTTTTTATCAATGTCAATATTAGCAACAAATTTTAAATCATTATTTACAAGAGATACATCTGTCGGTAAATCCAACAGCACATCATAAACTCCGGAATCTTTTACTTGTGACAAATCAAGAGGTTTTGTCTTTATGCTTGTTATAGCATCAAGGCTTTTTACATCTCCAACAATAGATACAACTTTCGGTACTAAATTCTTTTTCAAAATTTTAATATCTTCATGTGGCGCATTTATATCTACAAGTTCAATAGGAACTTCCTTAAAATTCTTAAATCCTATCGAAACATTTGTATCTACTTTATCAAGAACAACATTTTTTACTTCCAAGCCGTTCTCGTCAACCGCAAAAATGTTTGAAAGTAATACCTCATCTTTTTCTTTTCCTGTAACATCTACTTTTGTAACAACTTTCACAATCTTATTTACATAAGTAGCTGCACCTACAACATTAACCTTCTCAACACTGGACTCTTTTTTTGCAACAACTTGATTTTTATTTTTTACCTCTCCTGAGATTTCAACACCGACATCAAAAACTTTACTTATTTTTTTGTCCAAAGTTAAGAGAATCTCTTTATCTGAAACTTCCTTTTTCTGAACTGTGTAAGGAACTTGATAATTAATCGAAACTCTGTGACTTCCTGCCGTTGCAACTAAATTTAAGTCTATTTCGGCAACGATATCACTTCTGTTTATTGCATAAACATCACTTCTTTTCCCTACAACTTCAATATTCACAGTAGGATTTTCAGGAGAAATCATAACTAAATCCTGTCTTTCCAAGATATCCGCCCCTTTAAACTGAATCGGAATATCTCTAAACTGTCTTGTAACGTCAGGGTCTTCTCCTCCAATAACCAAAAACCACATAACCACTCCGACCAAAACGGAAATTAGTTTAAGTTTAAAATTCTTCTTTAAAGAACTTATAATTTTATTTATTTTCAGTTTTTCTCTCAATTTTATCACCTTGATTTTCAATAATTTCACTAACTTCTTCTCTGATTTCTTCTTTTATCTCCTGTTTTACTTCTTCTTTAATTTCTTCTATAACGCCTTCTTTTATATCCTCTTTGATTTCTTCGTGATAATTTTCAGTAAAAGCACCCTCTCCTATAAATCTGAAAAGTGCATTTTTAAAAGACTCTTTAAACGAATTTTTTTCATTTTTATCATAAAATACAAAAGATTTTGAAATATAACCTCTTAAGTATTCCAAACTTACATTCCTTTGTAATCTGCCTTTTTCCATTACAGAAACATAACCTGTTTCTTCACTGACAACTATTACTATACAATCAGATTTTTCCGAAATTCCAAGCCCTGCTCTGTGTCTTGTTCCAAGTTCCATAGAAATAGCCTTATTGTCGGTTAAAGGTAAAAAACAGGATGCCGCTAAAATACTTTCTCCGCTTATTATTACCGCTCCGTCATGTAAAGGAGTATTAGGAATAAAAATATTCATCAAAAGTTCATATGAAACATTAGAATTTAAAGCTATTCCGGTTTCAACAATATCCTTAAGTCCTGTTTCTCTTTCAAGAACTATAAGAGCTCCTATTTTCTTTTCGGCTAATGAGAAACTCGCTCTAACTACATCGTCCATCGCCTTATTAAATGTTAAAAAATCAGCGTCTACACCCTTTTTAAAAAATTTATTCGTACCTATATATTCCAAAATTCGTCTTAATTCCGATTGAAACAAAATCATCACTAAAACGACTCCCCAAGTCAATGTATTATTTAAAATCCAAGAAATCGTGTATAATTTAAAATATTGTGCAAGTTTAGAACACACAAAAACAAGTAAAACACCCTTTATAATCTGCGTCGCCCTCGTACCTTGAATTAAAATCAATATATGATAGAAAATATAACTAACAATTAAAATATCTATAATATCTGTCAACCTAACAGTAGATATCAAAAACAATAACTTATCAAAACTCATAAAATCACATCTTTCAAAATTTATATAACATAATAATTATATACTAATAAAGATAATATTTCAACAAATCATCTATAAAAAGACTCATTTTACAATAACACCTGATATAAGACCGTAAACAAAAAACATCTTCTGTGATTACAACAACAATCAAAAAACAGTTATGTAGATTTTGTTTAAAGAAGATATAAAATTTCTAAGGCTTATAGTATTTATCGAAACAAAAAATCAAGCCGCTCTATCAAGCGGCTTAAATACAAGACCCACATACTTTATAATTTTTCTGTTTTTACTCCTTAATTAAAAATATTTAACTCTACTCACTAAAATCTTATACTTAAAAAAGTATATCATTCTTAAAAGTAGCTTTAATTATCATTGTACTTGTTCTTAAAGATATATAGTAGGTTCATTCCGTCACTTGTATAACTTTTTATTTTAATAGGTATTATTGATGTTATAAATAAAAATAAGTTTGTATAAAATAAAGCAATTACAAATCTTGTAAAATTACTATTTTCTGAAAACGGAATATTGACAAATTTACTTATATAAGGGACTAACAAGATAGTAAATATTAAACTCGCTAATGGTCCTCCTATGCAAAACATAATCATTTTAAATTTATTACACTTTATATCGTTAAAATAAGTCACTCCAGTAATCATATTTGAATAAATGGTGAACTTTCCAATAGTTAAAATTTTAATTCCAGCACTTCCAATTTCTACTCTCCAGTTATTTTTCTTGTAAAACAAAATATACATTAATACATGTCCCATTTCATGTACTAATATCCCCAAAAAAGAACAAAAATAGAATATGACCAATAATAATATAAAATACATAACTAATAACTCCTTTTTTTTAACACATTACTAGAAATATGATATAACAACCTATCTTCATTAGTATTTATACTAACCGTTACATAACCATTTAGTAATGATACTATGAACAGAACACTCCTACTGCTTATATTTATGCGATGATGTATATCGTTTTCATTGTAACACTTTATTTTTTACCTGTCAACAATTTTTATTATAATACAATTGATTTAAGACTTACCGATAAAAAAGAGAATATCTTATACAATCAAAAAACAGTTGTGTAGATTTTGTTTAAAAAAGATATAAAATTTCTAAGGTTTAGAGTATTTATTGTAACAAAAAATCAACCTACTCTATTAAGTCGCTTAAGTACAAAACTCACATACCTTATCTAAATGCCTAAACTCTCATACAGATACTTTATTCGTTTTAAAATCAAATATAAATCCGAAACATTTATTCAAACAAAAAAACCGTTGAAAAATCAGCGGTTTTTGTTATTGGCGTTCCCAGCGAGAGTCGAACTTGCATCTGTTTCTTCGGAGGAAACAATTTTATCCGTTAAACTATGGGAACACATACTATATTTACATTCAAAGTAATTAAATGTAAAGTATAGTTATATTAACTTGTATACTATTGATTGTCGACAAAAATCATTTTTTCTCTTTCATAGCCTATTTTTACTCTGTAATATCCTCTTAGCTTTTTATCTATATCTTCATCCATAGTATAAGCAATAAGATGACCCGAAGAAATTCCGTCCAACTTACCGCTTGTTGCAATAATTATAATATCTTCTTTTCTTATTTTTCTAAGCACATTAGGGCTTAATTGTTGATTTCCACGTCCAAAAAGATATCCTTGCCCTCCCATAGGAGTTACTACCAAATAAGCTCGTTCATCTTTTATTATATCTAAAATGTCTTGTTCATTGCAATCTTTTTTTACAATTTTCCTATTTTTTATTATATCAACTCCCAAAACAGTATTTGGTAAATTCAATTCTTTCATTACATACATAGGAGTTGTACCGGAACCTATTATATAAAAAACATCATCTTTCATAGAATCCACTATGTCACAGGCAATGGAAATTTGTGCCTCATGATCTCCTTGAGGAGTAGGAGATTTTTTGTTTTGTAAATATCTTTGATCAAACGGAACTTTCAAATATCCGTAAAGTCTTACTTCAACCTTGTCATTTCTAAAAGCATCTTCATCAATATCTATAACGTCTTTTTCCACTATCGGAAGGTCAATTCCCTTTATGACTTCAGCAAGCAAATCTCCCGCTTGTTCAGGAGTATTTCCGTAAACAGGAGAATGTATCTTAACTCCTGCGGGAACTCCTATAACCGAAATTTTATCCTCAATAATCGAATAAACATCTCTTGCAGTTCCGTCACCTCCGACAAAAAAAATCAAATCAACATTTTTTTCCAAAAACAGTTTTAACACTTCCTTTGAGTCGTCGGCAGTAGAATCATCACTTACATCGTAAATTACTTCATAATTTAAGTTAAGATCTTTACATTCAATCTCTCCCATTAGTCCGCTTGCAGTATATATTATAAAATCATCTTTTAATTCAATAACTTTACTTAATGCTTTTTTCGCTTTTTCAGGAGCTTCTTGCAACGCACCTAAAGAAATTGCTTTTTGTAAAACATCTTTCCCGTCTGTTCCTTTTAACCCTACTCTACCGCCCATTCCGGCAATCGGATTTACTAAAAGTCCTATTTTTTTCATAACTACCTCCATTTCAAATTTTCTTAAAATACAATGACGCACAAAATTTAGTTTTATATCCATTTCACATAAAAATCCAATCATTCAAAAAATCAAAGAAAATTTAATTTTGTTGTATTTTTCTCTTTCAAAATTTACACAAAATAAAAATTACAGAACTACATTTTATATTATATCAATAAAAATTTTTTTTGCAATATTTATTTAATAAGTATATTCCCTTGATTTTAACATTTATAACAGGTTTAACAATTTAATTCAAAAATTCTATCGAGTTTTAAAAAATAAACATTATTATTTTAAAAAAATTATTTTTTTAAATCATTTGTCTCAAAGTATTTATTATTTTTAACAATATTCTTACAACCCTTAAAGTTTTTTACAATTTTTTGAATAATTTTTTGTTTCAAAGTGATTAAGATTAAAAAATTTGAGTATAATGTTAATATATTTTAGAATATTACATTTCTATACGTTAAAATAAAAACGTTTTTGTTTTTGAATACAGTTTGTTTGTTATTTTTAATACTATGTATTTCATCTAAATAAAAAACTTGTTTTGATTTCGTAAAAAGAGTATTGTAATTTTTAATTTTTTATACTATAATAATCTTAAAAGTAAAAGACGGTTATTTTAATTATTTTATTAAAATATAGCCACTTTTTCTTGAAAAACAAAATTTTTAAGGAGGGTTTTTATATGAGTGCAAAAAAAACACCATTATACGAAAAACACGTATCATACGGAGGAGAAGTTGTTGATTATGCAGGTTGGTTATTGCCTGTTAAGTACGAAGGATTAGCTCCTGAACATCATGCAGTTAGAAATAATGCAGGATTATTTGATGTTTCACATATGGGAGAAGTTACCGTTAAAGGTAAAGACGCTTTCGATTTTGTAAATCATTTAATTACAAATGATTTAACAACTATTGGTGACGGACAAGTTATTTACTCTTTATTATGTAATGAAAACGGCGGAGTTGTTGATGATTTACTTGTTTACAGAAAAGGTCAAGATGATATGTATATTGTAGTTAATGCTGCAAATACTGACAAGGACTTTGCATGGTTCTTAGCACAAAAAGGAAATTATGATGTAGAAATAAAAAATATTTCATCAGAAACCGCACAAATTGCATTACAAGGCCCAAAAGCAGAAAAAGTATTACAAAAATTAGCTAAAGATGTTGATTTAGCGAATGAAATAAAATTCTTCACTTTCAAAGAAAATGTTGAACTTGGAGATTGTGGAAAATTTTTAGTTTCACGTACAGGTTATACAGGTGAAGACGGATTTGAAGTTTACGGTACAGGAGAAGATATGAACAAATTGTGGGACGTAATCCTTGAAGTTGGTAAGGAATACGGAGTTATGCCTTGTGGTTTAGGTTGTAGAGATACTTTAAGATTTGAAGCAGCTCTTCCTCTTTACGGAAATGAAATGGATGATGTTATCACACCTCTTGAAGCTGGTCTTGGATATTTTGTAAAGTTAAAACAAGAAGCTGATTTTATCGGTAAAGCTCCATTAGCAAAAATGAAAGAAGAAGGAATCCCAAGAAAATTAATCGGCCTTGAACTAAAAGGTAAAGGAATAGCAAGACATGGTGCGAAAATAATTAAAGACGACAGAGAAATCGGATTTGTTACAACAGGTTACCTTTCTCCGACTTTGGGAAAAACAATAGCAAATGTAATAGTTGAAGCAAAGTATGCTGAAATCGGTACGGAAGTTGAAGTTGAAATAAGAAACAAAAGAGTTCCTGCAGTATTAATCAGCAAAAAATTTCTTAAAAAATAATTAATAAATAATTTAGGAGGTAGCAAATATATGTATCCTTATTTTTCTCTAACAGAAAAAGATGTAAAAGATATGTTAGAAAGTCTTGGGTTAAATTCTGTTGAAGACCTTTTTTCAGATATTCCCGAAGATTTAAAACTTAACAGAGAATTAAATATTCCTAAATCAAAAAGTGAAATGGAAGTTTTTAATTATCTTACAGAATTGGCAAATAAAAATGTCTCTTCAAGTCAATACCCTACTTTTTTAGGCGCAGGCGCTTATGACCATTATATCCCTGCAGTATTACCGACAATTGTTGGTAGAAGTGAATTTTTAACATCTTACACTCCATACCAACCGGAAATCAGCCAAGGTACTTTACAATATATATTTGAATTTCAAACTATGATTTCAAATTTAACAGGAATGGAATATTCAAACGCTTCTTTATATGATCAGGGTACCGCTCTTGCTGAAGCTGCAATAATGACAGCTCATCATGCTAAAAAGAAAAAAGTTTTGGTTTCAAAAGCTATCGCTCCATGGTCAAGAGAAGTTTTAAAAACTTATCTTCATGCTCAACATTTAGAAATGGAAGAAGTGGAGATATGTAACGGTGTAACTTGTGTAGAAGATTTAAACAAAAAATTAAATGATGAAATCGCAGCGATTTTAGTTCAAAGTCCTAACTTCTTCGGAAATATTGAAGATATGACAAAAATTTCCGAAATAGCTCATAGCATTAAAAAATGTTATTCAGTAGCTGCTGTTGACCCTTCATCTCTTGCAACACTTAAAAAACCTGCAGATTGTGGTGTTGATGTTGTAGTAGGTGAAGCTCAAACTTTAGGTGTTCCTGTATCATTTGGTGGACCATATCTTGGATATATGGCTTTTAATAAAGAGTTTTTAAGAAAAATTCCGGGAAGACTTGTTGGTCAAACAGTTGATAAAGACGGAAAAAGATGTTGGGTTCTTACTCTTGCCGCAAGAGAACAACACATTAAAAGAGATAAAGCAACTTCAAACATTTGTTCAAATCAAGGTGTTAATACATTGACAGCTACTATCTATATGTCATTACTTGGAAAACAAGGTTTGAGAGACCTTTCTAAACAATGTATAAAGAAAGCACATTATGCTTATGAAAAACTTTTAGCTACAGGAAAATTTGAAAAAGTGTTTGACGCTCCGTTCTATAAAGAATTTGCAATCAAATGCAGTAAACCTGTTTGCGAATTAAATAAGAAATTACTTGAAAACGGAATAATCGGTGGTTTTGATCTTGGAAAATACTATCCTGAATTTGAAAATGTAATGTTGATTGCTGTTACTGAAAAACGTACAAAAGAAGAAATCGACAAACTATGTAAGGTATTGGAGGAAGCATAATATGAAATACGATAAATTGATATTTGAATTATCACAACCGGGCAAAATCGGTCATAGATTACCTGAGTTAGACGTTGAAGATGTATGTATCAAAAACTTAATTCCTTCAGATTTATTAAATGACGGAGAAGTTGATTTACCGGAAGTTTCAGAATTTGACGTTGTAAGACATTTTACAAATCTTTCAAACAAAAACTTCGGAGTTGATACAGGATTCTATCCATTAGGCTCTTGTACAATGAAATACAATCCTAAAATAAATGATGCTATGGCAGCTCTTCCGGGATTTGCAGGACTTCATCCAAATATTTGTGAATGTCATGCACAAGGTGCTCTTCAACTTTTATTTGAACTTGGAAATTCACTAAACGAAACTTCAGGTATGGACGCTTGTACATTACAACCTGCTGCCGGTGCTCACGGAGAAATAACTGCCATAATGATTTTCAAAGCATATCATGAAAATAACGGCGATTTCCAAAGAAATAAAATCATAGTTCCGGACTCTGCTCACGGCACAAACCCTGCAACTGCATCTATGGCAGGATATAAAATTATCGAAATTAAATCAGGCGAAAATGGTTTAGTCGATTTAGAAGCACTAAAAGCAGCCGTTGGAGAAGATACAGCAGGACTTATGCTTACAAATCCAAATACTTTAGGTTTATTCGAAAGTGAAATCAAAGAAATTGCAAAAATAGTTCATGAAGCCGGCGGATTATTATACTATGACGGTGCAAATGCAAATGCAATCTTAGGACATGTTAGACCAGGAGATATGGGATTTGATGCAATTCACTACAATCTTCACAAAACATTCTCAACTCCTCACGGAGGTGGCGGTCCCGGTTCAGGATATGTCGGATGTAAAGATTTCTTAAAAGAATTTTTACCTGTTCCTATTGTTATAAAAGATGGAGAACTTTATAGATTCTCTTACGATGTTCCAAAGACTATCGGTAAAGTAAAAGACTTCTATGGACACTTTGGTGTTCTTGTCAGAGCTTATGCTTATGTTTTAGCTTTAGGTTCAGATGGACTTAAAAAAGCAAGTGATTTTGCGGTTCTTAACTCAAATTACTTAGCAAATCAATTAAAAGACTATTACAACTTGCCACAAGGCGTTAAATTCAAACACGAATTTGCTCTTGCAGGACTTAAAAATCCAAACGGTTTAGTTACTCTTGATGTTGCTAAAAGACTGATTGACAAAGGGTACCACCCACCAACAGTTTACTTCCCATTAATAGTTCCTGAATCATTAATGGTTGAACCTACAGAAACAGAATCAAAAGAAACTTTAGACGGTTTTGCTAAAGCTATGATAGAAATAGCTAAAGAAGCTGAAACAAACCCTGAAATAGTTCATGAAGCGCCTCATAATACAGAAATTAAAAGACCTGATGAAACATTAGCCGCTAAAGAATTAATTTTAAAATATGTAAAATAAATTAAAAAAATCACCTTGACGAGTATATGCTCCTAAAGGTGATTTTCTTTTTAATTAATTTAAATTTTTAAAATACTTTTATGTATAATATCAAATACTAACTTGTCAAAATTTAACCCCTTTTTAAGCTTACTTCATTACCGTTTACATTAACAAATTTTGTTTTATTTGAAATATAAGTTTATTATTTTCAAGTTTATACATATGTATTATTCCTTCTTTTGCAGAAATACAAAAAACATTGCCTTATTTATCTTTAACCTTATGTTTTTCTTCAGCTTTCTATTTATTTTCATTAGTATATTATTTCTTAATCGTTATCGGGTACAGTTTCTTTTTCCTTACAGAAATTTTAAAGAAAAATAAAAAATTAAACTTAAAAGACAGGTCGATGTCTTTTAACATTTTTTATAATCATATCCTTATAAATTTTTTATTTACTAAAAAATATTTTCTTTTAAGAAGATTATATTAAAAATAAAATTTGTAACCAATTATGTTTTAAAAAACTTTAATTTCAGAAAATATTATGTAAAATAATGACAGATCGGTAATATTTTATAAACATATAAAATAAAAAAACCCTTACGGGTCTTTTATTGAAAGTTAGAATTTATAAATTAATTAATTTTTACTATAAAATCGTACATACGATAACTTTTTTAAATTATCTTCTTTTTTTGAAAATATAAGCGCCTATTCCGGAAATAGTAGCTAATACTGACAAT
The DNA here is from genome assembly GCA_022770425.1 of Parvimonas sp. Classification (GTDB taxonomy): domain Bacteria; phylum Bacillota; class Clostridia; order Tissierellales; family Peptoniphilaceae; genus Parvimonas. Next base: position 29,683 of record JALEHY010000007.1, on the reverse strand, counting down.
GAAGTAGCAGCAATACCTGTTTTTGGCATAGATGATGAAGTTGTTAATTCTTTCTTCTTAACATCTTTCTTAGTATCTTCCTTAGTATCTTCTACTACTGCAACTTCAGTTTCTTCTTCTTTAAGTCCAGATTCGTTCAATTTGCCTTTTTGTTCTTCTATAGATGCTTCAAATTGATCTTTCTTTTCTTTAGCATCTTTAACTTGTTTGTCTAAAGATTCAATACTTTCTTTTTCGATTTCAGCTAATGCTTCTTTTTCTTCATCGCTAAGTTTAAGTTGATCTTTAGCTGTTGTATATCCATCACCTGAGCTGATTTCTTTTATTTTCTTTGAAACAACCATTTTATTGTAATTAGCAGTTGCTAATTCATTTTGTGCACTAAGTAATGACATTTTCTTAATTTCAAGTTGAGATTCAGCTTGTTTAACTGCAGCTTTTGCAGCTTCAACTAATGGATTTAATTTTTCAACTTCTGCTTTTGCAGCAGCAAGTTCAGCAGCTGCCTTTTCAGCAACTTTCTTAGCTGCAGGAATTTTTCCTTCTTCTTTGTAGTTATCATTTGCTACATAAATAAATTCAATTTCATCAGCTTTTGCCTTGTGAGTAAATTCTGCTGTTTTAACAGCTAAATCTTTTTCTTCAAGTGCTTTTGCTTTTACAGCAGGTGCAGCACTTTTTTCTTTAGATAAATTTGCTTTTAGTTCATCAACTTTAGCTTGAGCAGCAGCTTTAATTTCAGGTTTAGCACCTTGTGCAGCAGCTAATTCAGCTTCAGCTTGAGCTAAACTTGCAGTAATATCAGCAATCTTTGTATCAGTTGCTTTTACAGTTGATTCATATTTCTTATTTGCTGTATTTATTGCATCAGTCTTAGCTTTATCATTAGCTTTTTTAGCAGCTTCATATTCTTTTGTAAGCTTATCCAATGCAGCTTTTGCAGCCTTATTTGCTTCTTCTTTTACTTTTAAGTTTTCTTTTGCTTTATTTAATTGTGCTTCTAATTTAGCCAATTCTTCTTTAGCTTTTACATCTTTAGCTTTTGCATCTGCGAAAGCTTTTTCTGCATTAGCCAACTTTACTCTTGCATCCTTTATATCAAGATTAGCACTGTTTAATAAGTCAACTAATTCAGCTAACATATTTTCTCTTTGAGAATCAGTTAATGCCTTAAAATTAACATTATCAAATGCTTTTAAAGATGTTGAATCCAATCTTGCGGCGAATGCTGAGTGAGCTCCACCTACTAATAATGCAGTTGTAAGAGAAAGAGCTAATATTTTTTTACTTCTTTTCATATTAAATTCTCCCTTCACATCTAACTTTCATATACAATTATATATATATATATATATATTTTGTCAAGTATTTAAGCAAAAAAAATCAAAAAAAAAGTGACTTTAACATCACTTTTTTTACATTCATCTATTACTTTACAACATTGTAATATTATTTAGAGTATAATGACTGTTCTCTTTCTTTCATCTATAAAAAATATGAATTTTTCAATTACTTACATCATTAAAAAATTTTCTCACGAATTTATTATCCCTATCTGCCGAAGGGCAAGAATATTTTTAAATTGTCAAAACTCTTAAATAAAAATCATCAAAATAAGTAACACAAAACTTTCTACATTTAAATTTCCAACTCAAATATTCTATACTATATATGAAATATATGAAAAATAACCGCTGTAAAATTTTGACTTATCATTAAATGGTGTATCTCTCTTCTAAATCGGATTCAAAAAATTCAACCAATTTTTTTATTGCTTCTTCTTCATCTTCTCCCAAAACTTCTATCTCAATTTCATCACCGTTTACGGCTCCCATAGACAAAATACTTAAAATACTTTTTCCATTGTAAAAATTTCCGTCTTTAATCAACATTACATCAGATTTAAATTTTACAGAAAGTCTTAAAAACATTGACGCAGGCCTTGCATTAAGACCTATCTTTCCTTTAACAATAACCTTTTCCTTCATCGTAGAAACCTCCTTTAAAACTTAAATCCATTATATCAGAAAATCAATAAAAAGTACAGTATTTAAGTGATTTTTTTAAATAATTTTTTTCTATAAACAAAATAAGAAAACCTTATACTTGTATAAAGACACAAAAAAAGCACTGTAACAACAGTGCTTTTCAAATTTTATCATGATAAAATTTATATCAATTATTTTACTAACTCTAAAATTGCCATTTCAGCTGCGTCCCCTTGTCTTGGTCCAAGCTTTAATATTCTTGTATATCCACCGTTTCTTTCTTTATAAAGTGGAGCAATTTCTTCAAATAGCTTATGAACTGTTTCTGTCTTGTAAATATAAGCTAATGCTTGTCTTCTTGAGTGAAGATCGCCTTTTTTACCAAGAGTTATCATTTTTTCAGCTACTCTTCTTGTTTCTTTTGCTCTTGTTAACGTAGTTTCAATCTTACCGTTTTCAAAAAGTGATTGAACTTGATTTCTAAGCATAGCATTTCTATGGTCAGCTCTACGTCCAAGTTTTCTTAAATTAGCCAAAGTATTACCTCCTCTTTTTACCAGTTTTATTCTTCATCTAAAAATTTTAGACCTAATTCATGTATTTTGTCTATTACTTCTTGTACAGATTTTTTACCAAAGTTTTTAATTTTCTTTAGTTCCTCAACATCTTTTGAAACAATATCTCTTACCGTATTCAAATTTGACCTCTTAAGGCAGTTGAAGCTTCTAAGGGATAAATCTAATTCTTCTACTGTTTTAGACATAATAGAATTTGAATCTAAATTTTTACCGTTTTTTGCAGTTGAATCATCAAGATTTATATCCGGTAACTCTCTAAACAGACTCAAATAGTCCATAAATATACCGGCTCCTGTTGAAAGAGCTTCCTGAGGAGTAATAGTTCCATTTGTCCAAACTTCAATTTCTAATTTATCAAAATCTATACTTTGTCCAACTCTGGTATTTCCGACAGTAAAGTTTACTTTTTTTACAGGTGAGAAAGAAGAATCAACAGCTATTGCATTAATATCGCAATACTCTTTATTAAAATCACTCACTCTGTAACCCTTACCGTTTAATACCAAAAGATCCATTCTAATTTCTCCTTCTTCGTTAAGAGTAGTAATATAATGGTCTTTATTAGCTATTTCAACAACTTGATTTTCAGATATATCTCCTGCAGTTACCACCTTAGGTCCTTTAACATTAAGTTCCAAAACAACCGGTTCTGTGTTAAATTTCTTTAAGGCAATACCTTTAATATTTATTAAAAGCTCAGGTACGTCAACTATTGAACCTTTAATTGTAGTAAATTCATGTCCTATACCATCAATCTTTACAGTTGCAATGGCAGAACCCGGAAGAGAACCCAAAAGAACTCTTCTAAGAGAATTACCAAGTGTAGTTCCATAACCTCTGTCAAGAGGCATTATAGCAAATTTACCATAATTTTTATCAAGGTCTATATCTAAAACTTCAATACTTGTATTTAATTCTTCTGTCATAGACTTTATCCTCCTTAGTCTAATTTCATTGAAACTCTTAAATACTATAAATATTCTTATCCAATATTTAAAATCTAAAAGTTATTACACTCTTCTTCTCTTTGGTGGTCTACAACCATTGTGCGGAATTGGAGTAACGTCTTTAATTAAACTAACTTCTAATCCGGTAGCTTGCAAAGATCTAATCGCAGCTTCTCTACCTGATCCAGGTCCTTTTACATAAACCTCAACAACTTTTAATCCATGTTCCATTGCTTTTTTAGCAGCTTCTTCAGCAGCTTGTTGTGCAGCAAACGGAGTTGATTTTCTTGAACCTCTGAAACCTAATTGTCCGGCACTTGCCCAAGAAATTACATTTCCGTTTAAGTCGCTAAGTGTTACCATAGTGTTATTAAAAGAAGAAACTATATGTGCTTGTCCTTTTTCAATATTTTTACGCTCTCTTCTTTTTACACGAGCTTTTTGTTTCTTAACTGCCAATTAAATCCCCTCCTTATTTACCTTTTTTACCAGAAATTTTCTTTGGACCTTTTCTTGTTCTGGCATTATTTTTAGTATTTTGTCCTCTTACAGGTAATCCTCTTCTATGTCTTATTCCTCTGTAACAGTTTATTTCTCTTAATCTTTTAATGTTCATAGCGATTTCTCTACGTAAATCACCTTCAACAAGATATTTATCTATCTCAGCTCTTATTAGAGCAGCATCAGCTTCAGTTAAATCTTTAACTCTTGTGTCTGGATTAATTCCGGCACTTTTAAGAATATCATTTGAAGTTTTTCTACCTATACCGTAAATATAAGTTAAACCAATTTCTACTCTTTTTTCTCTTGGTAAGTCTACACCTACAATTCTCACTGCTACCTACACCTCCATCTATTAACCTTGTTTTTGTTTGTGCTTTGGATTTTCACAAATCACCATTACTCTACCTTTTCTTCTGATGATTTTACATTTTTCGCACATTTTTTTTACTGATGGTCTTACTTTCATTTAAGTCCCTCCTATGCTACTTGTTTCGCCAAGTTATTCTTCCCTTTGTTAAATCATAAGGTGATAATTCTACCAACACCTTATCTCCCGGAAGAATTCTTATATAATTCATTCTTAATTTTCCTGATATATGGGCTGTTATCTCATGACCATTAACAAGTTTTACCTTGAATATAGTATTTGGCATCGCATCAATTACAGTCCCTTCAACTTCTATAACATCCTTTTTGGACATTTAAAGAACCTCCTATTTTTCTACATTATCTTCTATATATGATTTTAATAATTTTCTCAAATTCGAATCATTAAATGATAATGGATTTAAACTAAAATCTTTAAGCACGTCGTTATAAATTTGCAAATGCTTTGACTTTTTAAGTTTAGGTTTAGAAAGAGGTCTGTTTCTTCCATTAGCAACTTTAACTAATGACGAATTTATTACCTCAACTACGATCATTACTTCGCCCTTGTCACGGCCCTTAAGTGATTTTACAACCTGACCTACTTTAAAATCAAAATTTAGATCCATAGTACTACTCTCCAAAATGTTAAACATTTGTAGAAAGAGACTCCTTAATTTGTGAAAAGACGTCCTCAATAGGTAAAGTACCATCAACAGTTAAAATCAAATTCAAATTTGTATAAAAATCTATTAAAGGAAAAGTTTGTTTTTCATAAACTTCTATACGGTCTAAAACAGTTTTTTCGTTATCGTCCGCTCTTTGAATAACTTCTCCGGAACAATTATCACAAATTCCTTCTTTTGCTGTCGGCTTATTATCAATATGATAAGTTTCTCCGCAATCTTTGCAAACACGTCTTCCTGAAAGTCTTTTTACTAAGATATTCTTGTCAACATCAATGTTTACAACTCTATCTAATTTAAGTCCTCTTTCTTCTAAACCCTTTTGCAAAGCTTCAGCTTGATTTATAGTTCTTGGAAATCCGTCAAGTAAAAACCCGTTCTTACAATCATCTTTGGAAAGTCTGTCCCAAACTAAATCAATAGTAAGTTCATCCGGAACTAATTGTCCGTTATCCAAATAAGCCTTTACTTTTTTTCCAAGTTCTGTTTCATTTTTAATATTATGTCTAAAAATATCTCCTGTTGAAATATGTGTTATTCCATATTCCTTAACGATACTTGTCGCTTGAGTTCCTTTTCCAGCCCCTGGGGGTCCTAACAAAATCAGTCTCATATTTTTCTCCTATGCACTATTTATTTAAAAATCCTTTATAGTGTCTCATTAACATCATAGATTCTATTTGTTTCATTGTTTCAATAACTACACCAACAATAATGATTACAGAAGTACCACCAAAATTAATTTTCATACCGCTAAGTCTTGAAAGAACTATTGGTGCTGATGCAATTAATGCTAATATAATAGAACCAGAGAAAGTAATTCTATTTGATATTCTTTGTAAATATTCACCGGTAGGTTTCCCAGGTCTTATTCCCGGAATGAACCCGCCATATTGTTGTAAATTTTTTGCGTATTCAACAGTATTAAACTGAATTGATGAATAAAAGAATCCGAATAATATAATCAATATAAAATTCATTACTGAATATACATAAACACCAACTGAGCCTTCAACTGTCAAATAAGAAGTTATCCAACTTGGAGTACCACCAGAAAACAATAGTGAAAGAGTTTGTGGCATAGCAAGTAATGATGAAGCGAAGATTACAGGCATTACACCGCTCATATTAACCTTTACAGGAATATGTGTAGCTTGTCCTCCATACATTTTTCTACCAACAACTTTTTTCGCATATTGTACTGTAATTTTTCTTTCACCTTCATTAATAAGTACAACAACAACTACAATAGCAATTGCTGCTAAAACAACTCCCAATATAGTTAAAATTCCGACTGTTCCTGTCATAATTCCATAAATGAAAGTTCCGATTTGTGTAGGTAAATTTGAAACAATACCCAAAAAGATAATTATTGAGATACCATTACCCACTCCTCTTTCAGTTATGATTTCTCCTAACCAAACAAGGAACATTGAACCTGCAAGCAATGAAGTTATAACCAAAGTCATTTCAATATAACCTTTAGCAATTATAGCTTTTGCAAATAAACCGTTAGCTATTGCATTAGCTTCAAATATACCAAGTATTACAGCACCTATTTTAGTATATTTAGCAATTTTTTTCTTACCCATTTCTCCATCTCTTGCAATTTCACCAAGTCTTGGAAATGCAATAGTTAGAAGTTGGACAACAATTGATGCGGTAATGTAAGGGTAAATACTCAAAGCAAAAACACTCATTTGCTTTAAACTACCCCCTGCAAGTAAGTCAAGTAAACTTACAAGCCCGCCCTCGCTTCCATTCATAATTTGACTTACAACAGTCTTATCCATAAATGGAATAGGTATTACATTACCAAGTCTATACACAACTATCATCAACAAAGTAAAAATCATTTTACTTCTGATTTCTCTTATTCTCCACGCATCTGATAGAGTTTTGAACATATTAGATCACCTCTACCTTTCCTCCAATGCTTTCTATCTTTTCGATAGCGCTCTTAGTAAATTTGGAGCAAGAAACATTTAACTTCTTTGTAAGTTCGCCATTACCTAAAATTTTAACGCCATCTTTAGCTTTTGCTCTTTTAGCTAAATTAGCTTCAAAAATCAATTCTTCAGTAACATTAGTGCCGTCTTCAAAGACATTTAATCTTTCAACATTTACTTCTGCGTATTCTTTAGCAAATATATTTGTAAAACCTCTTTTTGGAAGTCTTCTGAAAAGTGGCATTTGTCCACCTTCAAATCCAGGTCTTACTCCACCGCCTGATCTTGAGTTTTGTCCGTCACGTCCTTTACCGCCGTACTTTCCAAGTCCGGAACCATAACCTCTACCAAGTCTCTTTCTTGCTTTTGAGCCTCCACCTTCAGCAGGTCTTAAATCATGTAATTTCACGCTTTATACCTCCTTAAATTTCTTCAACTTCAAGCATAAAGCTAATTTTGTCAATCATTCCTCTGATTGAAGGATTATCTTCCTTAATAACGGTTTGACCAACTTTTCTTAAGCCTAAAGCTTCAACATTTTTAATATGTTTTTCTATTCTACCGATTTTACTCTTTTTAAGTGTTATTTTGAGCTTTGCCATTTTAAAAGCCCCCCTTAACCTAATATTTCTTCTACGGATTTTCCTCTTAAACGAGCAATATCTTCAGCTCTCTTAAGATTTTTTAATCCTTCCATTGTCGCATTAACTATGTTTCTTGCATTAGTAGTTCCTAAAGATTTACTTCTAACATCTTTAATTCCTGCTAATTCACAAACCGCACGAACAGGACCACCGGCGATAACTCCGGTACCTACTCCGGCAGGTTTCAACAACACTCTACCAGCTCCGAAAAGTCCTACAACTTCATGTGGAATTGTAGTATTAACAAGAGGTACTCTGATAACGTGTTTTTTAGCATCTTGAACACCTTTTCTAATAGCTTCCGGAACTTCAAGTGCTTTACCGATTCCAACACCAACATGTCCGTTACCATCACCAACAACTACAAGAGCGCTAAATCTAAAGTTTCTACCACCTTTTACTACTTTAGTAACACGGTTGATGGCAACTACTCTTTCTTCTAATTCTAATTCTTCTACTTCTTTAATTAAAAGTTCCATTCATTACCTCCCGATACTAAAATTTAAGTCCAGCTTCTCTGGCACCATCAGCAAGTTCTTTAACTTTTCCATGATATAAATAACCACTTCTGTCAAAAACAACTTCTGTAATTCCCTTTTCAATAGCCTTTTTACCTATTGAAAGACCTACTGCTTTAGCAGCTTCCTTGTTTGATTTTGATGCTAAAGTATCAAACTCTTTATCTAAAGTTGAAGCTGAAACTAAAGTTATTCCCTTAGTATCATCTATAATTTGAGCATATATATTAGTATTACTTCTATATAAGTTTAGTCTTGGTTTTTCAGGAGTTCCAGAAACTTTTTTTCTTACTCTGGCGTGTCTTGCTTTTCTATTTTCATTTTTGTTAATTTGCTTTAACATTAAATTTCACTCCTTCCTATTTACCAGTCTTACCAACTTTACGTCTTATATATTCGCCTTCATATCTGATACCCTTTCCTTTATAAGGTTCAGGTTTTCTATATGAACGAATATTTGCCGCAAAGTTTCCAAGTTTTTGTTTATCAATTCCGGAAACAACAATCTTAGTTGGTTCAGGAACTTCAACAGTAATTCCTTCAGGATCTAAAACTTCAATCGGATGAGAATATCCCAAGTTTAAAGTTAATTTATTACCTGCTTTACCTGCTCTGTATCCTGTACCTTCTATGATTAAAGTTTTACTAAATCCCTTTGAAACTCCTTCAATCATATTAGCAAGCAAAGTTCTTGTTAATCCATGAAGTGATTTATGTCTTTTAATTTCAGAAGGACGTTCTATTGAAATTGTATTTCCTTCCATTTTTATGTTCATTTCTCTACTTAATTGTTGAGTCAATTTACCCTTAGGTCCTTTTACTTCTACAAAATTTTCTTCACCTAAGATTACCTCAACTTCAGCAGGAACAACAATTGGTTTTAATCCAATTCTTGACATTGGTATACCTCCTTAGTTTTATTCTTTAAATCTGTTACCAAACGTAACAAAGAACCTCTCCACCTATACCTTCTTTTCTTGCAACTTTATCAGTTACAACTCCTTTTGATGTTGAGATAATTGCGATTCCAAGTCCACCTAAAACTTTTGGAATTTCATGGCTTCTTGCATAAACTCTTAAACCAGGTTTAGAAATTCTTTTAAGTCCTGAGATAACTCTTTCATTATTTTTTCCATATTTTAAATCTACAGTGATAACACCTTGTTTATCATCTTCAATTACATTATATCCTTCGATAAAACCTTCATCCAATAAAATTTGAACTAAATCTTTTTTCATCTTAGATGCAGGTATTTCAACAGATGAATGTCTTGCATTATTTCCATTTCTAATTCTTGTAAGCATATCTGCTATAGGATCAGTCATCATATAAGCTTCCTCCTTTTACTAAAATATTACCAACTAGCCTTTTTAACGCCAGGAATTTCTCCCTTGTAAGCTAATTCACGGAACACAATACGGCTGATTCCATATTTTCCTATATATCCATGAGGACGTCCGGTGATTTTACAACGATTGTGTAAACGGCTTGGAGCTGAATTTCTTGGCAATTTACTTAAGCCGATATAGTCCCCTTTGGCTTTTAACTCTGCACGTTTAGCAGCATATTTTTCAACTAACTTTTGACGCTTTAATTCACGTTGTACCATTGATTTCTTAGCCATTAAAATTTTCCCCCTTACTACTTTCTAAAAGGCATTCCTAATAGCTCTAAAAGTGCTTTAGACTCTTCATCAGTCTTAGCAGTAGTAACTATTATAATATCCATTCCTCTGATTTGATCAATCATATCATATACAATTTCAGGGAATATTAATTGTTCCTTTATACCTAAAGCATAATTTCCTCTACCATCAAAACTTGAAGCGCTAACACCTCTAAAGTCTCTTACACGAGGAAGAGCGATATTAACTAATCTATCTAAGAAATCATACATCTTTTCTCCTCTAAGAGTTACCTTAGTACCAATCTTCATACCTTCTCTTAATTTGAAGTTAGCGATTGACTTTTTAGCAGTAGTTATTACAGGTTTTTGTCCTGCAATAATTTCCAATTCTTTTAATGCGCTTTCCAAAGCTTTTGGATTATCTTTAGCTGAACCTAAACCGATATTAATAACAATTTTATCTAATTTAGGAACCTGCATAATATTTTTATATTTAAAACGTTCCATTAAAGCAGAAACTATTTCTTCTTTATATTTAACTTGCATTCTGGAAGTCACTTAAGATTCCTCCTTTCAACTATTTATCTATTTTAGAACCACTTTTTTTACTAATTCTAACTTTTTTGTCCCCTTCAAAAACATAACCTATTCTTGAAGGTTTCTTTTCTTTAGCATCAAAATAAGCAACATTTGATACATCAATACTACCTTCAACCTTAATTAATCCGGCTTCATCCTTAGGATTTTTTGCCTTCTTATGTTTAGTTTGAATATTTACTCCTTCAACTATTACTCTATTTTCTTTAGCTAAAGTTTTAAGAACTTTTCCAGTCTTTCCTTTATCCTTACCTGCAATTACAATAACAGTATCTCCAGATTTTATTTTCATTCTATACACCTCCTACTATAATACTTCAGGTGCAAGTGAGATAATCTTCATAAAGTTACCAGCTCTAAGCTCTCTTGTAACTGAACCGAAAATTCTTGTACCCACCGGGTTCTTATCATCTTTTATAATTACAGCTGCATTATCATCAAATCTAATGTAGCTACCATCTTTTCTTTTTATACTGTTAGTTGTTCTTACAACAACAGCCTTTACAACGTCGCTCTTCTTAACAACTCCACCAGGCGTTGCACTTTTAACAGCACAAACTACTATATCGCCAACTTTTGCGTATTTTTTATTAGTACCACCAAGTACTCTGATAACAAGAAGTTCTTTAGCACCGGAATTGTCAGCAACTTTTAAACGACTTTCTGTTTGAATCATACGATACTCCTTTCCAGATGAAAATTATTTTACTCTTTCAAGTATCTCAACAAGTCTCCATCTCTTTTCTCTTGAAAGAGGTCTTGTTTCCATAATCTTAACTCTATCACCAATTAAACATTCGTTATTTTCATCATGTGCTTTAAATTTTGTAGTTTTCTTAATTTGCTTTTTGTAAAGAGGATGAGATACAAAAGTTGCAACTTCTACAACAATAGTCTTATCCATTTTATTAGAAACTACATTTCCTATTATGACTTTTCTACTATTTCTTTCCATAGTATTAAGCCTCCTTTCCAGCATTAAGCTCACGTTCTCTAATAATAGTCATAACACGAGCAATATCTTTTTTAATGCCACCAATTCTCATAGGATTCTCTAATTGTCCAGTGGCTAATTGAAAACGTAGATTAAATAATTCTACTTTTAAATCTTTTAATTTTGCTTGTAAATCACTATCATTCATTTGGCGAATTTCTTTACTTTTCATTAGCTTCACCTTCCTTCATCTCACGAGTTATAAATTTAGTTTTTATAGGTAATTTGTGAGCTGCAAGTCTCATAGCTTCTCTTGCTACATCAACAGGAACACCGCTCATTTCAAATAATATTCTACCTGGTTTTACAACTGCTACCCAATATTCAGGAGCCCCTTTACCAGAACCCATTCTAACTTCAGCAGGTTTTTTAGTAACCGGCTTGTCCGGGAACACCTTAATCCAGATGTTACCGCCTCTTTTTATATATCTTGTCATCGCACGTCTTGCAGACTCAATTTGATTTGCAGTCATCCAACAAGGTTCCAAAGCTTGAATTGCGTAATCTCCATAAGAAATTGTATTTCCTCTTAGAGCTTTACCTGTCATTCTGCCTCTATGAACTCTACGATATTTTACTCTCTTAGGCATTAACATAGACTCTTTCCTCCTTCCGGCAACTAAGCTTCTTTCTTAGCACCAGTTTTATTAAATCTTTTCTTATTGTCTCTCTTATTGTTCTTTCTTTCTTTCTTAGCAGGTTTTTCTTCTATAACAGCCGCCTTCATTCCCGGAAGAACTTCTCCTTTATATAACCAAACTTTTACACCTAATTTTCCATAAGTTGTATCTGCTTCGGCAAATCCATATTCAATGTCTGCTCTTAAAGTTTGTAGAGGAATAGTTCCTTCTGAATAGCCTTCAGTTCTTGCCATATCTGCTCCGCCAAGTCTTCCTGAAACAGCAGTTTTAATTCCTTTAGCGCCTGCTTTTAATGATCTTTGCATAGCTTGTTTCATAGCACGTCTGAAAGAAACACGTCTTTCCAATTGTCCTGCAATATTTTCCGCAACAAGTTGAGCGCTTAAATCAGGTCTTTTAACTTCTTCAACGTTAACAATAACTTTTTTGCCTGTTAATTTTTCAATTTTAACTCTTAATTCTTCAACACCTGCTCCTGATTTTCCGATTACCATACCAGGCTTAGCAGTAAATACAGTAACTTTAACTCTATTTGCTGATCTTTCTATTTCAACTTTAGGTACTCCTGAAAGAGCTACCTCTTTTTTAACAAGTTTACGAATATTATGGTCTTCTACTAATAAATCACCGAATTCTTTTTTATCGGCAAACCATCTTGAGTCCCAATCTTTGATTATTCCGACTCTTAATCCATGAGGATTAACTTTTTGACCCATCTTTCATCCTCCTTTATAACTTATCTTTCCGCTACTGTTACACCAATATGACTTGATCTTTTCAAGATTGGGTAAGCTGAACCTTTAGCCTTTGGTCTCCATCTTTTCATAACCGGAGCATCATTTGCATAAGCTTCTAATACATAAAGGTCTTTTCTATCTAAATTGTGATTATTTTCCGCATTAGCGACAGCTGATTTTAATACCTTTTCTAATAATCTCGCACCCGCTTTTGGAGTGAATCTTAGAATAGATAAAGCTTCATCTACATGCTTTCCTCTTATTTCTCTACAAATAAAGTTTACTTTAAGAGGTGAAATTCTTTGGTATTTTGCAATTGCTTTAGCTTGCATGTTATTCCCTCCTTATCTATTATCTTACTTTACTGTTTTTTTCGTTCTTTCCAACATGGCCCTTGTAAGTTCTTGTTAAAACAAATTCTCCAAGTTTATGTCCTACCATATCGTCTGTAATATATATAGGTAAGTGCTTTCTGCCATCATGAACAGCTATTGTATGTCCTACAAATTCCGGAAAAATTGTAGATCTTCTTGACCAAGTTTTTATAACTTTTTTTTCATTTTCTTTATTTAATGCTTCTACTTTTTTAAAAAGATGATCATCACAAAATGGTCCTTTTTTAAGAGATCTTCCCATTTGTTTTCCTCCTTAATTAGTTTTTAGTTCTTCTTCTTACTATGAACTTATTAGACTTTTTATTTTTCTTTCTGGTCTTAAGTCCTAATGCAGGTTTACCCCAAGGAGTTGAAGGTGCCGGACGTCCGACAGGAGTTCTACCTTCCCCACCACCATGAGGGTGATCAACAGGGTTCATTGCAGAACCTCTAACATGAGGTCTTTGACCCATATGTCTTGTTCTTCCCGCTTTTCCTATTGTTACAAGTTCATGACTTAAGTTACCAACTTGTCCGACAGTTGCTCTACATTCTAAATGGATTAATCTAAATTCACCTGAAGGCAATCTTAATTGTGCAAATCTTCCTTCTTTACCCATTAATTGAGCTTCGGAACCTGCACTTCTTACAAGTTGTCCGCCTTTTCCAGGTTTTAATTCTACATTGTGTACCATTGTACCAACAGGAATATCTTTTAATTTTAATGAATTACCAACTACAATATCAGCATTTTCTCCTGATTCAATCATAGCTCCAACTTTTAATCCTTCAGGTGCCAATATATATCTCTTTTCTCCGTCAACATAGTGGATTAAAGCTATATTAGCAGTTCTGTTTGGATCGTATTCTATGGCAGCAACCTTTCCAGGAACGCCATCTTTATTTCTTTTGAAATCTATTATTCTATATTTTCTTTTAGCACCGCCGCCTCTGTGTCTAACGGTAACTCTACCTAATGAATTTCTTCCGCCTGATTTTGATAAAGAAACTAATAAAGACTTTTCAGGAGCCTTTTTAGTTATTTCATCAAAAGTTAAAACGCTCATTCCACGAACTCCGGCAGAAGTTGGTTTATACTTTCTAATAGCCATTAATATTACCTCCTATACTAAATTCCTTCGAAGAATTCAATTTCTTTAGAATCCTCAGTAAGAGTAACTATGGCTTTTTTCCAATCGGATCTTTTGCCAACATTAGCTCCCATTCTCTTTTTCTTACCAGTAATATTCATTGTGTTTACTTGTTTAACTTTTACACCGAAAATTGTTTCAACAGCTTTTTTTATTTCTGATTTGTTAGCATTTGGAGCAACCTTAAAAGTGTATCTTTTAATGTCCATAGCTTCCATAGAACGTTCTGTTACAACCGGTTTAATAATAATATCATATGCTGTCATTATGCATACACCTCCTCAATTTTAGATAAGGCGTCTTTTACGATTAAAAGATTATCGAATCTCATTAAATCATAAACATTCATATAATCAACAACAACAGTTTCAACTTTAGGAAGGTTAGCAAATGATTTAATAATCATATCATTTCCCTCCGGTAAAACTATCATAGTTTTTGTTTCAACATTTAAATTCTTTAAAATTTCTTTTGCTTTTTTAGTACTGAAAGTATCAACAGTCAAAGCATCTAAAACTTTTAATTCTCCCTCTAATACTTTTGAAGTAAGAACTGATTTCATAGCAAGTCTTCTTACTTTCTTAGGAACTGAGTATCTGTAGCTTCTTGGCTTTGGTGCGAAAACAACTCCGCCACCTTTCCATTGAGGAGCTCTTATACTACCTTGTCTTGCACGACCGGTACCCTTTTGTCTCCAAGGCTTTCTTCCCCCTCCACGAACTTCCGCACGAGTTTTCGCAGATTGAGTGCCTTGTCTTCTATTAGCTAAATGGTTCTTTACTACTTCATAAACAACATGTTCATTAACTTCAATACCAAAAATAGCTTCGTTTAATTCTATATCACCAACAACTTCTCCAAGTTGGTTATAAACATTAACCTTAGGCATTACTTATCCTCCTTAAACTATCTCTTAACTGACTCTCTAACAGTTACTAAACCACCTTTAGGTCCTGGAATAGCTCCTTTAATAAGAATCAAGTTCTTTTCAACGTCAACTTTTACAACTTCAAGATTTTGAACAGTGCTTCTTCTGTTACCCATCTTACCACTTCCCTTACGTCCTTTAAGAACTCTACCAGGGAAAGTACCTGCACTTCTTGCACCTGCTACTCTATGAGATTTTGAACCGTGAGCTTCAGGTCCTCTACTGTAATTCCATCTCTTTATAGCACCTTGAGTTCCCTTACCTTTTGAAGTACCGATAACATCAACTTTATCTCCTTCAGAAAATAAGTCTGCTTTAATTTCTTGACCGGCTTCAAAGCTTTCGCCTTCATTTAGTCTAAATTCTCTTAAAAATCTCTTATATCCGACACTAACTTTGTCGAAATGTCCTTTAAGAGGTTTTGTAACTTTTTTTTCTTTCTTGTCTACATAACCACATTGGATTGCGTTATATCCATCAGTTTCAACAGTTTTAACTTGTGTAACGAACATAGGGCCCGCTTCAACAACTGTTACAGGAACAACTGCTCCATCTTCAGTAAAAATTTGAGTCATTCCAATTTTTTTACCTAAAATACTCTTCATGAGTACACCTCCTATTACTTACAGCGGATTGCTTTACAATCATTCTAAGATTTACAACTTAATTTCAATATCTACACCACTTGGAAGATTTAATTTCTTCAAGCTTTCCAAAGTCTTTTGATTTGGATTTAGGATATCAATAAGTCTTTTATGTGTTCTTTGTTCAAATTGTTCTCTACTGTACTTATATTTGTGAACAGCTCTTAAGATTGTAATGATTTCCTTTTCTGTTGGTAGTGGAATAGGTCCTGAAACCTCTGCACCTGTTCTCTTTGCAGATTCCACTATTTGTTGTGCTGAGCTATCGATTAATTCATGATCGTAAGCTCTTAATCTGATTCTGATTTTTTGTTTGTTCGCCAATTTTTTTACCTCCTTAATTCGCATGTTTTGGCATCATGCAACTGAATCATCCGTATCAACTCTTCCGTGTGTTTCATTTTCACCTTCAAAAAAATACGGCGATCCGTCGCCGAAATCAAGTTCGACATACTCAGAGATAATTACCTCACAAGTTGAAAATTTCAACTTTAAAGTGAGCAACCTATCCCGTCAACGCCTTTAAGTGCATATAAGCACCCATATATTATATAACATTTCTTACACATTTGCAACACTTTTTTAAAAAAATTTTTAATTTATTATTCAAATCGTATATATGCTTATTGTAATAAAAAACAAAAGGCAGATACATCTGCCTTTTGTTTATAAATTTTTATCTTTTTCAACAGGTTGTGACACTTTCGGTTTTTCTTTTTCGATCTTTTCCGGTTTTTCCGTTTCTTTATCGATTGTTTGTTTTTCAGAATTTATATCGTTTTTATTTTTTTCACTTTCTATATTCTCATTACTTTTAGGTTTTTCAACTTCTTTAGGATTTTGCGTATTATTTTTCGGATCGTCTCCTAAAAAGTCTTCTAAATCATCTCTGTCTGTCGGATTTTCAGTTTTGTTATTTTCATCAATGTTTTTCGGATCTACACCTAACAAATCTTCATCTCCAAAAGGAACTTCATCTGAACTTCCAAGTCCAAATAAATCGTCAAATTCATCATTTCCAACATTTTCTTTTTTTACAAATTTTACAGTATATTCCTTATTTTCTCCTATTGTTTCATTCTTTGTCAACAAGTCATAATAAGTCGGATCTACACTGTATCCGCTATCCGGAGAAGCTATCGGATAATTTACAGAAAGCTCTTTCCAAGTCGTTCCCTTTCTTACAACAAGACATACTGTTTTTACTTTCTTTCCGTTAAAATCTAAACTTCCGTTTTCTCCAGCTTTTACAACTAAAGTTGTATAATTTTCAGGATTATAAAAAACCGCACCTCTTGGATGAGGTCTGTTAGAATCATCTTTGTTGTAAGGATTATTCTCATCTTTAGGAAGATAGCTTGCTATAAGATTTCTGTTAGTGCCGAACAATCCTAAAAATTTACTGCTTCCAAAAAATTCTTTTTCAGGATCAAGTCCCCAACCAACAAACTCATATCCGCTATTAGCAACCGGTTTAGGAATTTTATAGCCTGAATTTTTAGCTTGTTCAAAACTTATATCATCTCGTATAAAATAATAGAAAAATCTGCTCTTTTTACCGTTAAGTTCAAACTCTCCGGCATTTCCGTTACCCATAATAGTACCTTGAGCATAAAATTCCATTTTATAGTAATCTCTCTTATCTATGTCAAGTTTGGATAAGTCGTCACCAATGGTAAAAGGCCCTAAAACTTTAGGAGATGAATGATAATTCGCTTTTCTTATCTGAGCTTTTCTATCAATATCCCTTTCAAGAACTTCTTCTAAATTCGCTCCATACCAACCTTTTAACATATGCTTAGAATCAAAAATAACATTTGGGGTTTTAATTTTTTCAAGTTCGCTTTTATCTGTTCCATATAGTACAAGATATACTATCGCTTTAGATTTTTTACCGTTTATTTCTAAACTTTCTTTTAACTCGTCATCGTCAGTATAGTAAGTCAAAAAGTTGTAATTATCAATATTTTTAACACCTTCGACTTTAAACTTGTTCATAAATTCTTTTTTTCGATAAGACCATTTTTGATGTTCTACAAAAAACGGCCCTATTATTTTTTTTGTTTCTATTTCAGGATTCCTTTTAGGTTCTATAATTTCGTGATTATGATTATGATTATGTCCTCCTGATTTATTAGGATCTATTTTATCATAGTGATAATGTGAACCGTGAGGATAAACTATTACATTGTTTTCTAAGTCAATTTTTATCTGTTCACGTTTTAACCCATATCTTTTCATAATCTCTTGAACCATTTTTTCAGCTTTTTTCAAAAGTTCACTCTTTAATAAAGTTTCCCCATTATTTTCTTTTTCTTCTTTTGGAGAAAATTTATTTTCTCGAATTGCTTTTTCATACTCTTCGGCACTTATTACATATTCTTTTCCTTTAAACCACACATGGAAATGGTCATCATGTTTAAAAACTTTATCAAACAAGTCATTTTTAACTTCAGGTTTTAACTCTTCTTTATCTTTTATTTCTTCAATAGCTTTTTTACCACTCGGATCGGTATGAGTAACATATTCTTTTCCGCTTTCTGTCTTTACATGCCAATGATCGCCGTGTTTATAAAATTCTACTATCTTTTCGCCATTTATCTTATTATCTTTTACATCTTCAGTAACTTCAACTGTTTTAGTATTATTACTATTTGATGAAGTTCCGTTTTTACTCGGATCAACATAAGTAATATATTCTCTTCCGTCGCTCGTTTTTACATGCCAATGATCACCGTGCTTATAAAAACTTACAATTCTGACACTGTTTAATTCATTTTGTCCTATAGTTCGCACAGAATTTGAAATTAATGTATTAACATTTTTTACTTTACTTGGATCTTCATAAGTTATAAATTCTCCGTGCTTTGTCTTTACATGCCAATGATCGCCGTGTTTATAGTATGAAATTATTTCATTTTCATCAATTTCAGCCAAACTTTTTTCAATTGTTTCTTTTTCTAAAACTATTTTATTGTTTGCATCAAAAAGTTCATTGTACTTTTCTTTGCTAAGACTGTATTTCTTACCGTCATAAATTATATGATAGTGATCTCCGTGACTTTGAACGTCTATTTTCACTCTTTTACCGTTTATATAAACCTCTTCTACAGTATAGCCTTTGTACTTACTTCTTTTTTTGTCGTTTTCTTCAAACATAGTTACATCTATTTTTTCTTTTTTTTGAGCAGTTTCATCTTTTTTCTTGCCACAAGCATTCAAAAGCATTGCACTCAAAAGCAAAATAACAACTGTCTTTCTTTTCATACTTCCTCCAATAAAAATTATTCTCATTATGTTTTATAATTTTAACACATAAAAATCAAAAAATCAACCGTAATGAAACTTATTTTTATTAGATGAAAATATATTGGAACAATGACATAATTTTATTTAAAAATAAAAAAGAGCTTTCGCTCTTAATCTAAGTAAATTATATTTCCGTTTGCAGATTTTTTTAATCTGTTCATTATTGAAAAGCCAAGCCCCTTTTCTTCACACCCTTCTACAATAATCAAATCAACATTATCAGCATCAAAACTTCTAAGCCCCGAAAATAATTTTTTTGACATTTGATTTAAATTTGAAACAGAACCTAAAGAAATACAATTTTCAAATTTTAAGTTTGTTTCTTCAAATTTAAAAATTCCTAACTTTAAATTTTTGTTTTCTTCTATAAGTTCTTCTATTTTTAATTTTGATTTTTTTCTGTCCATTGTAGATACTACTAAAACCTTAGCCTTTGGTGAATAATGTTTATACTTTTGACCCGGAGATTTAGGAATCTGATTTTCATTTGAAAGTGCTGTATCAATTAAAACTTCTTCTTCGTATTTCAAAAAATCATCTCTTGTGTAAAAACCCGGTCTTAAAATTGTATACGGTTTAGAGGTAATATCCAAAACAGTTGATTCTATACCAATCTTACATTCGCCTCCGTCAACAATGGCAGAAATTTTACCGTTCATATCAAAATATACGTCTTTTGCATTTGTAGGTGACGGTCTGCCTGAAATATTTGCAGAAGGTGCTGCAATAGGAACTTTAGAAAGTTCTATAATTTTTCTTGCAATTTCATTTTTGGGCATTCTTATTGCGACAGTATCAAGCCCACAACTTACAGCATCGGGAATAATACTCTTTTTTTTCATAACTACAGTCAATGGTCCCGGCCAAAAATTTTTCAAAAAAGTTTTTAGATTTTCATCAAGTCCAAAAGCTAATTCATTCATCATTTCGTAATCAGAAATATGAAGAATAAGAGGATTATCTGCGGGACGATTTTTGGCTTTGAAAATTTTTAAAACCGCCGTTTCAGACAATCCGTTTGCTCCAAGTCCGTATACAGTTTCTGTAGGTATCGCAACAACCTCATCATTTAAAATAAGATTTGATACTTCTATTAAATTTTTATAGTTTACGTTTAATATCTTTGTCATAATATCACTTCTCTATATTAAAGATTTCTTTGCCAAACTGTCTGCCAAGTCATTGTATTTATCATTTGAATGAGCCTTTACTTTGACAAATTCTATCTCTATTAAATTTCTAAATTCTTTTATCTTTTCACGGTATCCGACAGTCAAAGGAATATTACACTTCCATTCGCCGTTTGCCCAACAGGAAATGCCTTGATAATCGTAAAAAATTGTAATTTTTCTCTTTTTTTTCTTTATTGCCTCACTTATCGCTCTTACTGCACCGAAAAGTTCCCCTGTGACATTTCTGCTTTTTGCAACCTCCGGATCTTGTCCTTTCCCGAAAATCTCCTCTTTTCCGTCTTTAAAGAGCAAAACAACTCCATAACCATACTCGATAGTATCTTTTTTGTATGAACCGTCAACATAGGCAAAAACTTCATCTTCTTTTATATTTTCAAAATCTGATTTAGTTTCGGTATTTAAGTTAGAATTTACTTTTAAATACTCCTTTGCTTTTTCTAAATCTTCAAAAGATTTATAAATAGCACCTGAAAAGCCTTCAACCTGCTTTTTACACTCATCCCATGAATTGTAAATTCCTTTATTTCTACCTGATTTTACTGCATAAAATTTATTTTTTTTCATATACTACCTACTTTTTCTTCCATGTTGATGAAGAGAATAATATTAAAATAGGAAAAATCTCAAGACGTCCCGCAAGCATTGCAAAAGATAAAACTATTTTGTTAAAGTAACTCAATTGTGCATAACTTGATGTAGGTCCAACTTCCCCAAGTCCGGGTCCGATGTTGTTAAAAGTTGCCATAACTGCTGAAAATGCACTTTCAAAATCTCTCATTGAAAAAGAAACTATAGTAGTAAAAACTATAACCAAAAACATATAAATCATAAAATAACTTTTTACTTCTTCTTCAAGATTTTTAGGCAATGCTTTTTTATCAACTTTCAAACTGAAAACACGTTTAGGATTTGTAGCTTTTCTAAATTGGAATATCGCTGATTTAACTAAAATTACAAGTCTTGAAACTTTCAGTCCTCCTGCAGTGGAACCGGCACAAGCTCCTGTAAACATCAAAAACAACAAAATTACTCTTGAAAATAACGGCCAATTTCCAAAATCAACAGTAGCATACCCCGTAGTAGAAATTATGGAAGAAACCGTAAAAAATATATCCTTTATTGCCGTTAAATAAGATGTGTAATTTGTTCTTATATTGAAAAATATTAATACGACACTAAAAAATACAATTGCCAAATACCATTTAAGTTCCTCACTTTTAAAAAATTCTTTGGCTTTTCCTATCAGAATTATATAGAACAAGTTAAAATTTATCCCAAAAACAATCATAGCAACAGAGAGTATAATCTCAACCAAAGGACTGTTATAATAAGCAATAGATGTTGCTTTTATTCCGAAACCTCCCGTTCCTGCAGCACCAAATGCATGAACAAAAGAATCGAAAACAGGATGTCCCGCTAAAATCAAAAGTAAAATTAAAACAGCGGTCATAACTAAATACATCTTATATAAAATTCTTGCCGTATAACTCATCTTTGCAACAATTTTCCCAAACATAGGACCCGGAACTTCCGCTTTCATAATATGTGAATGCCTGTTTGAACGTGGTAAAATTGCCAAAGCAAAAACCAAAACGCCCATACCTCCTACCAAATGTGTAAAACTTCTCCAAAACAACATTGAGTGACTGAACGACTCCACATTTGTTACAATACTTGCTCCTGTAGTTGTAAATCCGCTTGATGTTTCAAAAAAAGCATCAATAAAATTTGGTATATAACCCGAAAAAACAAAAGGCAAAGCTCCAAAAGCAGAAAGCAATATCCACGAAAGAGAAACTATTATAAAACCTTCTTTCTCGTAAAAAGTTCCACTTCCTTCTGATTTGTACCCAAGTAAAATCCCAAAAAACAAAAGTAACATAATTGTATAAAAAAAGCTCAAAAATTCAGTTAAATTTTCCCTGTATATTAAAGAAACCACAATTGGCAAAACCATAAAACTTGCTTCAATAAATAAAATTTTACTTAAAATATATCTTATTATTTTATTATTCATAAAATCCCTCGCTAAACCAAAATACAATCTATATTTTGAACCAAATTAGCCTTCGAAATTACAATAACACTGTCACCAACCAAAATACTGTCATCGCCGGTCGGAAAAATCAATTTGCCGTCACGAATTATGTAAGCAATAAGGACATTTTCTTTTATATTAAGATCTTTAAGCGCTTTGCCTATTGCCTTAGTTTCTTTTTTTATTTTAATCTCAACCGCTTCAACCTTATTGTCGCAAAGTCTGTGAAGAGTTTCAATATTTGCTCCTTCACTGTTCATTATAGATCTTACAACACTTATTATTATATCCGAAACCAACTTTTTAGGTGTAACAAAAGAATAATTCTCCGCCGAAGAAATTATATTCAAAAGAGAAAGTCTACTAACTTTTGCAATAGTCTTTTTTACATTTAATTTCTTGGCATACATCGAAAGCATTATGTTCTCTTCATCTATCCCTGTAAGAGCTATACAAGAGTCATACCCTGACATTCCTTCCTCATCCAAAACATCAGAGTCGGAACCGTCTGCACAAATTATCTTTACATCTTGAGGAAATTTTTCACTGAAAAATTCCGCTCTTTCTCTGTTGACTTCTATTAATTTTATATTTATATTCTCACGAATTAAATTTGAAATAAGATAATAAGATATTCTGCTTCCTCCGATTATAAATACCGAATCTACATTTTTGTCATTAACACCGATTTGATTATAAAATTTGTAAACATACTCATCCGCACCGGTAAAATAGACTTTATCATTCTCTCTTATTACAAAATTTCCTGAAGGAATAAAAATTTCTTCCCCTCTTTGAACAATTCCTATCAAAATTTTATGATTAAAAACTTGTTGTAAATCTGAAATTTTTAAATTATTTAAAGGATTTTTACCGTCAACGGAAATTCCTACAAGTTTAACCCTACCGTCTGCGAAAGTTTCAACAGAATGTGCCGAAGGATATTTCAAACTTCTTGAAATTTCTCTTGCAGAAACAAACTCCGGATTAATCATCAAATCAATTCCCAAAGTTTCTTTTATAAATCCATATTTATCTGAATATTCAGGATTTCTAACCCTTGCTATTGTATATTTTGCACCCATTTTTTTAGCAAAAATACAAGAAATAATATTTATTTCATCACTTTCGGTTACCGCAATAAAAACATCACTATCCGAAACACTTGCCTCATCTAAAACATCATAGCTTGTTGCATTACCGGAAACACCCATAATATCATATTTTGATAACATCTCATTTAATATCTCTTGTCTTTTTTCAATTAAGATAATATCATTTTCGTCTGTATTCAAGTCTGTGAATAAATATTCTCCGACTTTACCAGCACCGACAATTACAATTTTCATACCTTACCTCCGATATTTAGTATATCACATAATAAAAAAACTTCAATATATCTTGAAAAATTTTTATTTTTTATACTAATAATTTCAAATTTTAAATTTAAATTTGATAAAATATTTTTGATGATACAAAAATTATTTGCAAAAAAACTTTTTTTATGATAAAATCTTTTAGTAATTTTAGATTAGATATAAACAACAGATTTAAAATTACTAAAAAATAAGATAGTGTTTTGCTTGGCACCCACTTTAAAAATCAAGTGTGTGGGCATTTGCCCTTTTTTTGTTGACCAAAACACTCCAATTTAGGAGGAAAAAATGAATATCAAAAAAATGACAAGACAGTCAATGGTAGCGGCTCTTTATGTCGTGCTAACAATTTTATCCGAAGCATTCGGATTAGGATACGGCGGACTTCAATTTAGACTTTCAGAAGCTCTTGCAATTTTACCTTTTTTCAACGCCGAATATACAATAGGTGTAACTCTCGGTTGCTTTTTAGCAAATATTGCAAGCACAGTAGGAGTTATTGATATGTTATTTGGAACACTTGCCACATTTTTAGTAGCAGTGATAATGACAAGAATAAAAAATTGTTACATCGCTTGCATAGTTCCGATTTTCGGAATGATTCCGATAGCTTTGGAAATTTACTTAATGATGCCGAATCCTGTAGGATTTTGGGTGTTACTTGCACAACTTATGGCATCAGAATTTGTGGTTATATACATAGTCGGATTGCCAATTTTTTACATACTGTGTAAAAACAAAGAATTTACAAAAATTCTCGACTTTAAAAAAACAATTTAGTTTAAATATCGATTCAATTCATATTTTTAATTGAAAAATAATTAAAGCAAAAAAATATCAAAAGTATAAAACTTTTGATATTTTTTTATCTATTTAAACGGAGAATATGAAAAAAAGCTTTTTAATTAAACTTTGCAAAATTTACTTCGACTTGCATTGTTTTTCCATCTCTTACGATTTCAACGCTTGCCTTATCGCCTAATTTATAATTTAGCAAAGCTGTTTTTAAACTTGAATTTGAATTTACTTTATAATCGCCTACTTTAGTGATTACATCTCCCTTTTTCAATCCACTTTGTTCGGCAGGAGAATCACTCACTATTTCATGAATATAAACTCCTTCGTCAACTCCAAGTTTTGTTTCACTTAAAACATTGTATCTTGAAACATTTATACCTCTTATTCCGAGTAAAACTGATTCGAATTTTCCGGTTTTTATTATTTGTTCCAAGATAGGTTTTGCAGTATTTATCGGAATCGAAAAACCTATTCCGTCACTGTTTCCCGCTTTTGCGGTATTTATTCCTATCAGTTGTCCTTTATCATTCAACAAAGCTCCACCGCTGTTTCCCGGATTTATCGCCGCATCTGTTTGGAAAAGTCCCTCCATTGAAGAACCGTCAGATAAAGTAATAACCCTGTCTTTACCTGAAATATAGCCTGAGGTCAAAGTTGATTGTAAATTTATTCCAAGCGGACTTCCTATGGCAATAGCTTTATCACCAATACTTACAACCGAACTGTCTCCAAGTTCAACAGGTTGTAAATTTAATCCGCTGGCATCAATTTTTATTACAGCCAAATCTAAAGACTTATCACTCCATAAAATTTCTGCGGTATGTTTACTTCCGTCATTTAAAAGCACCGTTGCTTGTTTTGTTTTAGTAGGATCAACAACGTGATTATTTGTAATTATATAACCGTCCTTACTTACAATAACTCCTGAACCAAGTCCGTTTACTTGAGATTGTCTTAAAAACATATCTTCGGAAACTCCCACAGTTGTTATCCCTACAACAGACGGCATTGATTTTTTTGCAACAGCTTTTTCAACATTTACAGAATCTGTTGAATTTATAGTAACAGCATTTGTTCCTGAATTTGCTGAGTTCAAACCGTTGTTTTTTGACTTACTTGTAAGGTACCATGCAGTTCCGCCACTGCTAAGAACAGAAGTCAAAATTATTGCCAACATCATTTTGGCGAATGAAGATTTTTTTTGATTATTTAATTTATTATTATATTTTTTCTCAAATACCGAACTGATATATTCATCCAAAACGTCCTTTGTAGACTTTTCTTTAGAATCTTCTTTATCAAAATTATCTGTCATTTCACTTTTTGTATTTTTTTCATTTACTTCACTTTCTAAATTTTCTTCTTCAGATTTTATTTCTTCAGTTTTGTCAAAATCTCTTTGATTGTCATCATTCATATCTAACACCTCTCTTGTTTATGCTATAATTTTAATCTATGAAACTT
Organism: Parvimonas sp.; assembly: GCA_022770425.1. Taxonomy (GTDB): domain Bacteria; phylum Bacillota; class Clostridia; order Tissierellales; family Peptoniphilaceae; genus Parvimonas. Next base: position 3,632 of record JALEHY010000007.1, on the reverse strand, counting down.
AAATGAACTTTAAATATTTTTTGTAAACTATTTTTTTTTAGTTTTTTTATTACTGCATCATTACTATGTGTTAATTATAGTCCTCAAACTTTAAGTGAACCTTAAAAACAAAAATAAAAATTAAAATCTATTATAAATTCAAAATTTTATTCTTTCGGTATTAAAACGGTAATTTTAAAATTTTCTCTTGTTCCTATGAATAATGCTCCGTTTAAATCATAAATTCTGTATCTGATTCCTGCAAGAGCACCGTCCTATATAATATCTGTTTCAGCTACACTTATCATCAAAATTACTTTAATCTTAGGGTAAACTTTTTTAATTTTTTCTTAGGCTTTAATTTCCCCGCTGTTATCATCATCTCTACAGATATCCAAAATAGCAATAACAATTTCACTATCAAAACAAAAATCACTCAAAAAACCATCATTTTCAACAATCAACATTTTTTCATATATACTACAATTATGTTCTGCTAAAAAACAAATTATAAAAAATAAAAACCTTTAAACTAACTAAATTATATCATAAAAAATAAAAATAGTCTTAATTAAGACTATTTTTCAAAAAATTTATCCATTTTAAAAATTAATTTCAACCTTATTTGATTAATCCGAATTTATCTTTATATTTTAATTTGCTGTAAATAAAAAACATTAATCCTATTAACAACCAAACACCTATTATAAGCCATTCTTGCCAAACTAATGTATAATTTGTATTCGGTACAATGTACATAATCATCATTGCACCGGACATAATCGTCGCAAGTCCCCCGACTAATTTATATCTTTTATTTTTAAAAGGTCTTTCCATATCAGGATATTTTTTTCTTATTATCAAATAAGATAAAGAAACCATACAATAAGAAAAACAACAAGCAAAATTCGCCGCATTTACAATCCATACCAACATTACTCTACCCAACAAAGGAGCCAACGCCGATAAAAAACCCAATAGCAAAAGTGCATTTACCGGTGAATTGTATTTCTTGTGCAATTTTGAAAACATCGGCGGAGTCATATTTGCGTTTGACATTGCATATAATGCACGACTACCTCCTATCAAAAAAGCATTCCAACTTGTCACGATTCCACAAAGACCACCAATTATTAAAACTTTTGACATAAATTTACTTCCAAATGCCTTTTCCATTGTATCAGCAGTAACCAACCCCGTCAATTTCATTGAAGTGTTAATATCATTTTTAGTCATAACCAACCCAATTGAAATTACTATGACAGAATAAAAAACAACTGTTAATAAGATTGATAAAATCATCAACCTGCCCAATTTTTTCAAAGGAATATTTATTTCTCCTGCAGCTTGAGGTATTACATCAAAACCGAAAAAGAAAAATGGTGTTATAATTGCTATCTTTATAATATTGCCGATAATATCTCCAAAATTGTTTCCTACAAACATCTGAGTTTCAATATTCGTAAAAGTACCGTTATATGTAGCTCCTCCAAACAAAATAAGCCCAACAACCGCAATCATAACAGTAAATACGGTTTGCATAATTACAGATTTTTTTGTTCCTATAACATTTATCAATGCAATAATAACAGCGGTAGCACTCCCGATTAAAACCCAAGAGGCATAAACATCAAACCCTTTTATCGTATACAAATATCCAAAAACTAAATTAGGATACAAGTATTGCAGTATTGTCGGAAAAGAACAAGCTTCATAACAAACCACACCCATATAACTCAATATCAAAATCCAAGTACAAATATAACTAAAAACAGAACCTAAAGCCATATGACTGTATATCTGTTCCCCTCCTGATTGAGGCATAGCAGTTGTAAGTTCAGCATAAGACAAACCGACAAAATAAATCATAAGCCCGCCCAAGATAAAACCTAAAACCGTTCCTAAAACTCCGCCTGTTTTTATCCAATCACCTGACGAAACAACCCAACCCCAACCAATCATTGCACCAAAAGCAACAACCATAACATCAAAAGTTCCCAATACTTTTTCAAACGAACTATCTTTCATTAAAATATTAACCTTTCTAAATATAAGCTCTATTCATTAGCTTTCTTTTCCAAATATTCACCATAATTACTTTTTAAAAGAGATTTTTCAAATTTAAGTAATTTCCCGTTAAAAACACAAATTTTTCTAATGATAATTTTTTATCTGCTATTTCACTACTTGTAATTACAATTGCAAATACAATTTAAATATCTGTTTATAATTAGCGTAATAAAGTAATTAAGACAAAATAAAAATAAATCTATAATAAGCTATAAATTTATCTCGATTACCTCGTTAATTATAGCAAAAATAACTACTTTTTGCAACAAAAAATGACTAAGTGTCTTAGCTTAGCAAACGATAAATATATATTATTTACTTTTTATATAGTATTCTGCACTCGGTTTGCCGTTTCGATTAATACAAAAGGTAAAGTTAAACTTCCTATCAATAATTTTTTATTTTCATATTTACTTACTATAGAATAAATACCATATAAATATTTAAAAATCTCCATTATTTAATAGATTATAGCAAAAGAATATTTTTTTAATTAATTGCTTTACTTTATTTCACAAAAAAATTGAGATGTAAAAACATCTCAATTCTAATTATTTTTCTTAAATTCTGTTTATAGCATAATCAATTTGACTTTGTGTAAATCCGTCTTTTCTTAATTCTTCTGCTATTTTAGTTTTTTGATATCCAAAAACACTTTTATAATACTTAGCCATATCCAATGCTTCTTCATTCCAGTTGGCATTACAATGATCTGCTCCGTAAGTTGCTTCTGAATTGGTAAAACCCTTTTTAATTAAAGAGTTAATCATTGAACTTCTTGAATAATTTGAGTTTCTTAATTTATATTTCGCACTTCCTACAGCTTCCTTATTCCAATTTGCTCCGCAATTATTTACTGCATATTCAGCTTCCGCTTCTCTATAATTATCAAATTTTAATTGTTTTCTAAGTTCAACTTTTGACCATCCACCGTCAAATGAACAGCTCAAATAAAGCTTAGCATGCCCAAGAGCCATATTTTTCCAATTTACTCCACAATTTTTTATCGCATACTCAATTTCTTGTCTTGTAAAACCGGAATGTTTCATTACTGATTTTAAATTTTCTTCTGAAATATGAGAACTTCTTACATTGTTTTTCGCATATTTAAGTGCCTCTTTATACCAATTTGCTCCGCAATTAGCTAATGCATAATTAATTTCCGCATCTGTATACCTGTCAAATTTTAATTGTCTTATAAGTCTCTCTTTTGACCATCCGGATGATGAACTGTTTAAATAATATTTCGCACTTTTAAGGGCTTTTTGCATTTTTTCAGTAGCTTTAGGTACAATTTTTCCATTTTTGAAATTATGAGTTCCTTGATAATCTTTAGCAACTCCCGTAAACTTTAAACCATCTCTGTAATAGAACCATTCTCCCTTTACCTTTTGCCAACCGTTAGCATATTTTCCGTTTGAAAAGTATTTAGTTCTTCCTTGTCCCGTAAACTTTACTCCGTTTTGATAAAAATACCAAACTCCGCTTCTTTTAACCCAACTGTTCGCATATCTTCCGTTTACAAAATATTTTGTTGCTCCCTGTCCTGTAAACTTTAATCCGTTTTGGTAAAAATAACTTAC
>JALEHY010000048.1 GCA_022770425.1 Parvimonas sp. | reverse complement strand
TCCATAATTCTCCTATTTGTGATAAACCTGATTGTTCATTATCTTAAATGCTCTAAAAATTTGTTCAAACAAAACAATTCTAAATAGTTGATGAGGAAGTGTAAATTTTGAAAAAGACAGTTTTAAATCTGCTCTTTCTTTTACACAACTGTGAAGCCCGTAGCTTCCTCCTATTATAAAAGTAAATTTTGAAATTCCGTCTGTCATTTTCTTTTGTAAAAATTCGGAAAATTCTTCACTGTCCATCATTTTACCTAAAATTTCAAGAGTTATAACAAACTCTCCGTCAGAAATTTTATCAAGTATCCTCACACCCTCTTTTTTCAGTATATTTTCAATTTCAGCTTTTGGTGGGGTTTGATTTGAATTTTTTTCTTCTGAAATTTCCACTACTTCAACTTTACAAAAACTGCCGAGTCTTTTTTTGTATTCGTCAAGAGCTTCTTTTAAAAATCTTTCCGACAATTTTCCTACACATACAAGTTTTATATTCATTATTTTATCTCCGTTAAACTGCTGTTTTCAAACCGTCTTGATACTTCAAGAGAAGAATATTTTATCAAATTTTCCCTACTTAAAATATTAAAAACTTCATCATAAGCAACATTTTCGGCATTATTTGTTTCGCTTAAATGTCCAAGATAAATCTTTTTACATTTATCCGTTACAACTTCGGATAAAACATTTCCGCTTGTAACATTTGAAATATGACCTACATCACTTAAAATTCTTTGCTTTAACGAATAATCATAAGGTCCGTTGATCAGCATATTCACATCGTGATTCGCTTCAAAATACAAAATCTTCGAATCAAAAATTTTTTCTTTCATCTCGTTTGTTACAATACCTGTATCAGTCAAAAGAGAAATTTTTCCGTAATCTGTATGAAATACAAAACCCATTCCTTCAGCACAATCATGAGAAATTTTCATTGTATGCAAATCAAAAAGCGAAAATTTGTGCTTTTTGTTTGTTCCGATTACGACAATATTTTCATCCTTTATCTTACCAAGTATTGACATTCCCGCCTTAAAAGTCGCAACATTTGTGCAAAGTTTTATATCATAACGTCTTGATAAAACACCCGCTCCTCTTATATGATCAATATGCTCATGTGTCAAAAAAATAAGGTCAATACTTGAAGGATCAACCCCTAAATCTTTTAAATTTTTTTCTATTTTTTTACCGCTAAATCCCGCATCTATTAAATATCTTCTATTATCAACCTCTAAAAAACAACAATTACCGTCACTTCCGCTAAAAAGCGGACAAAATCTTAACCCCATTAACTTTCGTCCTCTCAGTATTTTATTAAACCATAATCAAAAACTGCATTACAGTAAAATAAGTCTAATATTTACAAAAAGATGTAAACTTAATAACAATATTATACCACATTTTCTTTCAGAAATTTAAATCATTGTTGCCATAATACAAGTTTCCTTTAAATAATTTAAAATTTAAAAAGCATATATCAAAAAAAATTCTGATATATGCTTTTATTTTATAATAAGTTTTCTATTTCCAATATTTTAATGCTTTTGATCTCATTTCCATTTTTTGTTTTTGTGTTAAATCCTTAGCTCCACCGTAAATAGAACTTTCAAATGCTCCGTACATAGGATTTGGGAAAATAATGTATCTGTCCCCAAATTCTTTTGCTTTTTCTTGAACAGATTTATTTCTTTCATCTACAGATTTTTTAGAAAATTCTCCGAAATCGGACAAATTATCTCCAAATAACAAAATTAAGTTTGATTTTTTTTCTACAGCCTCACGTCTGTTTTTCTTTCCGCTTTTATCGTCTTTGTTTTTCAACATAACTCTTTCTTTTGACTGAACAGGAATCCCCTCATTTTCCAAGTTTTTAACAGTAGCATCTAAAACGGACTCATCTCTGTCTGAGATATAATAAATTTCTACTTTATTTTCATTAGCAAATTGTAAAAATTCTTTTGCTCCCGCAACAGCTTTTGCTTTTGCATCTTTACACCATTCATTCCATTCTTTAGGGTCATACTCTTTCCCTTCTTTTATGTTTTGAGCTTGATAAGGTCCGTTGTCTAAAACAGTTTCGTCTAAATCCAAAACTATTGAGTATGGTTTGTCTGATTTTTCTTTAAGTTTTTCCTTTAACTTCATGGTAGCTAAATTATAACCTTGCAAAAACAAAGCATCCTTTTCACCGGAACTTTGGAACCAAGCAACCGCCATAGTATTTTCTCTTGCGATAAGGCTCGCATCTGTCAACTCATTTTCGACTGTTTTTTTAACTTCCTCATTTTGAACAGCCTTTTTCTCTTCTTTTTTAGCACAAGCATTCATTGTCATACTCAACATCAAAACAAGCGCTAAACTACAAAAACGTTTTTTTAATTTCATAATTCTCCTCCTAACAAATTTTTCTTAATTATACACCTTAATTAAATTTTTTTCAACAATTTCTATCAATTAGAATTTTAAAATTTACAAAAAAAGAAAAATAATATATAATATTGTTAATATTAAAACTTAGGAGATGTCTTATGGAAAATGATAAAAATTTAGAAAATCTAACCCTTGACGAATTAAAAAAAGACTTAGATACAGAAAACATTACAGAAGAAAACAAAACACAAGAAATTAATCAAGAAAAAGTTGACGATACAAATGAAGTTAACTCTGAAAAAATGTTTGAAATTGCAAAAGAACAAAAGAACGAAACCGAAAAGAACCACCCCGAACAAATCGAAATAAATTTAAGTAAGATTTTTTCAAAAATAATAAACCTTAATAAAAAGGGATTTTTTGAAAAAATTTATTTTGTAGTTTTTACCCTTGTAGGTCTTTTTTTATCTTTAATGTTAATTACTCTATTTTCATTAAAAATTCCTTCAAAAAAGAATATTTACGCTTTAAAATCCGATATATTTGAATCAGTAAGTAAAATCATTGAAAATCTTAAATTTGTTTCATTTGCATACACAACTTTAATGATATTGACAATATTTGCGATAATTTTAGTTGTTTACCTTGTACTTGAATCAAAATTAAAGGGAAATGACCTAAAAAGTTTATTATCTCTTTCAAATATTTCTTCCGTTTTCGGACTTTGTTTATTAACTTTAGGAAATATTTGTTTTTTACAGATAAAAAAAGGTATAAGCATTATTTTAAAAACAGTAAATAACTTAAACAAACTACGCTCAACACCGATTAACATACCCCATGTACCATCAAATACAACTACAAAAATCGGAATAATTTTTTACACATTGGCTCTAATCGTAATCTGTTTCTCAATTTTTACAATGTTTTTAAAAATATTCAAAAATAAAGAATTAAAAATAAAATTAAAATAACAAAAAAGCTCCTGAAATTGAAAATCTTAGGAGCTTTTCTTTTTACAAAACAGATGTAGGTTTTGTAAATAACGCAAATAAAATCACACACAAATTATATACAACATTTGCCAATATAGACGTCTCTATTCTTTTCGTCTTGTAATAAACAAAAGATAAAACAGAAGATGTATATATCACTTTCACAAATGTAGGTAATGTTAAAGAACTCGAAAATATGCAAAATATAACTCCAGTTAAAAATGCAGGGGTTAAAAACCTCACACATTCATATCCTCCCTCATATATATCATACAAATTTCCAAATATAACATTTCTGTAAACCAACTCCTGTACAACAGGAACTGCTAAAACCATATAAAAAAACATTAGATTATTATTTTCTAAAATATTTCTTATTCTTATCGTATCATCAATA
>JALEHY010000059.1 GCA_022770425.1 Parvimonas sp. | reverse complement strand
TCTATATACAAAATTTCCATTTGGGTCTTTAAGATGTTTTAGTTCATTCTCATATAATACACTCCAATTTTCGTCCTCAATCTCTTTAATTTGCTTTTTATAACTTTCTATAAGTTTTATATCGCTTTCTTTTAAATTTTTAAATTCATTTTTTTCATCTTCTGAAAGAGTATCTTTTTTCAATTCCTTATCAATATTTTGAATTTCTTTTTCAAAAATATTTATAACATTTTCTTTTTTTGAAATTAAACTTTCTTTAGTTTTGTTATTTTCAATTTTTGAAACCGATGAGATTATACTCCCTATTATTATAACTAAAAAAATAATCAAAACGTTTTTCTTTTGTTTTCTAAAATATTTTAAAAATAAGCTACACATATATACCTCCAAATGGAAAGAGTTTATCGGAACAAAACTATCTATCATATAGACATCACTGAAAAATCGTTACTATCAAGCATAAAACCAACAAATTTTTTTAATAATTTTTTCATATTAAAATTAACTTCACTTGATGAGCGATAAACTCTTCAATTTGATTATACTCCTCTTAAATAATATTGTCAATTATTAAAAAATAAATTAAATTTCTTAATAAAAATTTATAATTATACTATTATCCGAAAAATACGATATATTTTTATGAATATAATAAAAAATATATTTTAAAACATTTCTATTTTTTTTGTTAAATTTTAATACAGAAACAAAAAGGCGCTTAATGCACCTTTTTGTTTTAACTATTTATTTTTTGCGGCATTTGTACCTGCAATAATTCCAAATACAGTTATATCCGCTATTGAAACCGACCCTAATCTGTTATTTCCGTGAATTCCTCCGGTAACCTCTCCGGAAGCAAAAAGTCCTCTTATGATATTTCCGTTTTTATCCAAAACATTTGTTTCTTTATTTATTTTTAACCCACCCATAGTATGATGAACGGCAGGTACAGCTTTTATTGCATAATATGGAGGAGTATCTATTGTAAAGCCCAGTCTCCTTAAATTAAATTCTGTATCTTTACCTGATTTAGAATCTTCATTAAATTTTTCAACAGTCTGTTTTAAGTTTTCCTTATCTATTCCAAAAAAATCTGCAACTTCATCAAGTGAATTTGCCTTTATCATCTTTTTGTTTTCTAATAGATTTTTTGCTTCGAGTGAATGATGATCTAAGATCTTAGATTTTTTTGTCGAATTTTCATCCCACAATTGATATGCAACACTTCCCTCTTGAGATTTAATAGCCATAGATATTACTCGTCTTGTATCAAGCTCTTCTACAAATCTTTTTCCGTTTTGATTGATAAGGATTGCACCTGAAGTTAACCTTGTATCGCCTGTGTAAAGTAGTTTCCCCGTTTGAACATCACACACAGGATATAACTGTATTTTATCTAAATCAACAACATCTGCACCTATAGCTCTTGCCATCTTTATTCCATCTCCCATAGAACCGACAGAATTTGTAGATAATATTTTATCATCTATCTCTTTGTCATTTTCAAACAACATTTTTTTATTCGCACCGAAACCACCTGTAGCTAAAACAACCGATTTTGCATTTACAATCAGTTCACCGGTTTTAATTTTGGCCTTTACACCTTTTACAGTTTCATTTTCAAAAATGAGTTCATAGGCATTGGCTTCAGTGATTATTTCAACTCCTAAATCTTCTAACTTTTTAGAAAGTTTGTTTACTAATTCTTTTCCTGATTGTCCTTTCGGAATTAACGCTCTTTTAACGGAATGTCCACCAAAGAACATAAGTTCATTTTCCCATTCAACCTTTATATCATCTCTAAGCCATTTAGCTCCATCTAAAGCATTTTGTGCTAAAACGGAAATTAATTCTTTATCTCCTCCTGCTTTTTCAACATCTTTTTGAAAAATTTCAACACTGTCTTTTATATTTTCTTTCTCTTGTAACCAGTTATTCGGTGCAGCGTATTCAGCCCCCGAAATCAAAGTATTACCGCCGATTATAGGTAATTTTTCTAAAATAACGACATTTGCTCCGCTTTCTTTAGCCTTTATAGCAGAAATCATTCCGGAGCCGCCTGACCCCACAACAACTACATCGGTATTGATTTCTTTAACTTCATTTCTTTCAACAAATTTATGATTTGTCTTTATAAAGTCATCCTTATTTAAACCGGCTTTATTTATTGCATCACTCAACGAATTTATAAAAGCTTCCGATGAATATGTCGCACCTGTAACAATATCTAAATCTTTCTCTCCTTTTAAAACTTTATCTTTTAATCTGTTAATTGCAATAAGTCCAACATCTTCTGTTTCAACATTTTCTTTGACAACAATATTATTTATCTTACTGTTTTCAAACTTAACATCAATAACAACTTCTCCGTTATGACCTCTTGCCTTTCCTTCATAAGTACCATTTACCTTTGATTTGCAAGCTACAAAAATAAATGTAAAAAGAAAAAATATACTCAAAATTTTAAAAATTTTTTTCATAAAGCCTCCTTGTTAAAACTAAAATAATAGTAATTAATTTCACGTTAACTTGATAATGAAATTATACATTATGAATCCATAAAAGTCAATTTTAAGAACAAATAAAAAAGACATTTTAAAATGTCTTTTTAAGTTATAAGTCTATTTTTCTTCTATTGCGTTCAATATATTTTCAATAGATTCTGTATTTATTTTATAAGCCTCTCCTTCATCTACAAATTGTGGAATTTTTTTATCAATAGGAATTTTTGCAACATTTGTTAAGCCGAATTTTCTTGATATGTATGGCAAATCACTTTCTCCAAATATGCTCAATTCTTCATTACAGCACGGACATTTAAAATAGCTCATATTTTCAACAATTCCTATAATCGGAATATTCATCATCCTTGCCATTTTTACTGCTTTTTCTACAATCATAGAAACTAAATCTTGTGGTGAAGTTACAATTATTATTCCATCAACAGGTAATGATTGAAAAACCGTAAGAGCAACATCACCTGTTCCGGGTGGCATATCAACAAACATATAATCTACATTTTCCCAAACTACATCTGTCCAAAATTGTTTTATAACTCCCCCTATAACAGGGCCTCTCCAGATAACAGGATCTGTTTCTTTTTCAAGCAATAAATTTATACTCATAACTTTAATTCCATTCGGAGTGAAACAAGGTATTATTCCTCTATCATCTATTTTTGCTTTCTCGTCAATTCCAAAAGATTTAGGTATAGACGGCCCCGTTATATCTGCATCTAAAATAGCTACATCTTTACCACGATTTTTCATTCCACTTGCAAGCATTGAAGTTACCAAAGACTTCCCTACTCCGCCTTTACCACTTATAACTCCGATAACTTTTTTTATATCACTAAATGAATTTTGTTCTGCCAATAAACTTTCAAATTCTTCTGAAACTCCGCAAGATGATGCACTTGAACATCCTGAACAGCCTCCTGAACTACATCCACTCATTTTTGTCCCTCCTAAATTTTTAATTCTTCAGATATATACATTTTATAATATAATCCTTTTTGTTCCAACAACTCACTGTGAGTTCCTTTTTCTTTTATTATTCCATTTTCAATTACAATAATTAAATCACAGTCTTTTATAGTAGACAACCTATGTGCAATTATAATTGATGTTTTGTTTTCTAAAATATTTTTCATTCTATTTTGAATTATTTTTTCGGTTTCTGTATCAATTGAAGATGTTGCTTCGTCTAATATTAAAAGTTTTGGTTTTTTTATCAAAGCTCTTGCAAATGAAATAAGTTGTTTTTGTCCGTTTGATATATTATACCCTAAATCTCCAATTATAGTATCTATACCTTCAGGTAATTTGTCAATAAAATCCATACCTAACAATTCACAAACCTCTACAATTTCTTCATCTGTGGCATTTTCATTTCCAAATTTTATATTTTCTTTTATAGATATTGAAAATAACTGGGGTTGTTGAAGGACATAACCTAAATTTTTATACAAAAAATGTTTATTTACATTTTCATAATTTACGCCGTCAAGGTAAATCTCTCCATTTGTAGGAGAATAAAACTTACAAATTAAATTTACAATCGTACTTTTACCGCTACCTGTCGGGCCTACAAAAGCAACACTTTGTCCTTGTTTGATATTTAAGTTGAAATCTTTTAAAATTAAACTTTCATCATCAAAATAGTGAAACTTAACATTTTTAAATTCTATATTTCCTAAAAAGTTTTCATTTTCTTCCAATTCAAAAATCTCTTCATCTTTTTCATAAAGAATCTGAAAAACTCTTTCTGCTGAGGCTTCTGCTGACTTTAAATCAGCAAAAATTTGAGCTAATAATTTAAACGGCTCAAACAGTTGAAAACTGTAAGTTAAAAAACTTAAAAAAGCTCCATAAGTCATAGCTTTATTCATTACGGTTATTGCAGAGTAGTTAAACACATACCCGACTCCTATGCTTGCTGCAAACATAACTATCGGAACATAAATAGCTGATATAAAAATTGACTTTAAATTGTTTTTTCTATAAAGAATATTATTTTTTTCAAACTCTTTAATTTTTCTATCCTCTATTCCAAGTGCCTTTATTGTTTTCAAATAGCTTATTGCTTCAGTATATCCTTTTATCATAAAGGAATTGTACTTTCTTACTTTTCTTTGATACTTAAGTATCTTCTTTTGGAAAACTAAACTTACCAAATAAATTACAGGTAATATCAAAAATAGCATAATTGTTAATTCAAAACTTAAATAAAGCATTATTCCTATTGAAAACGAAAGAACTATTACACTGTGACAAGCATCAATTATCCCCCAACTGAAAACCTCGCTTAACTTTTGGATATCTGAAGTTAGTCTTGAAATCAATTCTCCCGTTTCATATTTTTTTATAGTTGTTACGGAAAATTTTTCAATTTTTTCAAATACGAGTTTTCTAATCTCTTTTGAAACTTTGTATTCTAACATTCCTCCCAATACATAAAAACCGTAAATAGCAAATGTTGATACTATTACGAGTACAAAAAATATAATCCCTGCATAAATAAAGCCGTCTATTTTTTGACTTATAATAAAATCATCAGTCAACAACTTTATGCTAAAAGGAACAATCGACTGAATTATCCCCGATATTACTACCACGAAAAACAACAAATAGAGTTTTTTATACTCAACCTTATAAAATTTAAATAAATCTCTAAATACATTTATATTTATATTTTTCTTATTATTCATTATCTATAACATATTCCTTACTTTGTATTTCATTTAATTTACTGTATACTCCATTTAACCTTAACAGTTCATCATGATTTCCCTTTTCTATTATTTTACCGTTATCCATAACCAATATATTATCACAACCGCTTATGGTTGATACTCTGTGGGAAATTATTATTGAAATAAAATCTCTTTTCATAGTCTTTAGTGAATTATTAATTTTTAAATCAGTATTCATATCAACTGCACTTAAACTGTCATCTAAAATTAAAACATCAAAGTCTTTAACTAATCCTCTGGATATTGAAATTCTCTGTTTTTGACCACCGGAAAGATTCACTCCATTATCTACTACCACAGTATTATAGCCGAAAGTAAAATTTAAAATTTCATCATGAATTGACGATATATTTGCCGATTCAAATACAGTTGAATCTTTTATGCTTTCGTTAGTTATTTTTATATTATCAAGTATACTCAAATTAAAAAGTTCACTATCCTGTAAAACTGCAGATATTTTTTCACGAATATACTTTTTATTAAGATCATTAATATCAACATCATTTATCAAAATTTGTCCGGAAGTTGCTTTAAAAAATCCAAGCAACAAATATACCAAAAGACTTTTTCCACTGCCTGTTGCTCCTATTATGCCCAAACTTTCACCTTTATTAATGACAAAATTTATATCTTTCAATAAAAAACCATCACCTAAATCAAGACTGACATTCTTAAATTCAATCTTATCAGACAAGTTTATTCCAACTTCTCCCGATGTATAATCTTCTTCTTTTAAATCAAAAATTTCAAAAATTCTAAAAATTGAAACTTTAGCTTTTGCCATATCATTTAAGAGTTGTCCGATTTGTCGTATAGGCCAAACAATCATATTTATGTAAATAACAAAAGCTACCAAATCGCCGAAATTCATCTTCCCAATTATAGTTTCATACCCGCCTACAATTAAAATTACAGCAACTTGTAAAAATGTTAAAAAATCATTAATTGCTCTAAACCTCGCAAAAGTTCGCATATGAGAATTTTGCATAAAATTAAATTTTTCATTTTTTTCTACAAATTTTTTAGCTACATAATCTTCCCTGTCAAAAGCTTTTACAACTCTTATATTGAATAAAACTTCTTTAATGAAAACTACCAATTCACTTTCAGCCTCATCAGTTTTTTGAAAAATCAAAGAAACTTTTTCGTAAAATATATAAGACAAAACAGCAATCACAACACATATACTTATACTTATCAGTGCAAGCTTTAAGTTTAAAAAAGCCATAACAAACATAACCAAAATTATAGTTGCAGCTGAACCGAAAGCATTTACAAGTTGTGTGGCAAATAATTTTCTTAAAGTTTCAATATCAGAAGAACTTCGTTGAATCAAATCTCCTGTTGAATACTCATTTAAAGCACACAAGTCCATAACCAAAAATTTATTATAAATTTTTTTTCTAAGTTCAAAAATCAAATTTTCTGTTGCCAAATTCGAATAATAATTTCTTAAAAAAATAAATATACAACTTATAAACGTTAATACTACTATAACAACAGCCAGCAAATATATATTATGTCTAAGATATTCTCTTCCTCCCAAAAATTCTACAAAATCTTTTAAAACCGAATACTTATATTCTTTATCTCCTATTATAGAATCGACAGTTACCATAATAACTATAGGAGTAAGTCCTGAAAATATTTGAATAAAAATTGTAGAAATCATAGACAGAAAATATGTAAACCTATTATTTTTTAAAATTTTCCAAAAAAGTTTTATCTCACTCAACCTATCACCTCTAAACATTATACTATATATTTTAATCTAAATTTTAAAAAAAGGCAAATTATATACATTCTAATAAAATAAACTGTTAAAAATTTTCATTTAAATTTGTTTTAATAAAAATAGAATTTCATCAGTAAAACAGAAATTTATGGTATAATTAAAATTATATTAAGAATATCTTAAAATTTAAATAAATATCTCTAACGGAGGTTTATATGAACAAGTTTTATAAAGAAATATGTAAATACTATGAGGATATCTTCCCAACAAATGAAAATCAACTAAATTTTTTAAACAATATTTCAAATGGAAAAGACTATTTGGATATAGGATGTGCAACCGGACTGGTCGCAAAAAGTTTAGAAAATTCGGGAAAAAATTTAACTTGTATTGATTTAGATGAAACTATGGTTATTGAAGCGAGAAAAAAAGGTCTAAAAGTCTTTGCAAAAAATATGCTAAATTTAGATTTTGAAGAAAAATTTGATGTTTGCTACTGTATAGGAACTACAATTGCACATTTGGATGACATAAGCGAAATTTATAACTTTATTTTAAATACTGTTGCATTATTAAAAGATAACGGAAAATTGATTTTAAGTTGGGTAAATTTTAAACCTTTCATTATAAAAAACGACTCATTTTTAGGTTCACTGCCAACGCTTGGAACAAAAGTAAAATTCACAAGAAAATATTATAGAGAAAATAATAAGATTCGTTTCAACACAGTACTTACAACAAAAAATGAAACATTTGAAAACTCTCAACTGTTAGTCCCATTATTAGCAAATGATGTGATTTCATTTGTAAACAAATTTAAACTGAAATATGAAATCTATGGAAATTTTAAAAAAGATGAATTTGACGAAGAAAACTCTTTTTCAGTAGTATTTGTTATTAGTAAGTAATACAAGTTCACATAAATACAGTCTGTTGTTATATTTTTGTTTAGAATCTTAAAATAAAAAAGGAAGGTGTAAATCCTTCCTTTTTTTATTAAATTCGTTTAACTATTTATTTTCTTCTTCGTCAACTACTTCATAATCCGCATCAACAACATCACTATTGTTTTGTGATTGTCCTTGTCCTGAATTTACATTTGCATTTTCGTATAATTTTTGGGAAATTTTGTAAAATTCTTGAGTTAGGGCATCATTTTTAGCTTTAATATCTTCGGTATTGTCAGTAGTTAATGCTGTCTTTAATTCTTCTAACTTTGAAGTAACCGCTGATTTTTCATCTTCAGAAATTTTTCCTTCTAAATCTTTTAAAGTTTTTTCTGTTTGATAAACCAGTGATTCAGCGTTGTTTTTAATTTCAACAGCTTCTTTTTTCTTCTTATCTTCTTGAGCAAATTGTTCTGCTTCTCTTACTTTTTTATTAATTTCATCTTCTGATAATTTAGTTGATGCAGTAATTGTAATTTTTTGTTCATTTCCTGATCCTAAATCTTTAGCATGTACATTAACAATACCATTTGCATCAATATCAAAAGTAACTTCTATTTGAGGAACTCCTCTTGGTGCAGAAGGAATACCTGTTAATTGGAATCTTCCAAGTGTTGTATTGTCACTTGCAAACTCTCTTTCACCTTGTAAAACATGAATATCAACTGCAGTTTGACCATCAGCAGCAGTTGTGAAAACTTGACTTTTCTTTGCAGGAATAGTTGTATTTCTTTCGATTAATTTTGTCATAACTCCACCCATTGTTTCAATACCCAATGACAATGGAGTAACGTCCAATAACAATAAATCTTTAACTTCACCTGTTAAAACTCCTCCTTGAATAGCAGCCCCTATTGCAACACATTCATCAGGGTTAATATCTTTTTGAGGTTCTTTTCCGATTAACTTTTTAACAGCATCTTGAACAGCAGGTATTCTTGTAGAACCACCAACCAAAAGAACTTTATCTATATCTGATGCAGTAAGACCTGCATCATTTAATGCTTCTCTTACAGGAACTAAAGTTTTGTCAACTAAATCAGAAGTTAACTCTTCAAACTTTGCTCTTTTAATATCCATATTCATATGAACAGGTGCACCGTCTACCGCAGTTATAAATGGTAAATTAACATTTGTAGTCATTGTAGTAGAAAGCTCTTTTTTTGCTTTTTCGGCAGCGTCTTTCAATCTTTGCATTGCAGTTACGTCATTACTTAAATCAATGCCGTTTTCTTTTTTAAATTCCAATACCATATAATCCATTAAGGCTTTATCAAAGTCATCTCCACCTAATCTGTTATTTCCTCTTGTTGATAAAACTTCAAAAACGCCATCTCCAATTTCCAAAATAGAAACGTCAAAAGTACCTCCACCTAAGTCAAATACCATAATTTTATGTTGTTCAGTATCTTTATCCATTCCATAAGCTAAAGCAGCAGCCGTAGGTTCATTAATTATTCTTTTTACATTCAATCCTGCAATTTTTCCTGCATCTTTTGTTGCTTGTCTTTGACTATCTGTAAAATAAGCCGGAACTGTAATAACAGCTTCTGAAACAGTTTCACCTAAATAACTTTCAACATCTGATTTAATTTTTTGTAAAATCATTGCTGAAATTTCTTCAGGACTATAGTTTTTATCATCAATTGCAACCTTATAATCTGTTCCCATTTCTCTCTTTATGGAAATAATTGTTCTTTTAGCATTTGTTATAGCTTGTCTTTTTGCAGTCTCTCCTACTAATCTCTCTCCATTTTTTGTAAAAGCAACTGCTGAAGGAGTAGTTCTATTTCCTTCTACATTGGCAATTATGGTAGGTTCTCCACCTTCCATTACAGCAACCGCTGAATTTGTTGTTCCTAAATCAATTCCTATAATTTTTGACATATCTTTTTCCTCCTAATTACTCACTAACTTTGACCATACTCGGTCTTATAACTTTTTCTTTAATCTTATATCCTTTTTCAAAAGTTTCAAGTATTATACCGCTATCTACACCTTCTCTACTTTCTGTCATAATTGCATTATGTAAATTAGGGTCAAATACTTCTCCGTCACTTGAAATTTCTTCAAGTAACTCTGTCTTTAAAACACTTTCAAGCTGTTCTTTAATCATACTAAAGCCTTTAATATTTTCATCTTGAACATTTAGATGATTAAAAGCTCTATTAAAATTATCCAAAACAGGCAAAAGTTTTAAAATCAAATTCTCATTGGCTAATATAATCGAATTGGATTTTTCTCTTTCGACCCTGTTTTTATAATTTACAAAATCCGCCTGAAGTCTGATAAGTTGATTTCTTAACTCTTCAACCTCAGAATTTTCAACTTTAATTTCATCATTAACCTCATTTGTTTCTTCGGAATTATCTAAAGTTTCTGATTTTTCATCATAATTTTCTAAAGTTTCATTAACTTTATCACTCAAACTACTCCCCTCCTCTATCACTTAAAAATATTGTTTATTCTAAAATTCAAACTTAACATAGTTTTAATAATTTTTTCATAGTCCATTCTTGTAGGTCCAATAACTGCAATTTTTCCTGTCATACCATTACCTAAATTATATGAAGTTGCAACAATTGTGTTTCCATTTAAAAAATCTTTATGATTTTCACTTCCGATTCTTACATAAAGTTCTTCAGAATCACAACCTAAAAATATATCCTGTAGCTCATTTTTATTTTCTAAAAAGTTTATAAATTCTTTAGCCTTTTTCATATCTTGATATTCCGGAAAGTTAAAAATATTAGAAATCCCCTCAAGTTCAATATCGGACTTTTCGATTTTTGAAATTTCTTCACTAATAACATCTGTTATATTAGATAAAAGTGGAATTTTATTTATAAAGGTTAATTTCAAAAAATTAAGTTTTTCAATCAACTCCGATGCCTTAGTTTCTAATAAATATTTTCTAAGATGATAAATCAGTTCTTCAAGTACTGCTTCATTTAATTCTAACTTAGAATTAAACACACTGTTTACAACTTTGCCACTGTCAAACACCAACACTAATACATATAATCCGTTTCCTATACTTACAACATCTATTCCCTTTAACATACAATCCGAATAATCTGTAACCATAGTAGCGGTTATATAATCGGTCATTTCTGAAATTATCTTAGCAGACTCCTTGAAAATCTTATTTTTTTCATTAATATACTTATCAAGAATATCGAAATTATATACATTATTCGACAATTCATTAAAATGCAAAGACAATAAGTAATTAACATAATGTCTATAAGCTTTATCAGAAGGAATTCTACCCGAAGAAGAATAAGCCTTATTCAAAAAGCCAAGTTCTTCCAAATCACTCATCTCATTTCGTACAGTTGCAGAACTAATCCCCATATCATATTGCTTTGAAATAGTTCTTGAACCGATAGGTTCTGAAGTATTGATATAACTATCGATAACGGCGTATAAAATTTTAAGTTTTCTATCGTCTAACATTTTATCACCCCTTTTAGCACTCAACCACTAAGACTGCTAACAATATTATAGTATTATTATTCCCCTTTGTCAAGTATTAAAACACGATTTAAAAATATTTTTTATTGTGATATAATTATTGTAAAAAGACATTACAATAAAAAATTTATTTTTAAAAGGTTAAAAGGATTTTATTATGAAAAAAATTTTATTAATTTCAACAGGAGGAACTATTGCATCTATGCCTTCATCAGATGGACTCGTTCCGCAAATAGATTCAAAAAAATTATTGGAATATTTAAATTTTACAAAACTCAATTTTAAAATTGATACAATAAATTTATTCAATGTAGATTCAACAGATATGCAACCTGAACATTGGTTGAAAATAAAAGATGAAATTAAAAACAATTACAACAAATATGACGGATTTGTAATAACTCACGGAACAGATACAATGGCATATACCGCATCCGCTCTATCCTATTTAATACAAAACAGTAAAAAACCCATTGTTTTAACAGGCGCTCAAAAATCTATTGATATGGATATAACAGATGCAAAAAATAATTTGTTAAACAGCTTGATATATGCATCAAAAGAAAAATCAAGCGGTATCACAATAGTCTTTAACGGAAAGGTAATAGCAGGAACACGTGCAAGAAAAGAAAGAACAAAAAGTTTCGATGCTTTCACATCCATAAATTTCCCGTTCTTAGCAATCATACAGGATGAGAAAGTTTACAGATACATAACAGACAGAAATAATGAAAAAGAAGTTAAATTTTTTGATAATCTAAATACAAATGTATTCGTATTAAAATTAATTCCGTCATTAACTCCAAAAATATTAGATGAAATATTCAAAAATTATGATGCGATAATAATAGAAAGTTATGGAGTCGGGGGAATACCAAAAATAATAGAAACAAAATTAAAAGAATTAGTACAAACATACAATAATGAAAAAATAATAATAATGACAACTCAAGTACCACAAGAAGGTTCGGACATAGGAGTTTATGAAGTTGGAAAAAGAATTTCTTCCATTTCATACCTTGAAGCACATGATATGACAATAGAATCAACTGTAACAAAAATAATGTGGATACTCGGAAATTTTGATTTTAAATTTACTGAAATAGAAAATGAATTTTACAGAAAAATAAACTATGATATGATTTTTAATGAAAAATAAGGTTGAAAATTAAAATTTTCAACCTTATTTTACTATTATATCAATTTCTGGAGTTTACATAAAAATCTGATACTTCATTCCCTTTTACTGTTCCTTCTGCATTCGCCTTTAATTTAGCTCCATATTGATTAGTTATTGTAACACCGACTTTTATATGACATACTCCTTCTTCTGAAACTTCCAAATTTTGTAATTCCATTATCCAATGGCACTTAAATCCATAAGGAAATTTTCCTTTCCCATATTTTTCAAAAACCTTTTTAGATTCTACAGTTATTTTTGCTTTATCAACCTCTTTAAATTTTTCAGACTCTCTATCATCTTTTATTAAATCTGGAGATACAGAAAGATATTCTGTAGACTTCCCACCTTCTATTTCACTTACATCTGTCTTTTGTTCTTCTGGTGTATTTGAGTTTCCCATTTTCCCACTTATATTTGAAATAATATAATTTTGGCCATCAAAACTAACATCTAAGGAAACATCTATCATAACTCCTAATGTATTTTTTAAAACTAATTTATCTACGTGCCAAGTATTATCATTTTTTGCATTCCACTCTCCATCATTTAAAATTCTTAAAAAATATCCGGAATTACTCGAATAACTATGAAATTTTGATTTATTAAGAGTAGTCCTATCGTCATTATAAACATCAGTTGCATAAGCATTAGTTATTGAGACAACAGCAGCTCTTTTTGCATATTCTTTAGAAAATGTTTTTTCCAACGCAGAGTTTTTATCAATTTTTTCTTGTTTTTCTCTATCTTCCTGTTCCTTTCTTGCTTTTTCTTCTGCCATTCTTTTTTCTTCATCTTCTTTAGCTCTTTTTTTCTCTTCAGCAATTTTTTTATTCTTTTCAATGATATCTTCTATGGAGATCTGATTACTTGTACAATGAATTTTGTAATTTAACTCCATATTTTCTTTTACAATAAATTCCACTTTACCATCAACAGTCTTATCGTTTTCTTTTTTAAAAGTTAAAACGTGCTTTCCTTCACTAAGTTCTAATATTTCAAAATAACTTTGACCATGATCTATATTTTTTATCTTTTCATCATCAAGATAAATATCAACGTCATACTTACTAAATATTAGATTTTCTGAACATTCTACTTTAAGTTCAACTTTATATCTTGTTGAATTTGGATCAATTACTTTTTTTGTATTATTTTTTTACAAGAACCTATTCCTGCAATAATACATACTACAATTAAAATAATAAAAAAATACTTTTTTTTCATTAGATTATCCTCCTTAAATAAGATAACTCGATTATACCATATATATCAATACAGCTATAAGTCACAAAAAATTATTTGTTAAAATAATATTTAACCACAAAAAGCTCGATAAAAATCGAGCTTTTTGTTTAATATAAATTTTATAGGTTTGAGCATAGATACTCAATAAGTATTATCTTGCATAATTTTTCAAGTATTAATATGTGATTAGTGTGGTTAAAATTAATACTCATAAACTAACAATAATCTAATATTATTTAAATCTTATATTCTAAAATATTCCAAGTCCTGTTATAAATATTACTATCAGAACTATTGGTAATATGTATGCTATTGGTTTGAAAAATGCGGGAACTTTAAGTCCTTTTGCACCAACATTAACCTCTTCTCTAAAATTATCAAACTTCCAAACGAACAATACATATAGTATAAGAGCAATTGCTCCAAGTGGCATCATAATATTTCCTGATAGATAATCTGCAAAGTCAAATAAATTCTTTCCTAAAATTTTAACTCCACTCATTATATTTAATCCAAATATTGTAAATAACCCAACTACAAATATTGATGCTAAAGAATAAATTGCACCTTTAGCTCTTGATAATTTCAACATATCTGAGAATGAAGAACTGATTGGTTCCAAATATCCCAAAGCACTTGATAACGCTGCAAAAAACATTAACAAGAAGAACATAAATCCAAATAATTGTCCAAAAGGCATATGCATAAATACATTTGACATTGTAACAAATAATAAATTTGAGCCTGAATCAGGTTTTAATCCTAAAGCAAATACTGCAGGGAATGTCGCAAAACCTGCTATCAATGCAGCCAATGTGTCAAAACCTATTACCATTAAACCATCTTCAGGAATATTAGAATCTTTTTTCAAATATGAACCATAGACAAATGCACCACCACTTGCAATACCTACTGAAAAGAAACATTGACCAAGTGCAGTAAGAAATGTCTGAGGAGTTATTTTTGAAAAATCAACATTTAAATACCATTTAATTCCTTCCATCGCTCCAGGTAAAGTTATTGATCTTATAACTACCACTATTAACATAATGAAAAGAGCAGGCATCATAAATTTACATGCTTTTTCCAACCCTGAGTTTAAATTTTTTGCTGCAATTACGCCTATTATAATCGTACAAAGCAAAGTCCACATTATAAGTTGAGTAGGATTTGCCATCAAATCATTAAAATTAGCAGTAAATTGTTCTGCGGTAAAGCCTTTCATAGCTCCTGTAATCATTTTAAAAATGTAAGCCATTATCCAACCCATGATATTGATATAATAAGTTAAAATAAAAAATGCACTTAAAACGCCTAACCAACCAAAACTTGTCCAAAGACTTCCTTTTTTGGTTAATTTTCTCATACCTACTATCGGACTTGCCATAGCTTTTCTACCTAATGCAACTTCCATATAAAATAAAGGAATACCTATTACTATACAGATAGCTAAGTAAATCAATACAAATGCTCCACCACCATTTGTTCCTACCAAATACGGAAAACGCCAAACGTTTCCAAGCCCTATTGAGAAACCAGCCGCCGCCATAATATAACCGAATCTACTGTTCCAACTACTTCTATTTTCTTCCATAACTATTCCTCCTAATAAGTTATACAAATTTTGTATAGGCTAAGTTTTCTCAATATATTGAGAAAACTTAACTTATACTTTTATTTTAATTTAAAACATTGTCGCTTCTTCTACTGCTGTTGCAAGAGAATTTACTGCTCTGTCAACCAAGTCTTTTCTTACTGCATATTCCTTAGATGGCTCCAATGAAGCATCTCCAACAGGATAAGGAATCGCAACAGTAGGTACAATTCTGTTTGCTCCTACCGACTTAGATATTGTAACTATTGTAGCCATGTGTACAATCGGAATACCATATCTTTCAATTTCTTTTACTATCGTTGCACCGCAACGTGTACAAGTACCTCAGGTAGAAGTTAAAATAACTCCGTCAACTTTAGCATCTTTTAATTCTTTTCCTATTTCAACACCAAATTTTATTGAATTCCCAACTGCTGTTCCGGTTCCTGTTGTAGTATAGAAATATTCAAATACTCCTCCAATTTTACCTTCTTTTTCCATTTCTTTAAGCAAATCCAAAGGTACAACTCTATCAGGTTTTTCATTTGCATAAACAGGATCATATCCGCCATGAATAGTACAATAATCTTTACCTAATTCATCTAAAGAAGAAACATCATATTTCCCCCATTTTTGTGCAGATGCTGATTGGATTCTATCAGGGTTTCCAAGAGGAACTATACCTCCTGTAGTTACAACTGCAATTACTGCTTTTGATAAATCTTCAATAGGTTTCGCAGGTTCAACCTTATCAAAAACCGGCATCGGCAACTCAGTTTCAAACTCTTCGTTATTAAGTCTTTTCATCAACATATCAGTTGCTCTTTGAGCCCCGATTTTTTCTGAAATAACAGTTAATCTTTTTCCTTGTGCAAAATAACCGTCAACCAAAGGTTTAACAACTTCTTTATTCAGTAATTTAACTGATAATTTAGCCATAACAGGTAAAGCCTTACCCATAGCACTTGCAACATTACTTGTAGGTACTACATAAGCAATTGATTTACAAGCATCAAGTCCGGGATTTTCTTCAAACATACCTGTAACAACAGGAATATTATAATTTTCTATAACAAACTTTGCAACTCCAGCACAGGCCATTCCATATCTACCTGCATTAAAAGCAGGACCTGCAACAACAATATCAGGATTTACTTTATCCATAATTTCTTTAAGAAATCTTAAAGAATCGTCCAAATTTTCGTTAAAATAGTTATCTCCACAAATAACGGTTCCAACTACTTCAGCATTTCCTTCTAAAGCTCTGTTAAATCCCATTGCAGGACCAACAGCTTTTTCATCAAAAGTCGGTGCTACATGGGCCATTTCTTCTCCACCTATTTGTCCGAAGAATTGGTTTATATAGTATAATACTTTTTTACTCAAAATAATCACCTCTCTTAATATAATTCAACAGTAGCATTATGATATCCTATTTCGGAAGTAGCACCTATAACTGCATTTAATTCACAATCAAGAGTTCCGGTCTCAGGATTATAAGCTCCGTCCCAACCACCTGCTAAATTTGCAATAGCATTGGAATCCCCAACAACTTTATCAGCTTTTTCTAAATGAACAACATGGCTTACATTTCCTGTTGATATAACAGCTACAGACTCTTTTGAGGTATCTGTCAAAGGTTGACTCATTCCATCCCAACCTGAACATTCATCAGTTACAAGAACAGTTTTAATTCCTTGTTTTTCAAGTCTTGTACAAATCATTACTAAGTCTGAATCAGGATTTCCATAGCCTTCTTCACTTACTATAACTCCATCTGCTCCTAAAAGTTTACAAAGTTTTGCAGTATAATCACAGCATCTGAATTTTCCTGCTAAAGTTGTAAGTTCAGGAGTTAATACAACTCCAACAAAATTTATATCTTTCCCGTGTCGTTTGTATAAATCAAGAATACAAGCATTATTTTGATGTTGATATGTAGTAATCTTATCACATGCAGCTACACAGTTTCCGCTAATTACCGCACCGTCCAACTCTTCATTTGGATGAATCAATGTAGGTAATGTACTTCTTGAACATACCCCATATATATAACCGTCATGAAGTAAACCTTGTGAAATTAACATTTCAACATAAACAACTTTCGGTAAATTAGGATATTTTTTAGTTTCCTCAGCATTATCTCCGATATTAAACTCTAAGGTTTCATCAATAACAGCATTTCTTCCCGCTTCACCTATTAACTCACTTGCTTTAAGTCCTACAAGTCTAACTACTTCTTCATGTTCATGAGGATGTAATCCGTCAACCACCTTGATATCTATAACAATATTATATGTTTTTGAAAACGGAGTCCACTTTGCTCCTTCTCCCCACATATCAATAACGCCTTCTTGGAAACCTACTATATCCCCTATAGTTACAACAGCAGCACCATAAAGAACATTTACAACGCCTTCTCCTAATTGAGCAACATCAGTTGTAACGCCTGCAAATCCTTTCGCTCCTTTAATCTTAACTCTCGGTTCGATAACATCCTTAACCGGTATAATTCTCGTTTTTTCTCCGGGAATCGCAAAATCAATATCAATATCTCTAACTCCCGGTTCGGTCTTTAACTTATTAACGATTTCCTCTTTGTTAATAAACAAAGTATGATTTTCTACTTTTGTTTCTTCACCAAATGCCAAACCTTTAATGAAGATTCTGTTCATTTGTAATTTCAAAATACCACCTCCATTTTATTAAAAACTTGTAAGAACTCTATGCTCTTCAATTGCACTTTCAACAAGCATCAAATCCACAAATTCATAATCCTTTACATTTCTGTAATCAACTTTTCTGTTTTTCATAGTAAGCCTATATTTTTCAATTGAATCTTCAATAATCAATGCACTTTCTTCATCAAAAGAACTATTTTTTTCTAAAACAATACTTCTTATGGAAGAAAACACCATTCTTATACTTGCAGGTAACGGATGACTGATTAAAGAATATCCCTTATGTATTAAATCTCTACAACTGACTAATACATCTATATAATCTCCTTCTACGAAAATCACATTTTCATATTTCTCTTTTACCAAAGAATTATTAGATACAATTTCTATACTCAAGCAAATCATCTCCTTTGATATTTGTATTATAATATATTTTTTATTGTTTTTCAAAAGTATTTTATATGTATTTTTTATAAAGTAAACGATATTTTGAAAAATAAATTTATAAAAAGTTAAAATTTAAATAAATTTTTCTGAATAAAATTTTTTTATGAAAAATATAAAATCATTTATAAATATTTCAAAAACGTAATTTTTATATTAAATTATGTTTGTTTTAAAAGTTTTTTTAAAAATAATTATCTTTTGTTCCTATATTTTAAAATATAAATAACTATATTTATCTCAATAATTTAATATACTGCAATAAAAAACTCCCAAAAAATTGGAAGTGTTTCTAAAATTTTAAATTTTTACAACATCAAATTCTAAATTATACATATAAAACAATGATATTTATTTTTAACATTATAAAAGTGCAGATTTTATTTTTTCAACAAAATCTTCAATATGTTCTTTAGCATAATGTTCTGCCATTTCTTCATCTTGTTTTTCAAATGCTTCTACTATTTTTCTAAATGTCCTTGTAAAAATTTCCATGTCACTAAAGTAAATATCACAATAATGCCAAAGTCTTTCGGTCTGGCAATGTAAATTCGTTAATATTTTTATAAGCCATGTATTCGCACAAGTTTTTGTCACTATCTTATGAAATTCCTCATCTAACAGTATAGCTTCTTGGTAATCTTTGGTAGTGTCGTAAGTTTCTAAAGTTGCAACTATTTCTTTTAACCTTTGTAAATCACTTTTTGTTAGTTTTTTTACGGCAAGTTTTGTTGCCAATGGGTCTAAAACTTTAGTAACTTCAAATAAAGACTTTATATTCAAAAAATTAAGTGGTGCAACTTGAACACCGTATCTTGGTACAATATGTACCAAACTTATATTTTGCAATTGTTGAAACACCTGTCTTATAGGGGTTCTACTAACATCAAATTCCTCTGATAGTTCAACCTCATTTAAAATTTTTCCGGGTTCATACTCCAATGTAACTATTCGCTTTTTAAGTATTTCAAATATATCATCTTTCGAAAACTTTTTTTCTTTCATAATATCACCTATACCATTAACTTTAACATACTTTCCAGTATATCTGTAGAATCAGTTCCTAAAATACTGATATCATAAAATTTACCGTTCTTAGTATCAACTATTTTACAATTAGATTCTTCACATTCAATATTTTTGTAATCATCAACAGATAAATAACCATAATCGTCATCTTCGCATTGAATTCTTGTAAATATCTTTCCTTTATTTTTTACTTCTTGGATATAAATTTTATAAGCATCTTTATCAGTCAATAATTTGTAATTTTCAAATGACACCTCGTCATCTGTTATATACTCATATATACTTATCAAATTATCGAGTGAAACATATGAATCAATCTTACTGTTATAGTTAAAATAACCGGGAATTAAAAGATTAACATCAAAATCTGAAAATATTGTATCATAATTAACATATCCTATATCATACTTAACTTTCCTAAAAAGAAAATTTGAAGCAGAAAAGTTATTAACTCCCATATATTTATAAATTTCTCTTGCATACTTTTGAGGCAAATGAATCTGCACATTATTTTCTATTAAATTTTCAAACATAAACATCACAAGTGACATTCTCTCATCAAAATCATCTACCAAAGTTAAATCTTTTAAATTGTTCCAAATATGATATAACAAATAATTTTCGCAATTAAAACCATCTACAACTTCATTATTGAATAAGAAAAATCTTTCACAAACAGATTTTATGCCCTCAGTTCTAAGTTTATCAAATTCACTAAAGGACACAGCTCCCATATATGTTAAAACATAATCTTCTTTAGTTATAGGATAATTTCTTTGATTTGCTACAAGAATTGACTTAATCCGTATATTATCATTGTTTTGAACTATTTTTTCAACTCTTTCACTCATCCAAATTTCAAACTTTTCTTTTAAAATAGCATAATCTTTATTTACATAAAAATCAGTTTCATCAAAAACTTTAAATTCACAACATAAATAATTTTCTAATTCCCTTAAAAAATTACATACCAAAACATGATACCCACTACCAAAATAACAAGTTTTTTCCTCTAAAATTATATCATCAGAAAACTTAAACTCAATAGGTAAATATGGCAAAAGTTCAATATGTATAAATATTTCTCCGTTTTTTTCGCTTACATCATATCCATAATTAGAATTTTCACAAAAATTATCTACTTTTTCTAAAAATTCTTCCAAGTCATAATTAAATTTAACATTTATTCCAAAATCTTTCATATCATTCTCCAATTATTTCATTCTATCAAATATTTCAACAATATAATTATTAACTAACTCATTGGCAACTGAAGCATTTATACTGCCCCTATAAACTTTTAAAAGCATACTCTCATAAACACAAATTACTAAATTGTCTATAATTTCGGCTCTGTCTTTTGAAACTATATTTTCTTCAATGCAAGCATCCATCAAAATCAAACTCCTCTTGCTGATTGACTTTGACATAAGCATTTCTCTAACAATTTTAGGATATTTCTTTACATCAAGAGGAAAATAACCATAATACTGTTCAACATATAACTCTAAATCCTTCTTTAAATTTGAAAAAAATATTGTGTAATATATTTGCGGTTTTTTAAAAGAAGATTCTATATAACACTGCCACACCATCAAATAAATTTCTCTTGAATCTTTAGCAGTACTTATGTAATTAGGTATCTCGTCAATATATTCTTGTAAATAATGCATAGATGCAAAAAACAATAAATGTTCTAAATTGTCAAAGTAGTTATATATTGTAGCACTATTATATCCTGCAATATCTGCTACTTTTCTAATTGTAACTCCTTCATATCCTTCTTTTTCAATAATTTCAATAGTAGCATCAATGAAATATTTTATCATTCTAACTCTTTGTTTAAATTTTTTATCTAAATTTTCCATTATAATCTCCTTATTTTAATATTCTATCATAAAAAAATGATAATATCAAATAAAATTTATTGTTAAAATAACTGCTTTTTAACCTATATTTTTTTACAATAATATTAAAAAAGTTAAAGACATAACGCATAATAAAATTTATATTTTACTTACACTACCATAGTTTAACTTAACATTTTAATTTTTAAAACCAATTAGCCAAAAATACAATTATTTTTAGAGTTAAGTTCCTCAAAAATGCAATTTCTTTAAATTTATATTTGTTAAAATAATATCCTATAAAGAAAAAATATTAAAAATTAAAATTAAAATTTTATAAAAAAAGTATTGTAAACGATTTAATTTTATGGTATATTTATCATAGATTATAAAATAATCGTGATTATATTTTATAATACGATTTATTTTATATTATATTTTACAATAAATTTTTATTGATTTTTTGTAAATTAAAAAATAAAATTTTTATTAGAAAGGAGATTTTTATGAACAAAAAAGACAATACTGTTTTCTATGCTTCTATAGTTTTAACATTGGCAATCGTTTTTTGGGGCTTTATAAGTCCGTCATCTTTTGAATTTGCCGGAACAGTATCTTTTAAGTTTTTATCATCAAATTTTAATTGGTTTTATACTTTAACGATGACCTCTTTTATTGTTTTTGCAATTTGGATCGGTTTTTTCAGTAAGTATAAAAACATAAAGTTAGGTGGTGACGATTCTAAACCGGAATTTTCAAATACGTCTTGGTTTGCGATGTTATTTTCAGCAGGTATGGGAATTGGACTTGTATTCTTTGGAATTGCCGAACCTTTAAGTCACTATATTAATCCTATAGACGGAAATGGACTTACTGAACAAGCGGCAAAGTTTGCAATAACAAAATCATTTCTACACTGGGGACTTCATCCTTGGGCAAATTATTGTATATTAGGTCTTGGTTTAGCGTATATGCAATTTAGAAAAGGAAAACCCGGATTAATAAGCAGTATATTTATTCCTATTTTAGGGGAAAAAGGTGCTAAGGGGCCTATTGGAAAAATTATTGACATTCTTGCAGTATTTGCAACTGCAGCAGGTATGGCTACATCACTTGGACTTGGAACTCAACAAATAAACAGCGGTTTAAATTATATGTTCAAAGTTCCTGAAACACCTTTAGTTCAAATAATATTAGTTGTAAGTATAACAATTATTTATACTTGGACGGCAATTTCAGGGGTTGAAAAAGGTATAAAGGCAATTTCAGACTTGAATTTAGTTTTAGTAATTATTCTATTAGTCGGCTCTTTCCTATTCGGCCCGACTGTAAGAATTTTAAGAACTTTAGTTGAAGGAACAGGACTTTATATTCAAAATTTTGTACAAAGTTCATTAGAAGTAGGAGCTTTCGGAGAAAGCAATTGGTTTGGTGATTGGACAGTATTTTATTGGGCTTGGTGGATTGCTTGGGCTCCGTTTACCGGAATATTCATCGCAAGAATATCAAAAGGTCGTACTATTAAAGAATTTATTGCAGGAGTTATGTTAGTTCCTACTGTGGTTTCTTTCGTATGGTTCGCAATTTTTGCAGGAATTGACTTTGGAACTGCAACTGAAGTTTTAATTGATGCTGCAAAAAACACTGCCACTGCATTCTTTATAGTTATGAATGAAGTTCCGCTTGGAGCAGTACTATCATTTGTAGCAATAATACTGTTATTTACGTTCTTCATAACTTCAGCAAATTCTGCTACTTTTGTTTTAGGTATGTTATCTCAAGAAGGAGATTTAAATCCTACAAACACAAAAAAAACTATTTGGGGAATTGTACAGTCTGCACTTGCATTATCTTTAATGATTGGTTCCGCAAACGGATTAAAGATGTTACAAACTATATCAATAATTGCTGCGTTCCCATTTGCTTTTATTATGATATTTAGTATGTACTCATTGGTAAAAGCATTAAAAACTGACGAATTTGTACTGAAAAACAAATTATAATTAAGTTTTTAACTTGATTAAATAAACATTTTTAAAATTAAGATTTTTAAGATTATCTTATATAATTTTAATTTTAATAAAAAATAAAGGAGGATTTTATGAAATTAGAAATCGGTAATTTTCATGTTAAAGATGTTGTTTTTGGTGAAAGAACATTCTTTGAAAACGGCGTTTTAACAATTAATAAAAAAGAGGCTTGTGATTTTATCTTAAGAGATGAACATATAACAGAAGTTGACATTGAAATTGCAAGACCAGGAGAGGACATCAGAATTGTTCCTATAAAAGAAGCTGTTGAACCAAGAGTTAGAGTTGACGGAAGAACTTTATTCCCTGGCGTTACAGGAGACATAGTTCCTTCAGGTGAAGGAAAACTTCATGCACTTAAAGGTGTAAGTGTACTTGGTGTAGGAATGCATTGGGGTAGCTTTGGGGATGGCTTAATCGATATGTGTGGAGAAGGTCAAAAATATACTATTTTTGGAAAACTTATAAACATCTGTATTGTTGCTGACACTGATGAAGAATTTGAAAGATATGAACAACAAAAGAAAAATCGTGCAATCAGATGGGCAACACATAAATTTGCAGAGTATTTGGGACAAACAGTTAAAGAGTTAACTCCTGATGATACAGATGTTTTTGAATTTGATCCTGTTTTAAACAGAACTGAACAAGTAAACAGTTTACCAAAAGTTGTGTTAGTAATGCAACCTCAATCTCAAATGGAAGAAATGGGATATAATGATTTAATTTACGGATGGGATTTAAACCATTTTGTTCCAACATTTATGAATCCAAATGAAATTTTAGACGGAGCAATAATCTCAGGTAGCTTTATGCCATGTTCATCAAAATGGTCAACTTATGATTTTCAAAACTTCCCTACTATCAGAGAATTATATAAAGAACATGGAAAAACTATTAACTTTTTAGGAGTTATATTATCAAACTTAAATGTTGCTTTAGATCAAAAAGAAAGATCTGCAATAATAATGACTAACATTGCAAAATCTTTAGGTGCCGAAGCTGCGATAGTTACTGAAGAAGGATACGGAAATCCTGATACTGACTATATAAGATGTATCGTTGCTT
The DNA here is from genome assembly GCA_022770425.1 of Parvimonas sp. GTDB lineage: Bacteria > Bacillota > Clostridia > Tissierellales > Peptoniphilaceae > Parvimonas. The sequence goes on along the minus strand of JALEHY010000059.1, from coordinate 13,702 downwards.
TAGAAGATGCCGGAATTAAAACAGTAGGTATAAGTAATGAATGTACCGGTCGTGACGGAGCATCTCAACCATTGGTTGTACTTGATGAAAAAGCAAATGCACTTGTTTCAACAGGAAATGTATCTGAATTAATTGAACTTCCTCCAAGAAAAAAAGTTATCGGAGAACTTCAAGCACTTGCAAGAGACGGTTTGTCAGGAGGCTGGGCATTTGATGAAATTTTAGGACCTTCTGTTAGAGAAGACGGTTCAATAATTATGGAAAATAATGCTATGTTCTGTGGTGACTCAATCTGTGGTTGGTCAGTAAAAACAATGAAAGAATTTTAAGAGGTGATTTTATGAAAAAAGCTATTCATTATATAAATCAATTCTTCGCAGGAATCGGCGGAGAAGATAAAGCAGATTTTAAACCTGAACTAAGAGAAGGAAAAATCGGTCCGGGTATTGCCCTACAAGCAGCTTTAGATGCTGAAATTTCTCATACAGTAATTTGTGGAGATAATTATATGGGTTCAAATACCGAATTAGCAATAAAAGAAATTTTAGATATGTTAGAAAATATAGAATTCGATGTTTTTATTGCAGGTCCTGCATTTCAAGCCGGACGTTATGGAGTTGCTTGCGGTAATATCTGTGAAGCTGTTGCAAAAAAATTCAATGTTCCTGTATTAACTTCTATGCATGTAGAAAATCCGGGTGTTGAAATGTTTAAGACAAAAATGCCTATATTTGATGGAGGAAACTCTGCGGCATTTGTAAAAAAAGATACTGAAAAAATGGCTCTTTATGCAAATAAATTATTAAAGGGAGAAGAAACTAAAGGCGCTGAAGCTGAAGGATATTTCAAACGTGGAATAAGACACCAAATTTGGTTAGAAGAACCTGTTTCTGCATCAAGACGTGGTGTAGATATGCTTCTTAAAAAAATTGCCAATGAAGAATATGTTTCAGAATTACCTATTCCTAAAAAGGAACTAATTCCTATCGCCTCTCCGATTAAAGATTTATCAAAAGCAAAGATTGCTGTTTTAAATACAGGAGGTATAGTTCCTGTTGATAATCCTGACAGAATTCAATCAGCATCTGCAACAAGATGGGGTCGTTATGATTGTTCCTCAATGGACAGACTTAAAGGTGGAGAATTTAAGACAATTCATGCAGGATTTGACCCGGCTGCTGCTGATGCCGATCCAAATGTTATTGTTCCTTGGGATGTATTAGTTGAACTTAAAAATGAAGGTGTTTTTGGAGAATTACACGAATACTTCTATTCAACAGTTGGAACAGGTACTACTCAAGCAGAAGCTAAAAGAATGGGAGAAGAAATGTTAAAATTGCTTCAAGAAGCCGGTGTTGACGGGTGTATAATGGTATCAACCTGAGGTACTTGTACACGTTGCGGTGCAACGATAGTAAAAGCAATTGAAAAATCAGGAATGCCTATAGTACAAATGTGTAATTTAGTTCCTGTTGCCATGACTGTCGGTACTAACAGAATAGTTCCTACAATTTCAATTCCTTATCCACTTGGTGATCCTTCAACAAGCAAGGAAGAACAACATAAATTGCGTTACACAAGAACAAAATTAGCTTTAGAAACACTTGCTACAGAAATAACTGAGCAAACTGTTTTTAAACCTACTATTTAATTAATGCACACACAAATTACCTCTCTTCAATACACATTGTAAGAGAAACTCACACTTAAATTTTATATAGAAAAAGAGCCTGAAATGGCTCTTTTTCATTTAAATTAAAAGTACAGACATTTAATCAAATCTGTACTTTTTTATACTTATATTTTAAATTTGTTTCCCCTGTGTAATTTTACCTGAATCCATAGTATAAACTTTATCTGCATATTCTAAACATGCTAAGTCATGAGTTACAAGAATTATTGTAGTATTGTTATCCTTGTTTATTTTTTTCAATATTTCCAAAACTTCTTTTGTATTTTGTACATCTAAATCAGAAGTAACTTCATCTGCTAAAATCATTTTAGGATTATTCATAAGAGCCCTTGCTATTGTAACACGCCTTAATTCTCCACCGGAAAGTTCTTTAGGATAAGAATTTTCAAGTTCTAAAATTCCAAGCATACCCAATAAATATTTTGCTCTTCCGTAAGCATCAGCTTCTCTTCTATTCAAAAAAAACGGTACTAATACATTATCTATAACCGTAAGTGTTGATAAAGTAACTGTAGACTGTGGCACAAATCCTATAACATCATTTCTAAAAAATGACTTTTCACTATCAGAAAGTTTTGTGATTTCTTTTCCATCAAAGTAAATCTCTCCACTTGTAGGAGTTAAAATTCCTGAGATTATGTTAAGCAATGTACTTTTACCACTTCCGGACTTCCCTACAATACAAATAAACTCTCCTTGATTTACAGTCAAATTTACATTATCAACGGCATTAAATTCATTTCTTCTGATATAAGTTTTATATAAATTTTCAATTTTCAAAGACATTATTCATTCTCCCTCATTGTCAAATAAGCATCTGTTTTACTGATTTTTCTTGCAGAATTAAATGAAGATAAGGCTCCTACAAGAACGCCAACCAATAAAGAAACAAGAGCAACTAAACACAAATTAAGTACAGAAGGCAATAAGAAAGGAAGATTTAAATTTTTCTGAATAATAGGCATTAAACTAAACATAAGTATAACACCGACAAAAATTCCTATAATCGAACCATAAAATCCTATATATACAGCTTCTGTAATAATTATATTTGACAGTTTTTTCTTTGAAGCTCCAAGTATCCTTAGGACACTTAATTCTTTTTTTCTTTCATTCAATATTACTGAAAATACAACTGCAAGTAATATTGTTGACATTACCCATATAATAAAAATTGACAAATAAATATAACTTGAAATAACTTTTAGATTTGAAGAAACTTCATTCACAAATTTTTTACTAAACATAGCAAAAAGTCCGTCTTTTGCATGTTCTTTCATAATTTTATTTGAAACTTCGGTAACATTATAATTTGATTTTAATTTTATTAAAATTGTTGAAATTTTTTCTCCTTCAGATGCAGGATTTTTTTGTATTCGTTCACTCGCCTTTGCAAGTTTTTTTGCAGTGTTCATATTTACAAATACAGCTGCATCAAAACCCATCCCTGTTTGTTCCAAACGTCCTACAACAGAAAGCTCATTATCAAAAAATTTTACCTTAGCATTGTCATCTCCGACGATATGACTTCCTATTATAACTTCATCATCTTTCAAATCACGATTAAGTGTTTTCTGTAACCATGGCTTTATCAAAAAATCTGTTTCATAGTCTATCCCTATAATCTGTACAGGATATGAACAACAAGACGCAGCTAAAGTAGCAACATATAATTGTGGTGTTACTTCCTCGATTCCTTCAATATTTTTAACTTTTTCCAACGCTCCGTCAGGAAGATAAAACTCGCTTGGTTCTCCTTTTAACAAAACACTTTCGATGTTGGCTTTATAACCTTCGGGAACTACAATTATGTCAGCTCCAAGTCTGTTGGATAATGCATTTACCCCGTTGGAAATACTTGTAGAAAGTATTGTTCCACAAAACAGAAATACTACAAATATCGCCACAATACTCATAAGACAAATACTTCTAAGCGGTTTTTTTCTGATATTTTCTTTTGCTAAAAATTTTATAATACTCTTTTTCATTCTACTTCTCTTTTTTCATAAGAATATAAATCAAACTGCCTAAAGATAAAATAGCAATAATAGCTGATATTGTTGTCGTTATAACAAAAGTATGATTAGCTATACAATGCATAGTATCTTTCATACAATAACCCATAAATTTAGGCATTCCGTTTTTCATAACACCTATTTGAATTTTTAAAATTTTATTTGGAATTAAAATAACAGCTAAAGCAATAGCCAAATTTAAAACATTAATTAAAATTCCAAACATCTTATTATTCAAAAACATTCCAACAAATGCAATAATAGCAACAGCAATCCCACAATACATTGCTAAAAGCGCACTATAATGACAACTCATATACATTCCGTTTGCCATAGCAGGGCAAACAGGAGCAATCACAAAAGGAACAAGTGCCATTATTAATCCCAAAACAATTACAACAATATTGATACATTTTCTCTTAAAATATTCCATAATACCTCCTTAATTTTGGTAATTATTTTTCCTTAAAAGCATCTTTAACTGCTTCTTTAAATCTCTTATTAGAAACCGTCGCTCCACTTACAGAGTCAACTTGATTTATATCTTGTACCTCAACGAGTTTTTTGGCATACCCCTGACTGTTTTTCACAGCTTTTTGTGCAATTTTATAGTTAAAATCGGCATCATCTTTAGCGTAATTTTCGTCTTTTATCTCATTTTTACCATTTCTTAAATCTCTTTCTTCACTTTTACAATCAATAATTTTCCCATCTTTTACGGTAATATATACTTTAACTGAAGAAGTATCATCTTTATAATTACCTTCATAATTACCGTCTTTTAAAGTTTGTTTTCCATGACAAGCAGTCAATGTTAAAAGAAAAATAGACAAACTCAAATTTAAAAATTTATTTTTCATACAACACCTCAACAAATATTCTATCATACGTTTTTTAGATTGTCAATAATTTATCATCTACAATTTTGCCATAATCTAAAGTTATTTTTCGTTGTGCAACCTCTCCGACTTCTGCATCATGAGTTACAACTATTATAGTTGCTCCTTCTCTATGTAATTCCTTTAAAATCTCAATTACAAGAATTTCATTGGCTTCGTCTAAATTTCCTGTAGGTTCATCAGCTAAAATAATTTCCGGATTATTTATAAGTGCTCTTGCAATACAAACTCTTTGTTGCTCACCTCCGGAAAGTTGACTCGGCAAATGCTTTGCTCTATCTGCAAGTCCGACTTTTCTAAGTGCTTCCATCGCTTCTTTTTCATCAATCATACTGTGATAATATTGTGAAACCATTACATTTTCAAGTGCAGTTAAATAACTTATCAAATGAAATTGTTGAAAAACAAGCCCAATCTTTTCTCTTCTGATTTTTGTTAAATTTTTTTGACTCTCATTTGAAATATCTTTTCCATCAATAAGAACTTGTCCGTGAGAAGGTCTATCCATACATCCTATTATATTCATCATAGTTGTTTTACCGGAACCTGATGAACCCATAATAGCAATCCATTCTCCTTTTTTAACTTGTAAATTTATATTACTTAGTGCATTAACTGACTCGTAAATTTTCGAAACATCCTTTAATTCTAATATAATTTTATCTTTATCCATACTATTCTCCTTTTAACACTAATGCAGGGTCAATTTCAAGAGCTTTTTTTACAGGTAACATACAACCCAAAGTGGTTACTAAAACCGAAACAATCATCATAACAGGGATAAGTAAATATTGGAATGTAATTAATCTTCCAAAAACACTCAAACTTACTCTTTGTGCAAAAACAAAACCAAGAGCGACACCTATAAGCCCCCCTATAAGTCCAAGTAATACACTTTCTCCTACAAAATCCATAATTATTTCTCTGTCGTCTGCTCCTAAAGCTTTTTTTAATCCAATTTCTTTTCTACGTTCTGCAATTATTGCCATCATAGTTGTAGAAACAGATATAGTTGTAAGTATCAAGATGACTACATTTACAAGCAATATAAGCGCTGTCAGTTTATTTAAAACAGTATCTTGTGATTGGGTTACCCTTTTAACTGCCGTTCCAAAAATATTTGGTATTTTTGAATTTATTTCTTTAGCCAAACTATCAAGCTCAGTATGATTTGCTTCAATACTACATTCTATTGAATCAATTTTTGTTTCATCTTCTATAATTTCATTCAATTTATTTAAATTAAGAAAAATGAAAGATTCTTCATTACCACCGGTAGTTACAATCCCTTTTACAGTCAGCGTTGCCTCATAAAAATCATCTGTACTGTCTTTTTCTTTACTTTTTTCAGCTGAATCTTCAACAGTAGAAGCAACTGCACTCTTACCATATTTCACTCCTGTAACCTTAAATTTATCTCCGACAGAAAGTCCTAAAGTATTAGCTATTTCTTTTCCAATCATAACATTTTCTTTATCATTGCTTGTAGTCCAATTTCCTTCTACATACCAAAACGGACTGTTTTTTTTAGCATTGTCCATATCCGTTCCAGCCAAAATATAAGGTTTTTGATTTATTTTTGTAGTTTCATATCTATAAGGTGCAATTCCAACTACACTTTTATTTTTTACTACCTCTTTAAATTTATTAAAATCATCACTATTTATTTTTTCATTATTTGGCAAACATACAAAATTAGCTCCATAAGATCTAAATTCTTTTCCTAATTGTCTTGGAATGTCAAAATATATCGTAATTAGTCCTGACATTATAGTTGAGCCTATTATTACAGCTAAAAGTGCTACTAACATCCTTGACTTTCTTCTAACAAAAGAACTCAAAATCATTTTTAAATACATTTTTCGTTTTGTCATAGTCTACCTCCCATGTAACACTTCTGTAGGTTTAAGTTTAAATAAATAATTTATTGCAGGGATACTTCCTATTATAGAAACTCCAAAAACTAAAGCAATATCAATAGGAATTACCATGATAGCCGGCTCGATATAAGATTTAAACACAGTTACACCTATTATTTGAGTAAATGCAAGGCCTATAAAATAGCCTAAAATTCCACCTATTATTCCTGTTATTATTATTTCTGTCAATATCAAAAGCGTAATTCGAATATTAGAACCACCAACTGCCTTTATCAATCCTATTTCCTGACTTTTTTCCATAACTGTCGCAGTAACTAAATTTGAAATTCCAAGTGCAGAACCTATTGAACTAAGTGCAGTAATTAAGATCATAAGTAACTTTGTCTTATCTAAAATCTTTCCTTCAGATTCCGCAACTTGTCTTATAGGTTTAGCAACACTGTCTTGAACAACTTCTTGAATTTGATAACATATTGAACTTACATAAGCTGTACAATACCAAGTTTCGTATTCTGAAGGAGTAAGACTATTCGGATCACGAGTTGCTTTTTTTGCCAATTCATTATCAGGTGTAGTCAACGCTGAAACTTCAATATTTGAAATTTTTCCTTCAACACCGAATAATTGTTGTGATGAAGATAAAGTCGAAAAAACATTTAAGTCTTCATCTCCTCCGGATTCAAAAATACCCTTTACTTTATAACTTTTTGAGATATTATTGTACTTAATATCAACACTATCCCCGACTTTTATATTATTTCTCCCTGCAAAAAGACTTCCTACCATAACAAAGTTATCGTCTTTTTCATCAAGCCATTGTCCTGTAATTTTCCACCAATTTTTCAAATTTTTCATACCGGTATCTATCGTTTCTCCGGTAGTCAAATCCATGTGTTTATTAAACCATGTTCCTATTAATTTAGTTTTCTGATTATTGACACTAACATTTTTTTGTAAATAAGGAGTAAAATCAACAATAGAAAATCCCCAAAATATTTGTTTTATTTTAGGTAAATCTTCTTCTTTTAAATATTTATCACTTGTTGCTTTATCATTATTTTCAATTTCGTATAAATCAGAAATTAATGAAGCATCTTTTGATACGACATTTATATTTGCACCATAAGTTTTTAATTCTTTATTAACTTTGTCTCCGACACCAAGCATTACATTAAGCATTGCTGTTGCAAGAGAAACTCCTAAGGCAATAGTAAATGCTATCATAAACATTTTTTTTCGCTGCCTTATAACCGTTCCAAAAACCATTCTCCAAAACATATTATTCACCTATCGGAAATCTTTCCTTTTCTTTATCTAAAACTTTCTTATCTATTATTATTTTTGAATTTTCTATTTTATATTCAAAAGGTATGGGATTACATCCACCTTTAAATCCAATTGTAGCTTTATTCATAACAACATCACATCTTTTGCATATAACATCATTTTTTCTTTCATAATATCCTGCAACTCCACAGATCTGACAAGCATCAAGTCCAATCCCGTACGCCGTACTGTTCGGCTTTTTAACCACTATAAATCTTATGTCGTGTCCGTCTTTTTTATACGAGAATCTATGCAAATGACCGTCGTCAACATCTGATAAAGGAATTATAATGTTACTTCCATCTTCTTGAAACGGTTGAGCGGCAGTAAGTTCAACCGGTTTAGTTAGATAATAATTCAAATATGTTACAGAAAAAACCATAATAAATGACATAAATAATGAAGAATACGCCCATCTTCTGTTTACGATTAATCTCCATTTTTCTTTTCTTAATTTTGCATTATTTTCATAATTACCTTTTACTTTTTTATTAGAATAAACAAAGAAAATTACACTAAACAATAAAATGACAAATGCAAAAGATATAAAGTAAACATCACTTTTATCTTCAAATATCATCAAGTCAAATGCTTTTATTCCAAAAAAGCTACTATTTTCTGTTAATATTGCACCTAAATTAAAATCTTTTTTCAAATATTGTTTAAGCCTTACAATTGCAGAAACACCTCTAACAAAATATTCAACAAAAAGCAGTAAAAAAATTGAAACTGAAACTGTTGTATACAATTTTTTATCACATCTTATAAGCATTTTGTATAATGATAGTACAAGAATAATTCCTACTAAAAGACCAAGAATATACCCGCTTATTCTAAAAAGTGTCAGAGTACTTACAGAATCTTCACCAAAAGCAACAAATTCCATTGCTTGAGTCAAAATTCTCGGAATGATTAGATATATCATAAATGATATAATTATAAACATCAAATACAAATTTATAGAAGTTAATATCTTAATTATCCTTTTATTTTTTCTTATAAAATAACTAATAATAAATAAAATTCCGACCAAAATAAATACAAACAGACAAACAGATAACACATACCTGTTTAACTTTGTAACTGTGTGCACCATTTCTCTTTTATTATGTATCCTAAGAATATGTATATAAATTCCTAATGCCGTTGCTAAAAATAAAATGGAAAAAGAAATTACCTTATTGACAACAGTATTATTTTTTTTCAAAAATGATAGCACAAATGCAAAAAATACGCAAAACGTACCTATTGCAAAAATAATATCAACGAAAAATTTTCCCAAAATAAACTTCCTTTCTAAAATACACCAAAACCTCTCTTGCAAATTGCAAGAGAGGATTTGATTATTTTCATGAATTATTAGATTTTATAACACAATTACCTTTTAAAAGTAATCACTATTAACAATTATACCAAATAAAAATATAAATCATTATCTATTTTGTAATTGTTCTCCTGTATAGTTCCAATCAAACTCAACAACTTGTTTTTGGAAATATTTTGCAGCAGCATCTTTTCCGCCATCTTTAATTACAGGAACACCTGTTTCTTCATCAGTGTGTAACAAGTAATCACTTGACGGTTGAATTTCTAAAACAAGTTTATAATTTCCAACCTTAATAACATCTTTTTTGATATTAACACCATAATGTGCTCCGTCATCGGCGTTCATAGGCATCATTGACCCTGAAGTAACTTCTTTTCCATCTTTCATTACTTTATAATTTACTGTTAAATACGCAGGCCAGATATCTTTTCCTGAACCGAAACCATACTTTTTAGCTTCTTCTTTTTGTAAATGAATATCTGCTTCTAAGTGCATATCTGATTCTGCAGCGCTTGGTTGTCTTCCTTCAGGAATCATATCAACACCTTGAAAATAAACAGCTGCAACTTGAAAAGGTCCTACCAGTTTTTCTTCTCCTATATTTATTTCTTTAAAACCTGATTCTCCTGGAGCCTCTGCCTCAACTTCTTCTTCACCGGATTCTTTTAATTTAGCTGTAAGGTCTGCAATTTGTTTATCTTTTTCTTCAACTTTCTTTTGAAGTTCATTTAATTTTGCAGTATCATTTTTTTGACATCCTACTAAACCTATTGAAGCCAATAAAGCAAGAGTTACTACCATTTTTCTTTTTTTCATATCAATTCCTCCTAAATTTTTTATTATAATTTAATTATTAACTATATGATTAGTATCTAATTTTTCTTTTTTTATCTTATTCAATTTAAAATAATGTCCTACTAAAATCCAAACTGTTATTATCACAAGCATAATCTGTGGAATCAAAGTTTCTGCTCTGTCATAAATATTCAAAATAGGAATACTCCATCCTTTCATGGCAGGTATGACAGTTGAGCCTGATATAACGCCTGCTTCTGTAAGTTCAATAACGCCTTTTCCCATAAATGATATACACATCAAATATAATAAAATGCTTGTAAACAAGAAGAATGGTTTTAGCGGAATCTTAACTGAAGTAAATCTAAAAATTAAAAATACAACTATTAAAACAGCTGTTGCTGCAAAAAAACCTGCAATGGGATAAAAAAGTTTACTGCTACCTGAAAAAGCAGCTTTATAAAATAAAATAAGTTCAGCACCTTCTCTTAACACTGCTAAAAATGCAGCAAAAACCAAAGCCCATTTACTTCTATTGTCAATAGATTTTTGTACTTTAGACTGAATATAATTTTCCCACGCTTCTTCTTCAGACTTTGATAAAATCCAATTACTAACATAGAACAATACAATTACTGCAAGGAACATAGTCCAACCTTCAAGCAATTCTTGTCCTACTCCTCCAAGCAACATATTTATAAGTAAAGCTAAGCCAAAACTACAAACAATCGCTGCTCCCATTCCCAAATAGACAGACTTACATAAATTTTTATTTCCTGTTTTTACAAGATAAGCAATAATTGCTACACAAACCAATATTGCTTCCATTCCTTCTCTTAGCATAAGTGAAAAAGATGTAAAAAAGTCTTGAATATTTTTCTCCTTTTCATTACCCTTTTGTATTTGTGCATTTTCAAATACAACTTTACCTTCAGAATCAGGAGCGGACTTTGAAATTACCTTATCTAAAACCAAAGCATCCTTATAAACTTTCATATCCAAATCATCTATTATTTTTTTTACTTCCTCAGATGACTTGGAAGTATTTCCAAGCAAAACGTGTTTTATTTCTCTAAACAGACTTTCTATCTCCATAACTCTGTCATTCGAAATAGCAACCATTACATTTTTCTCAAAGCCTTGAATCTCATAATAATCAAAATAAGCCGAATTTACGGCATCATAACCCTTTTGATATTCATTTTTATCAATATATTCTTTAGCCTCTGTAAACTTTAAATGCATATCTTTAGCAACGCCTTGCCAATTTTCATATTTCTTTTTTTCTGCATTTGTATAACTTGAAGTAAAATTAAATGAAAACAAAATAGCAAAAAAAATAGCAAAAAAAGAAATTAATTTTTTTATATCCAGCACCTCCCAGCATTATAATTGATAATCACTGATAAAGATAATAGTTATCTTATAAACTGCAACAAAAACCCATACAAAAATAAAATAACTACCTTTAAAGTAATTTTCCAAAGATATATTAACATATTTTTTAAAATTTTTCAATAGAATTAATAAAAATTTTCACTACTAAATTTTAAAACTTAAAAAATTCAGTGATATTAAACCTCTCAATTAAATACAATAAAAATATCCAAAAAATATCCTATTTTTCGCATAAAAAAAGACTGATATCTCAGTCTTTTAAAAATAAAATTATTTTACTAATTCATACTTATAGTCCTTAACACCATCTGCATTATGAACATCTTTATAGCCTAATTCTTGTAATTTCTTTTGAGCTTGTCCGCTTTGATTTCCACTGTTACAATAAAGAATAATTTTTTTATCTTTATTTGGTTCTACTTTTGCAATTTCATCGGCAATTGTTGCTAAAGGAATATTCTTAGCATCTTTAATATGTCCTTCTGCATATTGTTCAGTCTTTCTAACATCAATTACAAGTGCACCTTTTTTTTGTTCAGCTAATAAAACATCTCCTTTCATTTTTTCAGATGTCTTTGAGTCTGCAGTATTAGTTGTAGTGGTTTTATCACTCTTTCCACAAGCAGACAATCCCATCAATGCAACTAATAATAAAGCAGATAATTTAGTTAATTTTCTCATAAATTCCTCCTTAATTTAAAATTCAAGGATATAATACCATAAAAAAACAATAATGTAAAATAGTTTTTTCTTATCTAAAAATGTTATTACATTAATAAAATTTATTTAAAAACTTCCGTTTCAATATTATTTACTATCTCTTTCCAACTAAATTTTTTTATTTCCTTTTCAATATCAAATTCGGATCTGTTGCTTAAAAGATTCTCTATCTGTAATGATAAAGCTTTTGTCCAATTCAATATGTGTTGAGATACTTCACTTTCTACTATTTTATCTGTATCATAAAGTTTAGGCATAGAAACTATTTGCATTACATCGCTATTTACAATTTCATCCCCTACAAAATCAATTAAATTTTCTAACTCATTAGTAACAATTTTAAGGCCACATGCCATTGCTTCAATAGTAACTAAAGACAGACCTTCATAAAATGACGGCATAGCAAAAATATCACAACTTCTGAACAAATCACCTATCTCTTTCATAGACATATAACCTTTTATTTCTATTGAATCTTTCATAGTACTTGAAACAGAAATAATTTCATCATATTCTTCTCCTGTGCCCCCTCCGGCCAAAATCAATTTAACATTATATTTATCTTTTATTTTTTCAAATGCCTTTAATAAATATAATACTCCCTTTGATCTACTGAACTTTCCTGCATAGATTATTTTTATAAGACTGTTATTATCATAGATTTTTTTGCTGTTATTGTAATAAAACTCTAAGTCATATCCTCCTCCAATGACATATATTCTATCAATAGAATAATTAAAGACCTGTTTTATTTCATTTTTTTGTTTCTCTGATAATGCAAAAATACCGTCTAATTTTTCAATTCCTCTTTTTACAAAATCTTTATGCAGAGAATTTTTATAAAGCTGTCTTAAACAGGTTCCATGACAAAATGCAAATACTTTACAATTTAACTCAAGCTGTGCGACTATTGAGGAAATAATATACAAATGATTTGTAAAAATAATATCCGGTGAAAATTCATTTACTACTTTTTTAATTTTATTCTTTAACAATTCTATATACTTGTCTAACTTTTCTCCTTTTAACTCTGAAAACAAAAATGAATTATAAGGCATAATGTCGCTCATACCCACAACCGGAAAATCAATATCTCCTCCATTAAATTCAATTACCTCTACATCTGAAAAAGGAACATCTATCATATCGTCTTTGTTCATACAACATAAAACTTTCTGTGAATACCCTTTTTTATCAAAATTCTTATAAACTTGAGTTAAATAAATTCCACTCCCTGTTTTACTTGGATACTGGCTTATTAAATGCAAAATTTTCATACATACCTCTCTGATTTTATATTAATTTATTGTATCATATTTCTCTTTAAATAATTTTATTATTATGATAAAATACCTTAATATTTTCCACAAGGCATAATATTAAGGTTATTATATAACAATTACCTTCCTGATAACTTAAATTTCGATAAATTATGATGAAATAATCTTAATGTTTACCAATTGGCGTAATCTCTGTTATTATATCATAATTTCCTTTTTGATAACTTAATTTATGGTAAATTATGATGAAATAATCTTAATGTTTACCAATTGGCGTAATCTCTGTTATTATATCATAATTTCCTTTTTGATAACTTAATTTATGGTAAATTATGATGAAATAATCTTAATGTTTACCAATTGGCGTAA
>JALEHY010000030.1 GCA_022770425.1 Parvimonas sp. | reverse complement strand
ATAGGCACTGAATTTTTTATATCTTCTAAAAACGACTGTAAAAATTCAAATGCACATCTTAAATTGTTTTGATGTCTGACATTTGTTATCAAAGCCTTATTTTCAATTTCTATTTTCCCGTCAAAAAACATATCCGTTATTGTATCTTCAAGTTTGTCGATACCTCTGTTTTCAAGTGCAGAAATTTCTAAAAGCGGAAAATTTATTTTTTCTTTCAAAGCAGAAACTACCAAAACTCTTTCTAAATCAACTTTATTTAATATACCGATAGATTTTTTTCTGTTTGCAATTTCTATTATTTTTTCATCTTCTTCATCAAAACTTCTCGAGATATCAAAGATAACTAAATTAAGGTCTGCCGTTTCACTCGCCTCTATTGATTTTTCAACCCCTATTTTTTCAACAACATCCTCTGTTTCTCTTATCCCCGCAGTATCATTAATATTTAATCTGATTCCTTTAAGCTCCACATCTTCATTTATCAAATCTCTTGTAGTTCCGGCAATATCTGTAACTATCGCTCTTTCTTGTTTTAAAATTCTGTTTAAAAGTGAAGATTTACCTACATTCGGTTTTCCTATTATCGAAACATTAAGCCCATCTCTTAAAATCTTTCCTTGATTTGAACTGTTTAGCAGTTCTTTCATTTGAGTCAAAAGATGTTCTGTCTTTAAAATAACATTGTCAAGCGGTAAATCCTCTTGCATATCTTCAGTAAAATTTATTGAATATTCAACAAAACTTAAAATATCCAAAACAATTTCTCTAAATTCTTTAATTTTTTTACCTAAATGTCCTTCAAGTTGATTTAAAGCACTTTTATGTGATGCTGACGTTTTTGCTTTTATAAGGTCTATAACACCTTCTGCCTGAGATAAATCAAGTCTTCCGTTTAAAAAAGCTCTTTTTGTAAATTCTCCTTTTTCCGCTAAAACAGCTCCGTTTTTTAAACAAGAATTTAAAACTCTTTTTAGACAAACAATCCCGCCGTGTGTATAAATTTCGACTACATCTTCTCTTGTATAAGTATGAGGTGCAAACATAAAACAAACCATAACCTCATCAACTAACTCATCATTATCATAAATATGCCCGTACTTCATCAACTTGTTTTGACTTTTATCTATCTGTTTTTTATCTAAAGGACGAAAAATCTTTTTAACCGTTTCTACTGAACTTTCTCCGCTAAGTCTAACTATTCCGATTCCTGCCTCACCTGTTGCTGTGGCAATAGCGACTATCGTTTTTTCCATAATTCCTCCAAAAAAAAGAACGCTTAGGCGTTCTTAAATTTCTAATACTTTTTACAATTTTATAATTTTCAAAATTTTAATACTTAGGTTTAATAACAACCTTTCTGTATGGTTCATCGCCTTCGCTAACAGTAAAAACGCCTTTCATGTTATGAAGAGTTGCGTGAACTATTCTTCTTTCATAAGCATTCATAGGTTTAAGTCTCATAATTTTTTTATACTTTATAGCTTTCTTAGCAAAAGTCATAGCCATTTGTCTGATGTTTTCTTCTTTTTTTACTTTGTATTCATTTACATCAAAGTAAATTCTCTTTTCTAAGGAAATATTTCTTCTTGCAAAAATATTTAAAATGTATTGGATACTTTCTAAAGTATCTCCGTTTTTTCCTATTAACATCTTGAAATCTTCAGAATTTTCTATATTAAAACTTATGGATTCTTCATCTTCATTAACAAAGATTTCTCCGCTTGTTCCCATCTTTGTAATTAAATTAAGTAAAAAAATCTTAATTTTTTCTGCCTCTTCACTTACAACTTCATTTGAAAACTCAACTTTTTTAAAATCAGAACTTACTTCATCAACAACTTTTTTTTCTTCCTTTAGAGAAACCTCTACCAAAGCAGGTTTTGAACCAAAACCCAAAAAGCCTGATTTAGGATTTTGTAAAATATTTATATCAACTTGTTCAATTTTTACATTAAGTTCATCTAAAGCAAGTTTTACGGCTTCATCAATAGTTTTTGCTGATTTTCTTATAACCATAACCTTAACCTTCCTTAAATAATTTATTTTAAACTTTTAACTTTCTTTTTTCTTTTGATAAGCATTAAAAATTAGTCTTAACACTATTTCAACAACATTTGTACAAGCCCAGTAAAGTGCAAGTCCCGCAGAAAATGATCTTGCGGAAAAGAATATAACCACAGGGAAAATATACTTCATTGTTTCCATTTGTTTTGCTCCCGGATTATCAGCCTGATCTTTATTTGACATATCAAGATACAAATACTGTGTTATTGCATTTATCAAAGGTAACCCGTATAAAAGGGGATCCGGTTTTGATAAATCACTGATCCATAAGAAATTTTGAGCAACCTGTGCATTAGCATCACCAAAAATGTACAGTAAAGGTTCCCTCATAACACCAAACATCGCTAAAACCAAAACAAGTTGTAAAATCATCGGAAGGCAACCACCCAATTGTTTTATACCATGTTCCTTTTGAAATTCCATAAGTTTTTTGTTCATAGCTTGTGGATCGTGTTTAAATTTCTCTCTTATCTTATTTTGTTCCGCCGCAAATTTTGCAGTCAGCTTTTGATTTTTTATTGTACTTAAGAATACAGGGAATAAAATAATTTTAAAAATTATTGAAATAACTATTATTGTAATTGCAAGATACGACACGGTTGCAGGTTCAATAGGAAATACAGAACTTACCCCTTCGTATATAAATTTCAATAACATTCCCACCAAATTTCTCAAAAATGCCATCAATTCCTCCTATTTTAGCGGGTCATGCCCGCCTTTACTGAAAGGATTACATCTTAAAATTCTCCATAAAACCAAAAAAGTAGCTTTGAAAAAATTATATTTTTCATAAGCTAAAATAGCATACTCAGAGCAAGTCGGCGTGTATTTACACTTTCCGACTCCAAAAAGAGGAGATATAAATTTTCTGTAACCCTTTATCAAAAAAATCGCTAATTTTCTCAATCTAAAACCTTCTTTAAAGCAAATCCCATTAACTTTAACAGGGATTTTTCAAGTTCGGTGTAATCAATTTCCAAAGTGTTTTTTTTAGGTAAAATTACCATCTCATAACCTAAACCTAAATTTTCAACATTTAATCTGATAATTTCTTTTATTCTTCTTTTAACTAAATTTCTCTTATTCGCTTTTCCAAACTTTTTAGTTATGGAAACTCCGAATCTAACTTGTTTTTTTCTTGTAACTCTGACAAAAATTGTAAAATTCTTGTTCCAAAAGTTCTTTCCACGTCTATAAACAACTTGGAATTCTCTGTTCTTTCTTAATCTGATTTTCTTATTCATACATCATCTTTCCGTTTTGTTTACGAATACAAAAAAAGAATTTTAGAAAAAGGCCACACTAACGTTGGCCCTATGCTGATAAAACTTTTCTATTTTTAAGTCTTCTTCTCTTTAATACAGCTCTACCTGCTTTTGTACTCATTCTTTTTCTAAAACCATGAATCTTGCTTCTTTTTCTTCTATTTGGTTGATAAGTTCTTTTCATTATAGATGACACCTCCTTGTAATAATCACCTTAGGTTATTTAATAAAACACTACCATAAATTATAAGATATATATAACCGAATTGTCAAGTAATTTTTAAAAAAAATTTACAGTTTTAAAAATAGATTACTGATTATTTTTGAAAAAAGAAATAACTTTTTTATTTTTATTTTTTTTAATCGAAACTACTTAAAAAATATAATCAAAAATCGCAAAATTTTCGATAAAATTTGAGTTTTTTTCATTTTTTTGATATAATTTAACTATATTTAAAAAATTTTTTATTTTTGATAAATTTTTTTGAATTTTTAAAATATTTTTTATTTTAATAAATTTTTCTTAAAATATATATAATATTTTTTCATTTCTTTATATTTTTTATTTTTTAAGAAAATGTAATATGTGGATAAGTTGAATAATTTTGTGGATAACTTGTATAAGTTATTAAAAGTTTTTTTTAAAACTTTTTTTCATAATTCAAAAATTGGTCTTTATTTATATTTTTTATTCACTTATTCGTATTTAAAAAAATTGTTGATAACTTTTAAATTTTTTGAAAAAAATATTATGAAAGTTCTTATAAATGTTTAAATTTGTACATTTTTAATTATACTTTCTTTGTGGATAACTTTGTTAATAACTTTTTGAAGGAGTAATTTATGTTTGAAAATGAAATTGACGTTGAAAGTTTATGGATGGAAATTTGTATTGACTTAAAAGGAAAAATTGAAGAAAACAGATATGCTACTTGGATTGAAGTTTTAAAGCCTATTTGTTATGTTGATAATAAACTTATGGTTTTATGCCATTCAAATTATGTAAAAAATTCTATAAACAATATTTTTAAAAATTATATCGAACAGTCTTTGGATAAGATATTATTTGACCTTGTAAATGAACATTCTTCACTTTTGCCGGTTACAGCCAATGATGATGAGTACTTAAATTTTATGAAAAATAAAGGTGGAGGACAGGAATCTTTTTTCAATAAAAAAGAAAAAGCTTCTCACAAAAAAGAAAAACTAAAAAAGATAATGGATAACGAAAACATCTTAGGGAATCAAGAAAAATTCACATTTGATAACTTCATAAGAGGAAAAAATAACGAATTTGCGATTGCTGCGTCAAAAGCGGTTGCCGAAGCTCCCGGAAGAGCTTATAATCCTTTATTTATTTATGGCAATCCGGGACTTGGAAAAACACATCTTATGAAAGCCATAGGGCATGATATTAACAGAAATTTTGATTGTAAAGTTCTTTATGTCAGCAGTGAAAAGTTTGTTACAGACCTTGTTGAATCCCTAAAAGACAAAAGTAAAAATACAGAATCGGAGTTTAGAAAAAAATATCGAACTGTTGATGTTTTGCTGATAGACGACATTCAATTCATCTCCGGAAAGGCTGCAACTCAAGAGGAGTTTTTCCATACTTTTAATGAACTTTACAGTAGAAATAAGCAAATAATAATTTCATCCGACAGACCTCCGAAGGAAATTAAAAATCTTGAGGATAGGTTAAAAAGCAGATTTAATATGGGACTTACAGTTGATATTCAACCACCTGATTTTGAAACAAGAATGGCCATTTTACAAGATAAGGTAAAATTAGAGTCAATTGTGTTAAATGATGAAATATTAGAATTTATCGCTATGAATATAAAAAACAACATAAGAGAACTCGAAGGAGCTCTTATAAATGTTCTTGCTCATTATAAATTAAAAAAAGATGCTCCTATGACTGTTGATTATGTAAAAGGTATTTTAGCCGAAAAACTAAATGAAATAAATAAAAAAGATATAGATATTGATCTTATAAAAGAAGTTGTTGCAGATTACTATAAGATAGAAGTTTCGGATTTAAGTTCAAAAAACCGTTCAAGTTCTATCGCCTATCCAAGACAAATTGCAATGTATCTTTGCAGAAATATGTTGGATTGTGCATTAGGAAATATAGGTGCAGCCTTTGAAAAAGACCATACAACCATAATGCACGGTGTTAAGCAAATTGACAAAAAAATAAAAACAACGGAGTCTGTAAAAAAAGATGTTGAAAATTTAAGAAAATTAATCGAAAATTAATTTTTAAGTTTTTGTAATATTTAGTTTGAGAGTTTTTAAAATTTATTCAACTTATCCTGTTAGTAAGTCTGTGGATAAGTAAGTTTTGAAATTTTTAAAATTTTAGGTGTTAATTTTGTTGGTAACTTAAAGATTTTTTTCAAATCAATACATAAGTTATTAAACAAAAAAATGTTGATTTTTCAATTTAAAACAGACTTTTCCACTTATTAACACCCCCTACTACTATTACTACTAATTTATATTTATTTATTATGGAAAAATAAAGGAGAATTTTATGGAAATAAAAATAATGCAAAGTGAACTTTTAAGTTTAATAAATATTTCACTAAGAGCCATAAGTTTAAAAAATAACACAAGTATTTTAGAAGGTATTTTATTTTCAACCAAAGATAACAAACTATATTTAAAATCTACAGACTTAGAGCTTGCAATAGAAACTTTTACTACTTGTAAAACTTTAAAAGAAGGAGATGTTTTGCTTAATGCAAGTATGATTTCAAATATAATAAGAAAATTGCCTAACGATGAAGTTCATATAAAGGTTGAAAAAGAGAAAGTATTTATAGAATGTGAAAATTCAAAATTTAATATCGTAGCTATGGATATTTATTCATATCCGGAATTCCCGACTTTTGAAAAAGATGTTGACTTTAAGATTCAGGACAATTTATTAAAAATAGCTACTAAACAGACAATTTTTGCAACTTCTGTAGATGATTACAGAGTTGTTTTAAACGGTGTAGACATTGAGATTGAAAATAAAAAGATAGATTTTGTTGCACTTGACGGACACAGAATTGCAAAGAGAACTTTGAGTATTGAAGAAGATTTAAATAAAAAAGTCATCATTCCTCCGAGAGCTTTAAATGAAATTTCAAAAATAGTTCAAGAAGGAGAAACCGTAAATGTTTTAATTGTAAAGGGAAGCTGTATTTTTTCTTTTGCAAATACTGTTTTTTCAACGAGAGTTATTGAAGGAGAATATTTGAATTACAGAGCTTTATTCTCTTATGATTATAGTACAAAAATTACAATTTCAAGAAGGGATTTAATAAATGCCATTGAAAGAGCCAATATTATCTACAAGTCAGAAAAAGGAGATCTTGTTACTTTTACTATTACAGATAATAAAATTTTAATAGAAGGTTCTTCAGAAATCGGTGACTTGAAAGATGTAATTGATATAAATAAAGAAGGAGATGATTTGAAGATAGCATTTAATTCTAAATATGTATTGGAGGGATTAAAAAATATAGAACAAGAATTTGTTTCTATAACTTTTAACGGAAAAGCGGGTGCTTGTATAATAAGACCTGAGGATGAAAATGTAGAATATACTTATTTAGTTTTACCTGTTTTACTTCAAGAATCTCAATATTAGGAGATATTATGGAAGAAATTTTTATTAAAACGGAATTTATAAAATTAGACCAGCTTTTAAAATACTCAGGTATTGCACAAACTGGCTCAGATGCTAAACTTTTTATATCAGAAGGTCTTGTTTTTGTTGACGAAGAAGTAGAAAACAGACGAGGAAGAAAGATATATGACGGAATGAAAGTTACTGTCAATCTTGATGAAGAAATAAGTATTTTGGTTAAAAAGAGGTAGATTTGAAAATTTCACAGATATATTTGAATAATTTTAGAAATTTTGATGAAATTTCTTTAGATTTCAAAGATAATATAAATGTTTTAGTCGGGAAAAATGCGGTCGGAAAAACAAATATTTTAGAAGCAATTTACATTTCTCTTACCGCAAATTCCTTTAGAACAGTTAAACAAGAGGAGTTTATAAAATTTGAAAAAGACTTTACAAGAGGTTTTGTAAAGGTTAAGGAAAATGAATTTGAAAATAAAATATCTTTTCTTTACACGAGAGATAAAAAAAAGACTTTTAAGATAGATGATATAAAAATTAAAAGTCTGTCGGAATTATATGAATTTTCAAATGTAATAGGTTTTTTCCCTGATGAAATTAAAATTTTAACGGAAAGTCCTGTTTTTAGGAGAAACTTTTTTGACAGTTTTATAATGAAATCCGTAAAAGATTATAAACAGACTTTAAATACTTATAGAAATGTAATATTCAGAAGAAATATGCTTTTAAGAGGAATAAATATTTCTTCTTATTATAAAGAGGAAATGAATGCTCTTACAAAAAAGGCTGCTCTTTTGTGCTATGATATAGCAATTAACAGAAAAAAATGTGTTGATATGATGAATGAAAAAATAAATCCGATACATAAAGAATTGGCAAACGAGGATCTTTTTATAGAGTATAAATCAGTTTTGAGTAATTTTTCAAATAGTAAAGATATTTGTTTAAAAGAAATACTTGACAAATTTTACCAAAGTTATAAAACAGATTTAGAAAATAAGACTACAAATTTTGGAGTTCATAAGGAAAATTTTAATTTTATATTGAATGAAAATAATGCCAAACTTTTTTCGTCACAAGGTCAAAAGAGAAATATAATATTGTCGGCTAAACTGAGTCAAAAAAGTATTTTTGAAAAGAATAAATCAGTTAAGCCTATTATTTTGTTAGATGATTTATTTAGTGAGTTGGATAAAGACAGAAGGTATAAGATTTTAGAATATTTAAGTGATAATCAGGTGTTTATTACAACTACGGATTTATCATTTTTTGAAAAGAAAGATATAAATATCTTGGAAATTTAATTTTTTAGATGATTTTTGAAAGGAATATTATGAGTAAAGAAAATATTAGAGATTACGGTGCAAAAAACATAAAAGTATTGACAGGGCTTGAACCTGTAAGGTTAAGACCCGGAATGTATATCGGTTCGACAGGTGTTAAGGGACTTCATCATTTGGTTTATGAAGTTGTGGATAACAGTATTGATGAAGCTTTGGCAGGAGTGTGTGATACTATAACAGTAAAAATATATAAGGATAATTCTGTAAGTGTTGAAGATAACGGTAGCGGTATTCCGGTTGAAATTCACCCACAAACAGGAAAATCAACACTTGAAACTGTTTTGACTATTCTTCATGCAGGAGGTAAATTCAATAATGATGCCTATCAAGTTTCAGGAGGACTTCACGGTGTTGGTGTTTCGGTTGTAAATGCCCTATCCGAATGGCTTGTTGCAAATGTAAAAAGAGACGGAAAATTATATGAACAAAAATTTGAAAGAGGAGATACAAAATCTGAACTTAAAGTTGTAGGAACTTCTAAAGAAAACGGAACTATAATTACCTTTAAACCGGATGCAGAAATTTTTGATACGACTGTTTTTGAAAAGGAAATTTTAAGAAATAGATTTAGAGAAATGGCATTTTTGAATAAAGGTGTTAAGATTATATTTTTTGATGAGAGAGAAGATTTTGAAGAAACTTTTCACTATGAAGGAGGAATAAAGTCATTTGTTGAGTATATGAACAGAAATAAAACTCCGTTACACAGTGAAGTTGTTTATTTTCAAGGTATAAAATCAGATTCTCAGGTAGAAATTTCTCTTCAATATACTGACAGTTATTCTGAAAATATTTTAACATTTGCCAATAATATTCATACTCCTGAAGGAGGAACTCATTTAGTAGGTTTTAAAACTGCTTTGACAAGAGCTATTAATGATTATGGAAGAAAATATAATTTAATAAAAGAAAAAGACTCAAATCTTCAAGGTGATGATACAAGAGAGGGTTTAACGGGTATTGTTTCGATAAAACTTCCAAATCCTCAGTTTGAAGGACAAACTAAAGCAAAACTTGGTAACAGTGAAAGTCGTGGTGTAGTGGAAACTTTCTTCTATGATAATTTGATGACTTTTTTGGAAGAAAATCCTAAGGTAGGAAAGATAATAATAGAAAAAGCACAAACAAGTGCCAGAGCAAGAGAAGCTGCAAGAAAAGCAAGAGATTTAACTCGTAAAAAATCTATTTTGGATAATACTACTTTACCCGGAAAATTATCAGATTGTCAAGAAAGTGATATAACTGTAAATGAAGTTTTCTTAGTCGAAGGGGATTCTGCGGGTGGTTCTGCAAAGCAAGGAAGAGACAGTAAATTTCAGGCTGTTTTACCTCTTAAAGGTAAGATAATGAATGTTGAAAAGGCAAGAATTGATAAAATTTTAGGTTATGAAGAAATAAAAGCTATGATTACAGCCTTTGGAACAGGTATAGGTAAAGATTTTAATATAGATAATTTAAGATACGGAAAAATCGTAATAATGACAGATGCCGATGTTGACGGAGCACATATAAGAACTTTAATTTTAACTTTCTTCTACAGATATATGAGAGAGCTTATAGAAAATGGTCATGTTTATATTGCTCAGCCACCTCTTTATGGAATTATAAAAGGCGTTAAGGTTGTAAAATACTGTTGGACAGATGAAGAATTGCAAAGAAGTTTAGATGAACTCGGACGTGAAAGTCATAGAATACAACGTTATAAAGGTCTTGGAGAAATGAATCCTGCACAACTTTGGGAAACTACGATGAATCCTGAAAACAGACTTTTCTTGCAAGTTAAGATTGATGATGAAGAAACTGTTTTAATAGATGAAACTTTTACAACTCTTATGGGTGATAAGGTTGAACCACGTCGTGAATTTATTGAATTAAATGCTAAATATGTAAAGAATCTTGACGCTTAAGGAGAAATGTATGTCAGAAATAGAAATCAGAAAAAATATAGTAGATGTTGATATAGAGAAAGAAATGAAAAGTTCATACCTTGACTATGCAATGAGTGTTATTGTTGCAAGAGCTTTACCTGATGTAAGAGATGGGCTTAAACCTGTACACAGAAGGATTATTTATGCTATGCAAGGTCTTGGACTTATGCCGGATAAACCGTATAAAAAGTCTTCAAGACTTGTCGGTGAAGTAATGGGTAAGTATCACCCTCATGGTGATTCTGCAATTTATGACGCAACCGTAAGACTTGCGCAAGACTTTAACCTTCGTTATATGTTGGTGGAAGGTCAGGGAAACTTTGGTACCATTGACGGAGACGGAGCAGCTGCCCCACGTTATACCGAAGTTAGAATGCAAAAATTATGTCTTGAAATGTTGAGAGATATAAACAAAGAAACTGTTGATTTTGTACCGAATTATGATGAAAACGAAAAAGAACCGACAGTTCTTCCAAGTAAATTTCCAAATCTTTTGGTAAATGGTTCATCAGGTATCGCAGTAGGTATGGCAACAAATATGCCACCTCATAATTTGGGAGAGGTAGTTGATGCGACTTGTGAATATATTGATAATTTTGATATATCAATAGATGAACTTATGAATCATATAAAAGGTCCTGATTTTCCTACAGGAGCTTTGATTATGGGAACTGAGGGCATAAAACAGGCTTATTACACAGGTAGAGGTAAAATTACCGTAAGAGCTGTTGCAGAAATTGAAGAACATAATAATAAAAACAGAATTGTAATTACAGAAATTCCATATCAAGTTAATAAATCAAATTTGA
This sequence comes from Parvimonas sp., assembly GCA_022770425.1. Lineage (GTDB taxonomy): Bacteria > Bacillota > Clostridia > Tissierellales > Peptoniphilaceae > Parvimonas. Next base: position 32,582 of record JALEHY010000030.1, on the reverse strand, counting down.
TTATGAAAATAGTTGAGCTTGTAAAAGACAAGAGAGTTGAAGGAATTTCAGATTTAAGAGATGAAAGTAATATGAAAGGTATTAGGATAGTAATAGAATTAAAAAGAGATGCTAATCCTAATATAATTTTGAATAATCTGTACAAACATACTCAAATGCAAACAACTTTTGGAGTTATAAATCTTGCTTTAGTAAACGGAGAGCCGAAAACTCTAAATCTTAAAGAGTTAATTTCTTATTATGTTGAACATCAAAGAGATGTTATAACAAGAAGATGTAAGTTTGAGCTTAAAAAAGCCGAAGACAGAGCTCATATAGTTGAAGGTTTATTAAAAGCTATTGATCATATTGATGAAATAATTAAAATAATAAGAGCATCTTATGCAGATGCTGCAGAAAAACTTATCGAACGTTTCGGATTTACAAAAATTCAAGCCGAAAGTATCCTTGAAATGCGACTTAAGAGATTGCAAGGTCTTGAAAGAGAAAAATTACAGGAAGAATATAATTCTTTAATTAAAGAAATTGCAAGACTTAAGGAAATTTTAGGAAATGAAAGATTGATTTTAAATATTATAAAAGAAGAATTAACTGAAATAAAAGAAAAATTTGCAGATAAGAGAAGAACGGAAATTAAGCCTAATTTAGATGAAATTGATATTGAGGAATTAATAAAAGAAGAAGATGTCGTTATTACTCTTACAAAACAAGGTTATATAAAAAGAATTCCGTCAGATACCTACAAGGTTCAAAACAGAGGCGGAAAAGGAGTTGTAGCACTTACAACAAAAGAAGATGACTATGTTGACAGTTTGTTTGTTACTTCGACTCACAACGAAATATTATTCTTTACTAATAAAGGAAGAGTTTATAAATTAAAGGCTTATGAAATTCCGGAAGGAAAAAGACAAGCAAAGGGTCAAAACATCATAAATCTGTTGGAACTTATGCATGGAGAAAAAGTAAATGCCGTTATTCCTATAAAAGAAACAGCTGATAATGAGTATTTGATTATGACAACCAAAAACGGTACTATAAAGAGAACTTCTTTGGATTTATTTAAATCTATAAGAAAAGTAGGGATAAAAGCAATAAATTTAGTAGATAATGACGAGTTGATCCAAGTTAAAATTTCAAAAGTTGAAGATGAAGCCATATTGGTTACAAAAAGAGGTCAAGCGATAAAGTTTGCTCTTTCTGATATAAGAGAAATCGGAAGAAGCGGACAAGGTGTAAGAGCGATAAAACTTGATAAAGATGATGAAGTTGTTTCAATGAACTTGGAATCAGAGGGTAAATATTTACTTATAATTTCTGAATTTGGTTTTGGAAAGAGAACAGCAAGCTCTCAATATAAAATTCAAAACAGAGGCGGAAAAGGAGTAAAAACTTATAAAATTACTGAAAAAACTGGCTTTGTTGTTTCTTCAAAAATAGTTAATGTAAATGATGAAGTAATAGTTCTTGCTCAAAGCGGTGGAATAATAAGACTTTTGGTTAAAGATATTCCTGTTAAGGGTAGAGATACTCAAGGGGTTATCATTAAAGATGTAAATAAAGACGAAGATAAGATAGTTGCAGTTGCAAAGTATGTAAATGATGTAGAATAAGGAGGAAAAAATGCCGTTACAAGTTGATATTAAAAAAGAAAAAGAAGTATTAACAGTTTATTTATCAGGAGATTTGGATATTAATACAAATAAAGAATTTAAAGAAAATGTAAATTCTAATCTTGAAGATGTAAAAAAAATTACAGTTGATTGTGAAAATTTGTCTTATGTTGATTCTACGGGGCTTGGGGCATTTATAAGTATTTACAAAACTGTAAAAGAAAAAAAAGAAAAAGATCTGTCTGTTGAAGAAAGTATTTTAATAAAGAATTTAAAACCTCATATAAAAAAAATATTTTTGATTACGGATTTAGATAAGGTATTTACAATAGAGGAGTAGTTATGGATAAAATTTGTATAAAGATTCCTTCAGATAAAAAATATATTTCAACACTTAGATTATCTTTATCATCAATAGCAAATGTTATAGAAATGGATATTGAAAATATTGAAGATTTAAAAGTTTCAATTTCTGAAACTATGAATTTGTTTATAGATGAATGTGAAAATATTGAAATAAATATTGAAGTATTTGAAGAAAAATTGGAAGTGGAAGTAAATCCGAAAGTTGTTATAGAAAAAATTATAGAAAAAGAAGATAATAAATTTGCAGTTTTAATATTGGAAAATTTAGTAGACAAAATTGAATTTAGGAAAGAGAGTATATTTTTAGTAAAAAACAAAGGATAATATTATGAAGAAAGTTTATAGTAAACCGAATTCTGAAGAAATAAAAGAACTTTTCGGAAAATATTTTGAAAATCCGACTCCAAAATTGAGAGAAAAACTTATAGAGAAAAATTTATATATGGCTGAAATTTTGGCAAAAAAATATGTAAATAAAGGTATTGACTATGATGATTTATTTCAAGTTGCAAGTCTTGGACTTATCTATGCAATAGACAGATACGATATTTCAAAAGGTTTTGAATTTTCAAGTTTTGCTATGCCTACTATCGTTGGGGAGATTAAGAGGTATTTTAGAGATAAAGGTTGGGTTATCAGAGTTCCCAGAAGAATTCAAGAAAATTCCAAAAGAGTTAATAATGCAAAGTATCACTTAACTCAGGAGTTAGGAAGAACTCCCACAGTAAAAGACATAAGTGAATATTTGGATTTAACTGAAGAAGATGTTTTGGAAATTATGGAAGCAAGTAAAGTTTATACACCACAATCTTTAGATCAAACATTTGAAAATTCAGACAGTGATGATAAAGACACTAATCTTATAGATATTGTCGGAGAAGAAGATAAAGAATTTGATTTTATTGACAATCAAGATTTTATCAAAAAAACTCTGGCTAAATTAAACGACGTGGAAAAAAAGATTATCTTAGGAAGGTATTTTGAACAGAAAACACAAGTTGTTTTAGCAAAAGAGCTTAATATTTCACAGATGACAGTAAGTCGCCTTGAAAAAAAGGCTTTAGCAAAATTTAGAGAAGAAATATATAACTAATTTAAGTAAATAAACAAAAATTTAAAGTCGACTTTTTTAAGTTTAACTAAAAAAGTCGACTTTTTTTACTGTTTTTGAATTTTAAATTTAAGATTTGTAAGTAAAAATTTTATCTTCAATAAATATAATCCTGTCTGCAATTCTCTTTGCTTGTTCCAAATTATGCGTTGAAATTATTATCGTATATTTTTCTTTCAATTTTTTAAGTAAGTTTTCAATAATTAGTGTATTATTGGCATCAAGTGATGAACAAGGCTCGTCTAAAATCAAAATTTCGGGATTTGTTGTTAACATTCTTGCGATACAAAGTCTTTGTTTTTGCCCTCCTGATAATTTTTCGGGAGATATTTTTAAGTTTTCTTTTACTTCATCATATAGATTTACGGCTTTTAAAAGTGAGATTACTCTTTCTTTTTTGTTTTTTATTTTTCCTTCATAAAATTCCATTGCATATGTTAAATTTTTTTCAATTGAAAATGAAAAAGGCTTGGAGTCTTGGAAAAGTGTCGAGATTTTTTTTCTTAATTCGGTTGTTTTTATTTCTTTTATATTTTGGTTTTTATATAGAATTTCACCGTTTGATTTTCCACCGTTTTCTTCTAAAAAACCGTTTATTGCAGATAAAAATGTCGACTTTCCGCAACCTGAATTTCCCATTATACAAATTATTTCATGTTCCTTTATATCTAAATTTATATTTTTAAGTATTTCTTTTTCTTTATATGATATGCTAAGATTTTTTATCTGTAATATATTCAATTAATTTACCTCCTACATTTCTTATAATCAATTCCGATAATATATGAATAATTAAAAGTATAAAAATTAAAACAAGTGCGGTTGCGTATGCTTTTTCTGTTGCAACAGACTGACTTAAAAGCATATGTAAGTGAAAAGGAAGAGCCATTACAGGTTTTAATAAAGAAGTTGATTTTGTAATAAATACAACTCCTGTAAGAAGTAAAGGTGCAGTTGCCCCCATAGCATAGCTACCTGCCAAGAGTAAAGTTGAAACAGTATTTTTTTTAATTAACGGCAGTATTAGGTTAATGCACATATAAGTTTTGTCAATTCCCAAAGAGTAACTGTCCTTTATAAATTGTTTATCTATATCATTTATTGCTTTTTCTGTTTGTATTTCTACAAACGGAAACACCATAATTGAAAGTGCGATACTTGCAGCCAAAAGACTTTGCGGAATTTTTAAAGTAACGATAAAAAAACCATAAACAAAAAGTCCGATTATTATTGACGGAATAGATGATACACATTGAACACTCAAAGTTATTAATAAATTTATTAATTTCGATTTATTAAAAACAACATTGTAAACAGCACAACTTACCCCTAAAATTCCGGAAAACAGCATAGATAAGAGCATAAGAAAAAAAGATCCGACTAAACTTTGATAAATTCCGCCTTCAACGCCGAGAGGTAACCCTTTTGGATTTTCGGTTAAAAATGTTAAGTCTATATGTGAAAATCCTTTTGAAATTAAAAAATAAAAAATGTATCCGACAACCGTAATTAAAATAAAAAAAGAAAAATAAATCCATAATTTTATACAAAAATCTTTAAATTTTATCATATTTTTCACGCTTTCTTATATTCAGTATAAACAGTAAAATATTTAAAATCAACACAAAAACAAGTAAAACAAACCCACAGGCAAAAAGTGCAGAGTAATGCAAGCTGCCGACTTCACTCATCCCTATTTCCAATGCGATAAGAGATGCAACTGTTTGTGCTTTTGAAAAAATTTTCGGAAAAATCGGAGCGTTTCCTATAACCATCATAACTGCCATTGTTTCCCCTACGGCTCTTGAAAATGAGAGAATAAACCCTGTCAAAACAGCTAAAAAACTATCTTTTAGTACAATTTTTCTTATAAAAAATTCTTTTGAAACACCTAAAGAGTCGGAATCTCTTTTAAAATTATTTTTTGAAATTTCAACAGATTCAACCAAATTTGAAACAAAATAAGGTAAAATCATAACAGAAAGTATTATCGCACCTGCCAAAACCGACTCTCCGGCACTCATCTTCAGATTTTTTTCCAAAAACTTTACCACTACAAAAAGACCGAAAAATCCATAAATTACAGACGGAATCCCTGCCAAAATATTTACGGTATAACTTAGGATATTTTTTAAAAAATTATTTGCATAAAGTACAATAAAAACAGAAATTCCCATTGCAACAGGAAAAGAAATCACACAGGACAAAATTGCGGTGTAAAAACTTGCAAGAAGTATATTAAAAACACCGAAATTTTCACTCCAATTTCTCCCAAAAATAAAATTTGAAAAGTCGACTTTTGAAAAAAATAAACTTGATTCTTTCCACAAAAAAGAAATTAAAATTAAAAGTATTAAAATTGTTAAAAATGTAAATAAAAAAATAAAACTTCTAAACAAATGATTTTTAATATTTCTCATATAAACTCCGTTTCACATTTTAAAACAAAAGGCAGAAAAGCAAAATTTGCTTTCTACCTTTTTAATTATAAACTATTTATTAATGTATTTATTAAGAGCTTGCATTATTTTAATCATAGTTAACATAGCCATAACTCCCAATATAAACTTAAAAATCAATGCGAATACTCCGATATAAGAAGTTACCCAAATCATAAAACTGTTATCCATTGCTACCAATACCGCCTTTCTTAGTATGCACTAACTCCATATTTATTAACTGTTATACTTAAAAATCTCCGTTCTTGTACATGATTACATATAACATTAAAATCATCTCCTAAACAAAACAGTCAATTTAAAAAGTTAATCATTAAACGAAAAACAAATTACAATTCTATGATTGTCAAAACATAAAATTTAAACTAATGTTCTAAAGTAAATTGAGTATAACACATTAACTTAAAAAAGTCAAACATTATGAAATTGATTATTAAAAAAAATACTATTTACTTGGAATAAATCCCATATCTTTTATTGTTTTTTGACCTTCTTTAGATTTTAATAAATCGACAAATTTTTGTTCAGTCTTACTTAAATCACCGCTTTTCATTATAATTAAAGGACGAGAAATATAATAGCTGTTATTTAAAATATTTTCTTCTGTAGGTTCAACATTATCAACTTTTAAAGGAGTAAGTTTTCCTTTATTTTGATTTGTAATTCCGTAAGATGCATAACCTATCGCATTCGGATTTTCGATAATTTTAGAAACCAAAGCTCCCATTGAAGGTGCCTGAATAGCATTTTCTGTTACCTTAACATCTCCCATTACTTTCTTTTGGAAAACTTCATGAGCCCCGCCTCCTAAATCACGAGTTACTACGACAATATCTTCATTTGGTAAAGATGAGTCTAAATCACTCCATTTTTTAAATTCTCCGGAGAAAATTTTGATAATCTCTTCTTTGGTTAAGTTACCTTTTTTTGCATCAATTACTTTGTTGTTAGGGTTTACAGCAACAGTCAGTGCATCTATTCCCAGTGTAAAACTTTGTAAATCTTTAACTTTTTCTTTTTCGGTATCTTTTATATCACGAGCAAGCATACCGAAGTTTGCAACATTATCAAGAACAGCTTTTACTCCTGCACCTGAACCGCCTGCCGAAACGTAAATTGTGATATTTTCTTTTTTAAAAGAAGGATCAACCTTATCCCAAGTTTCATATTTTTCAATAAAATTAGTAGAAATTTTACTGATAACGGGAGCTAAAGTTGAAGAACCGCTAAATGAAATTTGATAGTTTACATCGTCCTTTTTTTCGCTTTTTATTTCCTGTTTAGTGTCAGTATCTTTTTTTTCTTCCTTTTTGCCACAAGCACTTAAACCAATACTAAGAGCCAGAAATAACGCTAAAATTTTAAAATTTTTTTTCATAAACACTCTCCTTTAAATAATAAAAATTATATTAAAATTAACTTAAAAAGTTCTTAATTTACCATAAACTTAAATTGATGATTATATAATAATTCGATGTATTTTCTCATTTATGTATATTTTTTACTTAAAAATACAACAAAATCAAATTTTCTTTAATATAAACTTAATTATAATACAAAAAACAAACTATGTAAAATAAAAATCACTAATAAATAATAATTATCCATTACAAAATATTATGATAAAGTATAAATTTATGACTTGATATATATATGATATAATCAAAAAAAGAAAGTATTTTGGAGGTTTTTATGGAAGACAAGAATTTGACAAATCCTGACGAAAGTGTTGAAAATGAAACTTTGGAAGAAAAAGATACTGAAAAAACAGATGAAGTTTTTGAAGATGAAAAGAATTTATCAGAAGATGTAATTATAACAAAAAGTTTTATTGAAAAAAAAGAAAAAAACTTATTAAAAAATTTTTTCAAAGATAAAAGAAATATAATTGATATGGTTTTGGTTTTAATTGTTGTTGTTTTGTCCTTAATTCATTTAGAAACTTTAAGAAGAAATAATGAGTTTGAAAATGAACTCAATAGTGAAAAACTTGAAAAAAAAGAAATACAAATTTCACTTGATAAAAATAAAAAAGATCTTGAAATGTTAAAAAAGGAATATAATGATTATAAAGATAAGATGCAACCTTATGAAAATTTACAAAAATCGGATTTAGAAAAGAGGTTGAAAGAAGCTAAGGAAGCAGAAGAAAAGAAAAAAGCTGAAGAAGAAGCCAAAAAGCAGGCAGAAGAAAAAGTAAAAAAAGAAGAAGAGGCAAAAGGATATGACACAGGTATAACTTATGAAAATTTAGCAAGAACTCCGAATGATTACAAGGGAAAGAAAGTAAAATTTAAAGGGGAAGTTATACAGGTTATAAGAGGAACAACTGTAGATGAATACCGTATAAAAGTAGAAGATGATTATAAAAAAGTGTTATATGTTACATACATAAACTTGACAGGTACTAACATTTTAGAAGAGGATAAAGTAATACTTATGGGAATTTCAGAAGGAGAAATTACTTATAAATCAACTATGGGAGGAAATATAACTATTCCGTCAGTAAGAGCAAAATCAATAGAAGTTATAAAATAAAAAACATATTAAAAATTGAAATTAAAGAAAATACATTTGAATAGTTTTAATAAATATAAGATAAACTCTCTGAATTCAGAGAGTTTATCCAATTTATAACACTGAGAACAGCATTTTTTGATTAAATTATATATTTAGAAATTAGATGTTATAGGGATAATATTTTTTATGATACTAACTTACAATTCAAATTTATAAATACATTTATGAGTTTCACCGTCAATAACTCTCATATCATTATCTTTTGGCAATTCGAATATTCCTAAAAATTCACCGTTAATATATTTACATATTTTATTTGATGCTTTGTTATCAGGACTTGTGGTAATGTATAAATAATCCATATTGTGCATTTTTGCAAGTTTAAAAAGAAGTTTACAAGCTTTTGCCGAATAATGATGTCCTCTATATTTTTCATCAATTTGATAGCCGATATGACCTCCGTAATAAAGCCCTTCATTATAGCCTATTCTTAAATCACATTGACCCATTTTATTTCCAATCAAATCACATATATCAAAAATGTAAGAAGGAACCCAATTTTTTTCTTTGTTTTCTTCAGTAGTTTTTTGTAAAATTAATTTAATTTCATCATCTTTTAAAAAATCTGTATTTAAAAATTCCATAAAACCCCATTTCTATAAATTTATCGTATCATAATTTCTTATATCCAATTTTTTACAATAATTACAGGTGTCAAATTACAAACTTTGAGCTGCGGTTATTATTGCAAGTTTGTAGACATCTTCTTCATTGCAACCTCTTGAAAGGTCTGATATAGGTTTGTTAAGTCCTTGTAGGATAGGCCCTATTGCTTCAAAACCTCCAAGTCTTTGAGCAATTTTATAGCCTATATTTCCTGATTGTAAATCAGGAAATATAAATACATTTGCATTTCCTGCAACGGACGAATCTTTAGCTTTCTGTTTAGCCACTTCAGGAACAATGGCTGCATCAAACTGTAATTCTCCGTCTAATGATAAATCAGGAGCAAGTTCTTTTGCAAATTCAGTTGCTTGTGAAATTTTTTCAGAAAGTTCATGTTTTGCAGAGCCTTTTGTTGAAAAACTAAGCATTGCAACTTTCGGGTCTATTCCAAATAATTCGGCAGTTTTTGAAGTTTCAACAGCAACTTCGGCAAGTTCTTTTGCCTCTAATGTAATATTTATGGCTATATCCGCAAAAACATATCTTTGTCCGTTTTTACCAAGCATTACCATAGCACCGCTTGTTCTGGATACATTCGGTTTGGTTTTTATGATTTGTAGAGCAGGTCTTACAGTATCTCCTGTTGAATGGACTGCTCCGCTTACCATACCGTTAGCTTTATCTGTCTTAACTAACATAGTACCATAGTAATTTACATCTTTTAAAAATTCTATTGCTTGTTCTTTTGTGTTTTTTCCTTTTCTGATTTCAACAAATTTTTCTACCATTTCATCAAAATCATTTGCGTAAGTAGGATCAATGATTTTTATATCATCGACACAGACATTTAATTTTTCTGCGGTTTTTTTGACTTTTTCAACATTACCTAAAATAATCGGCATTAGTAAATTGTCTTTTTTCAATCTTACACAAGCTCCTAAAACTCTTTCGTCTTCACCTTCCGGAAATACGATTTTTATATTTTTTCCTTTAATTTTTCCGACTAATTCATCAAAAATATTCATTTTTTCCTCCTAAATGATTAGATTAACTTTGTTTTTATTAATTTCAAAAGTGATTTCGTTTAAATTGTTAAGATATTCTCCGTCATAGTTTATCTCTAAATCTTTTGAAATGATTTTAACTTTTTTTGCATTAAAATAGGAAGTAATATCTTGATTAATATGAGTTGCGTTCAAGATACTCTTTACTTTTTTTAAGATATCGAATTTTGATTTATATTTTATGACACAGACATCTAAAAGTCCATCTGTCATATTTGCAAACGGAAGAATATTTAGGTTTCCTCCGTAAAAATTCCCTATTCCGACAGCAATAAGAAAAAAATCATCTTCATATTCTTTATCGTCAATTATTATTTTGTAATGTTTTCTCTTGTGTAAAAATAAACTTAAAATCAAAGAAATTTTATAAGATAAACTGCTTTTTACTAATTTTTTAATTTTTTGTGCATTTCTGTTTACCTCCGCATCAAAGCCTGCAGATGCAATATTAAAAAAGGATTTATCAAGAAAACTTCCGTAATCAATACATTTTGTTTTACCGAGCAATATTTTTTCCATTGAGTACTCAAAATCCGTCTTTTCTCTTAAACTGTTTACGTAGTCGTTTCCTGTACCTGCGGGGATTATTCCTAAAATTACATCGTTATTTACTGCAACGTTTCCTACTTCATTTATTGTTCCGTCTCCACCGACTGCAATAAGTTCAGTAAAACCGTCTTTTATTGCGTCATTTGCTATCTTTATAGCTTCTTGGCTATAAGTTGTGCATCTTATATCGTATTCAAAAGTTGCCTTTTCTTTTAAATACATTTCAATATTTGACTTAAAGTCAAATTTTTTAAATCCTGATGCTTGGGGATTGAGTATAAACATCAATTTTCTCATTTACTATTTTCCTATTGCTTTTTGCAGAGCCTCTGTTTCTTCAGATGAAAGTTCTTGACTTACTTGGCCTGCTTTTACTTCCTTTGCATAAGTTATACAACTTTCTCTTCCATATATAGTTGTAAACAACATACCGTTGTTAAAACTGTCCAATAATGCTATTGAAAAAGAAAGTTTATTTTTTAAATCAAAAAATGCGTCATATTTTACAAAACCAACTTTTTGGATTGAAAAAGCACTCTTTGATATTGCTACATTTATATCTGCTTTTAAAGATTCCATATCTTTATTTATTTTGTTGATATCTTTTGAATGTTCAGCTAAAAGTTCCCCTAAGTTAAGATCCCCTCTTCCCCTTAACAATAAGTCATATCTTTTTTTCTGCAAAGAAATTTTTTTATTCAATTGCACAAATTTGTATGAAATTATAATTAAAAATATAACTGAAATTATAAGAAAGATACCGGAATAATTGTTTAAAAAATTTATAAAACTAATCACGTTCTTTTACCCTCTCTATAATACTTTTTAATGCTTTTACACATATTTCTATTTCATCAAAAGTGTTGAAATATCCAAAACTAAATCTTACAGCTCCTGTACTTTCGGTTCCCAATGTTTTATGTGCCAAAGGTGCACAGTGAAAACCCGGTCTTGTGCAAATGTCAAATTCATCATTTAAAATGTAGGAAAGTTCAGAACTGTCAATCCCTTTTACATTTAAACTTACGACTGCACTTTGTCTTTCGTCTAATGTACCGTACAATATGATATGGTCATTATCTTTAAGTAAATCAATAAATTTATCTTTTAGAGCTAATTCATGTTTTCTTATGTTACTTAAACCGACTTCATTTATAAAATCCAATGCTTTACCTAAAGCAACTATACCGGGTCCATTAGGAGTACCGCTTTCCAAACTGTCCGGATATATTTCAGGTTGGTTTATATCATAAGAGTAACTGCCTGTTCCTCCTTGTTTCAAAGGAGCAATTTTTAAATTTTCTCTTATGTAGAGTCCTCCTGTACCCATAGGAGCCAAAAGTGCTTTATGGCAAGGAAAAGCTAATATATCAATACACATATCATTTACATCAATATCATAAACGCCTATTGACTGTGCGGCATCAACGATGTATATTATATCATTTTTTCTACAAAATTCGCCTATTTTTTTTATATCTATGATCGTTCCAAAAACATTTGAAATATGTGTCGTAACTATCACTTTTGTATTTTCGTTTACTGCGTTTATTACATCGTCAGCATTGACATATCCGAATTTATCGGCATATACAATACTTAAATCAATGACTTTGTCCTTTTCTAATTTGTGTAACGGACGTAAAACAGAATTATGCTCCATAGAGGTTGTTACTATATGCATTCCGGTTTTAACAACGCCTTGAATTGCTAAATTTAATGAATCGGTGCCGTTAAATGTAAAAATCATATTTAATACATTATCTCCATTTATCAATTTACACAATTTTTCACGAGTTTCGTATATTTCCAAATCCATTTTAAGTGCGAGTTTATGTCCGCTACGACCCGGATTGGCTGCATAGTTTAAAGAACAGTCCATAAGTTTATCCAAAACTGTTTTTGGTTTCGGAAAAGTAGTTGCTCCATTATCAAAATAAATCATCTTACTCCTCCAAATCATAAATGTTCATTAAACTGTCGACAATTCTTTGTAAATCATCTTCATTTAAATAATCTATTTCTATTTTTCCACCCTTTTTTTTAGATACAATTTTAACTTTGGCGTCTAAAACTTCTGTTAGTTTTTCACATACATCGGTAATAAAAATATCGGACTTTTCATTTTTTTTTGACTTTGCTTTTTTTTCAACATCTCTGATATTTACTTCTTTTGCCAATAATTTATCTAAATATTTTTTTCTTTCTTCTTCACTTGATAACGAAAGCAAAGTACGACCTTGACTTGGACTTAAATCTCCGCTTATCAAAAACTCTTTTATATAGTCTGACAAGGTTAAAAGTCTTAAATTATTTGCAATATATGATCTGCTTTTTCCTACGATTTCTGAAAGTTCTTGTTGAGTAAGTTGATACTCATCCATTAAAGTCTTCATAGAAATTGCTTCTTCGATAGGATTTAAATCTTCTCTTTGAATATTTTCAACCAATGCAAGCTCTCTGGCCTTTCTGTCGTTTACATTTTTTATAACTACCGGAACTTTGGATATATTTGCCAATTTAGAAGCTCTAAATCTACGTTCACCTGCAATAATTTCGTAAATATCATCTACTTTTCTTACAACAATCGGTTGAATTATCCCATCGACCTTTATTGATTCGGCTAATTCTCTTAATGAATCATCATCAAAGTTTTTTCTCGGTTGATCTGTTCTGGCTCTTAGTTTATTAATATCAACATTTAACAAAGTTTCATCAATAGTAAATTCTTCTTCTTTTAGAAGAGAACCCAATCCTCTACCCAGTCCTTTTTTCTTCATTATTTCCTCCTCTTAATAATTTCTTTTGCTAATGATAAGTAACTTTCCGCACCCTTAGAGTTTTTATCATAATATATTATACTTTCTCCAAAACTTGGAGCTTCGGCTAATCTGATATTTCTTGGAATGACAGTTTTAAATACTTTATCTTTAAAATAATTTTCCGATTCTCGTTTTACATCGTCAGAAAGGTTATTTCGTGAGTCATACATTGTAAGTAAAACTCCTTCAATTTCTAACTCTGTATTTAAACCTTTCTTTATTATATTAAAAGTATTCATAAGTTGACTTACTCCCTCTAAAGCATAATACTCACATTGAAGAGGAATTAATACACTGTTTGATGCAATTAAGGCATTTATACTTAATATACTTAGGGACGGAGGACAGTCAATTAAAATATATTCATATTTACCTGACAAGTTTTCCAATTTATTCTTTAATAAGTATTCTTTTTTTTCAAAAGATAACAACTCTATTTCGAGACCGCATAAATCAGAATTTGAAGGAATTAAATCTACATTTTTTGATTTTGTTTGACATATTACATCGTCTATGTTTGCTTCATCAATTAAAACATCGTATATACTCTTATCAAAAGTTTCAACACCTAATCCGGATGTTGAGTTTCCTTGAGGATCCATGTCGACTACTAAAACTTTTTTCTTGTTATACCCCAAAGCAGAAGATAAATTTACAACAGTTGTTGTTTTTCCAACTCCCCCCTTTTGATTAAAAATACTGATTATTTTAGTTTCTTTCTTTTTTTTAAAAGCATCTAAAAATTTCACTGCATACCCCCTCGTTTTGTTATAATTTCAATCTAACTACATTTTGTAAATTAAAGAGTAGTTGAATTTATAAAATATAGCATAATTTTATATTCTATTAAAAAATAAAAAAATCATCAAATTTGTATTTTTCGTCTATCAATTATAAAATACAATATAATTATATCACATAATCTGTAATATTTTTTCTTAAATCAAAAATAAATTACATTCAAATTATTATTTTTAAAATGTTTCACGTGAAACATCACAGAGAGTGTTTCATGTGAAACATTCGTTGCTGTAACTTTTTTGTAAACTTTTGTAATCTTTTTGTTACTTTTTATTGACTTTTTTAAAGGTTTGTTGTAAAATTACTCTATGATAAGGAGGTAGTTATGAAGATTAAGAAAATTTTAGCAGGTTCTCTTATGTGTGCAATACTTTGCTCATCTTTGCCGTTAGCAACTGCTTATGCTGACGAAAATGTAGAAGAAGTAAAATTGAAGATTCATAGTACAAGTTCAGATGAAGTTAACGGATTAATCAGTGGATCAGAATTTGTTCCGTCTGTGTTAGATATAAAAAAGGTAAGCAAAAGTAATGAAGAGTATTCTTTAGTTACAGAAGAAGACTCTAAGATTCCTGAAGAAATAAAACCAAATGTGTTTTATACTAAAGAAGATATAAAACTTAGAACTTCAACTGAAGATTCGAGTGAAGTTATTAGTATAATACCTAAGGGAACAGAGATAGAAACAGAATTTATGGGAGATAAATTCGCTGCGGTAACTGTGGAAGGTAAAACAGGGATAGTGCCTGTTGAATATTTAACTTTTGAAAAAGTTGAACACGAGGAAAAACAAACCGAAGAAAAGGTTGATAATAAAGAAACGGAAGCGGTAAAAACTGAAGTTTCAGAAGATAAAGGAAATGCTGTTCAAGAGCAAAAATCTACAGAAGAACAACCTAAAGAAGAACAACCTAAAGAAGAACAAGTAGAAGAAGAAAAGCCTGTTGTTACAGAAACACCTAAAAAAGTCGTAACATTATATTCAAATACAACTTTAAATGTTAGATCAGGAGCAGGGACTTCTTATTCACGTTTAGGTTCTTTATATTACGGACAAGAAGTTACAGGAAATGATTTGGGAGAATGGATAGAATTTGATTTTAACGGACAAACCGGTTATGTATCTAAAGATTATTTAGTTACTGAAAAACCACAAGCACCTGTTGTTGAATCTAAACCGGAAACTCCTTCAAAAAATGAAGAAAATACAAATACAGTCCCTTCATCAAATTCATCTGATGTTGAAACAGTAGTTCAAGCTGCTTTGGCACAAGTAGGAAAGAGATATGTTTGGGCTGCATCTAATCCTAATGTAGGATTTGACTGTTCCGGATTAGTTTATTATGCATTTAAACAAGTAGGAGTTACGCTTAATAGAATAGCTGCTGATCAATACTACAATGGTACACCTGTTAGCAGAAATCAATTACAAAGAGGAGATTTAGTGTTCTTCTCAAGTGGTGGATATATTGGTCATGTTGGTTTGTATATAGGTAACGGACAATTTGTTCATGCATCTGACTACTCAACAGGAGTTATTATAAGTAATTTGAGTGGATATTATTCAAATACTTATGCCGGAGCGGTTAGAGTTTTAAAATAGAATCTTAATATTAAAAAGCGGTAGTTTATACCGCTTTTTTTGTTCAAAAGTTGACAATATTATGCTTGTGTGCTATTCTTTAGTGTATCTTAAAAATAGGGGGAATAATTTTGAAACAATCATTATCTGTTTTTTTAGGTAAAGCAACCTACAATATTGGGAAACATTTTACAAATTGTAGTGCAATTCCGGGAAAAATAGCATTAAATATAAATAAAAATGTATTAAAAGATATAAAAAAAGATAAAAATACAATTATTTTTATAACAGGAACAAACGGAAAGACATCAACAACTTTTTATAGTTATAATTCAATAAAAAATTATGCTACAAATGTTGTAACAAATTTGTCAGGTGCGAATATGTTACAGGGAGTTATAACTGAAATTTTGAAATATACAAAGAAAAATCGTTTTGAAGACAAAATTTGTGTATTTGAAGTTGATGAACTTACTTTGCCACTTCTTATAAAAAATGATTTGGTACCTGATTATGTTGTTATAACAAATCTTTTTGACGATCAAGTAGATAGATACGGCTCAAAAGAAATTTTGGCAAAAACTTTAAGAGAATCGTTAGAAAAAACAAATGCAAAATTAATTGTAAACTTTGAAAATCCTACACTTCGCATAATAACAGATAAAATAAAAAATGAAGTTGTTTATTTTGGTGTTGAGGGATACAGTAAAGAAATTATTGTTAAAAATAATTTAGAGTATAAGTATATAAACTATGGAGATGTTGGCTTTTTCAAAAATTCACAAGACAATGAGTTTAAAGATTTAAGAAATTTTATCTTAAAAGAAACTGAGCTTGGTTGTACTGTTGTCGAAGAAGAAATTGAAATATCACATAAGATTGCCAATAAGGAAAAATTTGATATTATCTACAATAAATATAATTATATAGCGTCTTATTCACTGTTTAAAACTTTGGTAAACGACAAAATATTAAAATATGATGATAAAGATATATTAGAATTTATGACAGCTCTTGATGTGGGAAATGGTCGTATGGAGTCTTTTACGTTTTTAAATGCTCCTACAAAGTTGAATTTAGTTAAAAATCCTGTAGGATTGGAATTATCTTTGGACGAATACGCAAAGGAAAAAGAGAAATTTGACTTAGTTTTGGGACTTAATAATACACCTGCTGACGGTACGGATATGAGTTGGATAAAAACTGTTGATTTTAAAAAATTCATTGACAATTCAAGTGTTGATAAAATATATATTACCGGAAATGCTTATGAATTAGCAAATAACTTTTTAAAAGAAAATATTTTAGAAAATAATTTGACCAATATTTTATTTATACAAAAATCAAATTTGAAAAGTGTGCTTACACAAAAAACATTATTTCTTGCTTGTTTTTCCGAATTACAGGAAATGAGAAACTTTATAGTTTCTAATAAAAATAATTAATAAACCTTAATGTTTATACAGAGTAGATTAATTTAAAGTTAATTTACTCTTTTTTTTTAGAAAAATAATAAATTATTACAAAAAACGCTACCATTGTCACTAAAAAAGTAGTATAATAAAAGTGAATTGATGTATATGAATGGTATACAAATTTTTAAGGAGGAAAAAATGAAAAGAAAAACTTTAAAAGTCTTTGCAAAACTTTTATCTGTCGTATTTATATTAGTTACGGTAGTGAACGGTTTTGTAAAAACTTCAAATATTTCTGCTGCAGGTGTAACTAATACTGCTGAAAATTATTCACCTGACAATATTTATTATGCAGAAGATAAAACTCATATGTTAAAGATATGGACAAGTGACAATAAACTTGCGGAAAGCTGGTCATTTTGCCTTAATGAAGGTAAAGGAACGCCAAGCTATGACGGAAAGGGATATTATGTCGGAACTTATCATTTTAAAGGGTCAAATACTTGGGCTTTGATGCAAGAAGTAAACAAATCCTATCCACGTTATAATGACGGGGAAAAAATGTATAAGGTAATGGAAATACTTATGTATATGTTTCATGAAGATCCATATAACATAAAATCAAAAAACGGTATAAGTGACTATCAATACTGGGTTGCAATGCAAGAAGTGGTTTATTATTTTGCTCAAAATAGAAATATGGCTAATAATAGTGCTTTTCCGGGAATGAATCAGGCTCAAAATGAGTTAAAGGAAAAAGCTGAACAATATGTAAATGGACAAATTAATTTTCCTGATAATTCTAAATTTGTAGAGTTAAAAGTTTATGAGGGAGCATCCGGTGGAGTTCAATCTTTAGTTACAGGTCGTGTACGTAATAAACCTAAAGTGTTTTTCAGTAAACAAATTAACAAAGACGGTATTACTGACGAAGAAATGAAACATAATATCTATAATTTTGGAGGATTATCAGGTGCTAATTTAAAATTAACAGATGAAGATGGAAATGTTCTTAAAAATTTAGATACACAAAGTGAATTGAAGTGGACTACTAATACTGCACCTCAAGCAGTAACACTAATGCCTGGTAATTATCGTTTAATTGAGGATAAAGCACCTGAAGGTTATCAAAGAGTGGATGCTGTTGATTTTACTGTTGCTTCTGATGGAAGAATTATTACAAACGGTAAACTTGTTGATAATGATACTATTGTACTTTTGGATAATAAGATAGAAGTTACAAAAAAACTTATCTCAATAAAAAAAGTCGGTAACGGAAATGTAATGCTTAACGGAGCAAATTTTGAGTTATGGAAAGAGGGAGAAACTACCCAAAAATTAGATTCTTGGGTTTCACAAGCAGGAAGTGCAAAAGAAATTCAGTTAGAAGAGGGAAGTTACAGATTAAAAGAAACACTCGCTCCTGTAGGACATAAACAAATTGATAAAGATATAATATTTACGGTAAAAAGTGATGGAAATATTGAACTTAAGGAACAAAACGGTAATGTTGTTTCAGATAAAAATGAATTAACTATTAAAGAACACAAAAGTTCCTTATATCGGAACTTTTGCAACTGCAAGTATGAACAAAATCACAGAAGCAAAAGAATTGAATATAGTGAAAAATTCATCAGATAAGATTAGCGTTGTGGATCGTATAGATTATTCAGGTTTTTCTGATGGGAAATATATTGCTGTTGCCACTTTGATAAAAAATAACGAAGAAACTAATGTTATTTCAACTGTTAATAAAGAATTTACCGTTTCGAACGGCAAAGATGTAGGTTCTGTATCGGTAGATTTACAGTTGGAAAACAAACATCTTGAATTAGGAACAAATAAATTTACCGTTCTTGAAAAAATATACAACGCATCAGATATTACAAACGGTGTGGTAAATAATACAGCGGTTCCTGTAGCAGAGCATGTTGTAAAAGATGACGCCAACCAAACAGTTACTGTTAAAGTTTCTGAACCTAATTTTATATTTGCTTTTTGGAAAGTAAATGATAAAGATGAACCTATTGAAGGGGCAAGACTTCAAATATTGGATAAAACAGGACAACAAGTTCCCGGTATGATTTGGAATTCACAAAGAGATAATTTTACTCGTATTACACTAAAAGAGGGTTCTTATGTTTTAAAAGAAATAGAAACTCCGGATGGATATCATACTTTTGTAGATAAAAAATTTACGGTAAATGCTAACGGGGAAATTAGCTTTGAAAATACAGAGGGCATAAAAATTACTAAGGCACAGGATGACGGTTATTTTGTTCGTGTTACAAACAATAAGATTACAACAACAGAAGTAACATTTTCAAAGACTGCCATAAACGGAACAGAAGAACTTGTAGGAGCAAAATTAAAAGTAGTAAAAGGAGATAAAGCTACCGGAGAAGAAGTTACATCTTGGGAATCAAGCTCTACTCAACATAAGTTCACTCTTGAAGAAGGAACTTACACTATGGTAGAAAGTCAAGCACCAAATGGCTATGAGATAGCAGAAAGTATAACCTTTAAAGTAACAACGGAAGGAAAAGTACAAATAAAACAATCAGATGGAAGTTTTGTAGAGGCACCTGAAACTAAAGTTCAAATGAAAGATGCTCCAAGCACAACGCCGTCAGTTGAAAAGACAATAGAAATATCAAAAGTAAAACTTGGCGGAGAAGAATTAGAAGGAGCAAAAATAAAGATAAGTAAAAAAGATGGTACGGAAGTAATCAGTTGGGTATCAGGAAAAACTGCTAAAGAAATAAAATTAACAGCAGGAGAATATGTATTCCACGAAGAAGCAGCTCCAATAGGATACCTAAAAGTTACAGATATAAACTTTGAAGTAGATAAAGAAGGAAAAGTTACAGTAAAAAATGCAAACGGAAATGAAGTAAAAGCACAAGGAAATAAATTAACAGTAACAGACAAAGAAATAAATAATCCTGTAGGAGAACTAAAAACAACAGTAACAGCAGGAGGAAAAACGTCAAGTGAAGAAAAAATAGCAGAGCTTAGTGCCAAAGAGGTAGCAAACAAAGTAGTCGTTGTAGATAAAATAAAGTACAGCGGACTTATTCCAAATGAAAAATATGAAGTAATAGGAATAATATACGAAGTAAAAGACGGCAAGCTTGTAAATCCTGACCAACCTGTAGCAGTAAATAACGGAGTCGGTGAATATACAGCAGATAAAACCGGAAATGGAGAATGGGAATTAAACTTTGGAGAAATAAAAATAGATTCGGGAAAAAGTTATGTAGTGTATGAAATGGCAACGTCATTCAAAGCATTAATTGATAAAGACTCAGACGGAAAACCGGAAGAAAAACATAGGGTAACACATGAAAATCCTAAAGATAAATCTCAAACATTTACAGTATTACCCGAAGAACCTGTAGGTAAAGAAGTGACATTTTCAAAGACAGAAATAAACGGAACAAAAGAACTTGAAGGAGCAAACTTAAAGGTAGAAAAGCTGAAAGAAGACGGAAGTGTAGAAAAAGAAATAGCAAGTTGGAAGTCAGAAACAATAGCGAAAAAAATAACCTTAAGCGAAGGACAGTATGTTATGACAGAAACCCAAGCTCCGGAAGGTTATGAAGTAGCAGAAAGCATAACCTTTAGAATAACAAAAGAAAATAAAGTAGAAATCAAAAACGGAAATGATTGGGTAGAACAAGCAAATTCAACAGTAAAAATGGAAGATGCAAAAACACCTGTTGTACCTGAAGAGCCTGTAAGTAAAGAAGTAACATTCTCAAAGACAGAAATAAACGGAACAAAAGAACTTGAAGGAGCAAACCTAAAGGTAGAAAAACTGAAAGAAGACGGAAGCGTAGAAAAAGAAATAGCAAGTTGGAAGTCAGAAACAATAGCGAAAAAAATAACCTTAAGCGAAGGACAGTATGTTATGACAGAAACCCAAGCTCCGGAAGGTTATGAAGTGGCAGAAAGCATAACCTTTAGAATAACAAAAGAAAATAAAGTAGAAATCAAAAACGGAAATGATTGGGTAGAACAAGCAAATTCAACAGTAAAAATGGAAGATGCAAAAACGCCTGTTGTACCGCAAGAACCAAAAGAAAAAGAAGTAGTCTTCAGTAAAGTGGACGTTGCAGGAAAAGAAATAGCAGGAGCGAAAATCCAAATAAAAGATGAAGAAGGAAAAGTAGTAAAAGAATGGACATCAAAAGAAGGAGAAAGCGAAACAGTTAAGCTAAAAGAAGGAAAATACAAATTCCATGAAGAAGCAGCGCCTGAAGGATACTTGGAAGTAACGGACTTTGAATTTACAGTAGATAAGGAAGGAAAAGTAAAACTTGGAGAAATAAAAGAAGGCGAAACGGTTAAGTTAGAAAATGGAAAAGTTGTTGTAACAGATAAAAACAAACCTGTGGAACCGGACAAACCAAATCCAAATATTCCTGACAATCCTAATCCGAATAACCCTGATGAACCTAAACCAAACAAACCTGATAATTCTGATTCAAAAACACCTACTGAACCTAATGAAGACAGTATGGACAGATTACCGAAAACATCTGTGGCAAACAGTGTAGGAGAGGTGCTTTTATCAATGGGAGCGGTCTTTGGAGCGGTTTATGCTTATTCGAAAAAAAGACGTTAATAAAATTTAAAAGATAAAAAACACGCTTGTTTCAAAGCGTGTTTTTTGATGTAAATTTATTAATTTTAAAAAATATTGACAAATAAATAAAAAAATATATAATATAATTAAGTTAAAGTGATAAAGTTAATAAAATTTTAAAAGGAGGTTTTTCAAATGATTAAAAAGATGTTTTTAACTACACTGTCTGTTATTTTTATATTTGGCTTATGTTCGTTTAATATAAATGCGAGTGAAGATGAAAGAGAAAATATAAAAGTAACTTTTGTAAAAGAAGTTGAAGAAGATAAGCAAATAGCTTTAGCAAAAGAGGCTGTTTTAAAATTTTACAGAAACAGAGATCTTGGAGAAAAAAATGATTTAACTCCTTATTTTTCAAAAGACATGCTAAGACTTATGAATTACAAAATTATGTACAACAATTACAAACAAAAAGAATTAGATATTTCTTATTCAAAATACGATGTTGTACTTAATCCGGCAGAACAAGAAAAATGGGAAAAAACAGAAAACCATTTCAAGTTTAATCTTCAAGTTTTGAGAAAGTTTTATTATACAAATTCCGATATCCAAAGTGGCGATTCAATTGTACTTGAATTTACAGTTTCCAAAAATGAATCCGGAGATTTTATAATCACAAGATGTTATCAAAAACTTTATTCTGAAGTAAACGAAGATGAATATAATAGGTTAGTATCAATAAATGCTGATACGGATAAATGGTTAGATGAACAATTTGAACAATCCAAAGACAGCATAAAAGAAACAAAAAAGATAAATGAAGAAAATATGAGACAATATAAAGCTAAGGAAAACAAAACAGATTTAAAAGAGCCCATTCGTTTCCTAATCGAAATAATAATGTGTATGCTGATGACTTAGGAAACGGTCGCAGATTATTACACTTAGAATACAAATAAAATAATTTTAAAAAACACGCTTTAAAAATAAGCGTGTTTTTGTTTGAAAAATTTTATAATTTATTTTTATTCTTCGTTCCAATTTAATGTTCTTTGTACAGCTTTTTTCCAACCGTTTAATTTTTTGTTTCTTTTTTCTGTGTCCATAGTGGGAGAGAAAGATTTATCAAGTTTCCAAATATTTTTTATCTCGTCAATATCTTTCCAAAATCCAACGGCAAGTCCGGCTAAAAATGCAGAGCCTATTGCAGTTGTTTCAAGAACTTCAGGTCTTATAACCTCAGCTCTTAACATATCTGATTGAAATTGTAATAAAAATCCGTTGGCACTTGCTCCTCCGTCAACTTTTAGTTTTTTAATTTCAATTTTACTGTCCTCTTTTATGGAATTGAAAACATCTACACATTGAAATGCTATGGACTCCAAAGTTGCACGAATTAAATGTTCTCTTTTTGTGCCTCTTGTTATTCCAAAGATTGCTCCTCTTGCGTTCATATCCCAGTAAGGAGCACCAAGTCCCGTAAAGGCGGGAACAATATAAACTCCGCCCGTGTCGTCGACTAAATTTGCGTATTGTTCGGATAAACTTGCATCATAAAGAATTTTAAGTTCATCTCTTAGCCATTGAATGGCGGCACCTGCAATAAATATACTTCCTTCAAGAGCATAAACTACTTTTCCGTCAAGTCCCCAAGCGATTGTAGTAAGCAAACCGTTTTTTGACTTTACAATTTTTTCTCCTACATTCATAAGTAAAAAAGCACCTGTTCCGTAAGTTATTTTTGCCTCTGCTTTTTCAAAACAGCTTTGTCCGAAAAGTGCCGCTTGTTGATCTCCTATTACTGATGCTATAGGAATTTTTGCTCCACCGAATGTATATTCGTCTGTATGACCGTATATTTCACTTGAATTTTTTACTTCGGGTAAAATTGATTTGGGAATATCTAAAATTTTTAAAATTTCATCATCCCATTGTAAAGTATTTATATTAAAAAGCATAGTTCTTGATGCGTTTGAATAATCGGTTATATGTACCTTACCTCGTGTTAAATTCCAAACTAACCAAGTATCGACAGTTCCAAACAAGAGTTCTCCTCGATTTGCTTTTTCTCTTGCTCCTTCAACATTATCAAGAATCCATTTTATTTTTGTGGCGGAAAAATAAGCATCAAGTATCAAACCTGTTTTTTCAAAAAAAAGTTTTTCATAGCCGTCTTTTCTAAGTTTTTCGCAAATTTCAAAAGTTCTTCTGCATTGCCAAACAATAGCGTTATATATAGGCTTTCCTGTTTCCTTTTCCCAGATGATTGTGGTTTCTCTTTGATTTGTTATTCCGATTCCCTTAACTTGAGAAGGTCTGATAAAATTTTTTTCCAAAACTTCTCTGCAAACTCCGGATTGAGTACCCCAAATTTCCATAGGGTCATGTTCAACCCAACCTGATTTTGGAAATATTTGTTTAAATTCTTTTTGAGAAATACCTTTTATATTTCCTTTCTTATCGAATAAAATTGCTCTGGAGCTTGTAGTTCCCTGATCCAAAGATAAAATATACTCGTCCATACTGCCTCCTAAAGTCGTATATCAATTTTTAAAATTCTTTTTCTGTTTATAAATATCAAAATGATCAAAATCATTGTAAATAATGCTAAAATAATTGACAATATTATAAAATTCATATTGAAAAATTTTAAACAGTATCTTAAGGTATAAACTAAGATTATGAATATAAAACTGTAAGAATATCTGTAAAAATCTTTAAAAACACCCTTTCCTTTTTTCATTGAAATTATTCTGTAAACAAAAGTCAAAAAATTTGAAAATTCCGTAGCAAAACATATAGATACAAAAACCAATAGAATCTCTAAAATTTCATTTATACTTAATGTGTAGAAATTTAAATTACCTAAAAAATAAGAGGTAATCAAAAATATCAAAAAGTATAGAAAGTTGTACATAAAAACAGATAGTATCTTAATTTTACTTATTTTTTTTCTGCTACATCCATTTATAAATAAGTAATTTATAATGTTTTTTCGAGGAAATAACATATTTAAAAAACAACTAACCAAAATCATTGAAAATATGCTAAAATAAAATTTTTCTCCTAAAAACATCAATATATTTCTGTAAATCAGAAATTCTATAAATACAGCAACCAAGCCTCCTATGAAAAATCCTTTAAACATTTTTGAAACCGCAAAGTAAAAACCTCTATTCATAGTCTGAACCTCCGTCTGAAATTGTAATAGCTTCATAAAGTTCTTTTAAAGATACAGTTCTGTTAGAATACTGATTTAATTCTTCTTCATTTTCCGCTAAGATATAAGCCGTTTTAAGTTTTGAGAAATTTCTCAATGTTCTTATTGCAATGACATTTTTGTCCTTTATCGAAGTACCTATAAGTTCAGATGAGCCTGAAATGGAATAAACCATTTTTTTTAATTTGTCTTTACTTTCAAACAAAACAACTCTCTTGTCTTTTATTATTATGATATCATCAACATAATCAAAAAAATAATTTACGGTTTTACTGTGTATTATAGGAGTATATCCCTTTCTCTTATAATTTCCGTATAATATATCACTTAATTTTCGCATATCAAGGCTTGAAAGCCCAATTTCCGGCTTATTAAAAAGAATATATTTTTTGTTCATACATATAGTTACAATTGTATTAAATATTTTACAAGTACTTATATTTTCGTCCACCTTATATTTTTTAGTTAAGTCTATTTTAAAATTTTCACAAAGTTCAACAGCATATTCAAGGTCAAACTCCGAATTAAAAGTAGCTACCATATTTAGAACTTTTCCAAGCGGATATTTAGAATAAAATTCCATTTTTGGGCACATATAAATTAAATCTCTTGCATCTTCCGGATCTTTTCCGTCAATCAAGACAATGCCGTCATCTTTGAAAATATAATTACAAAGTATATTAAAAATTGTAGTACCTCCGGAATTAACTTTGCCTAAAATTCCGTAAATTTTTCCTTCGGTAAGTCCAAGCGTAAAATCTTCTATTGCAACAAATCTTCCGTATTTTTTCTTTAAGTTTCGTATCTCTATCATATTAAATATCCTTTACAATATCTAAAATTACATTTTTAACAATTTTTGCTGATTTTTCCACAAAACTTTCAAAATCACAATCTGCATCTTCATTTGCATTATCGGAAATGGAACGCAGAGCCAAGTAATCGACATTATTCAAATGACAGGTATGGACAATTGCACAACTTTCCATTTCACAACAAAGAGAATTAAAATTTTTCTTTATGTTATCTTTGATACTTTTTTTAGCCACAAATATATCTCCTGTTGCAATAATTCCCTTAAAAATTTTATTTTTATCTAAAACTTTGAGAGACTTTTCGTAAGCCAAATCAACTAATTTGTCTTTTGCGATAAATTGTACATTCCTTAGTGCCGGAATTTCGCCCATCACATAACCTGCTTCAGTACAGTCAAAGTCATGGTAAAAGTACTTAGTTCCTATAACTAAATCTCCGATTTTTACGGAATCGTCAGTTGAGCCTGCAACTCCTATATTAATTATCGTATGAGGATTAAAATTGTCAATCATACATTGAGTAAACATACTTGCATTTACTTTTCCGACACCGCATATTCCTAAAACAATTTCTTTGCCGTGAATATTTGCCAAAAAAAATTCAAAATTATTTTTTACAATTTTCTTTGTATCTATTTGTTTAATAATTTCCATTAATTCTTCGTTTATTGCACTTATAATTCCTATCATAAAATCACCTCTTTTACAGTATAACACAATTTGATAGTATATAAAAGAAGTTTTTTTGATAAGTATAAATTT
Organism: Parvimonas sp.; assembly: GCA_022770425.1. GTDB lineage: Bacteria > Bacillota > Clostridia > Tissierellales > Peptoniphilaceae > Parvimonas. The sequence goes on along the minus strand of JALEHY010000030.1, from coordinate 6,229 downwards.
TTTTTCTTTTAATTAAATTTTATATATTTTTTTATATTTTTATAAACTTGAAAAAACTTTTTCTCGTTTTAATTGATAAAAATCAGCTATTGTGATAAAATAAAATAAAGGAGGGATAGATTGAAACAGTTTGAAAAAATTTTATTGGATATTGGTGTTGATAAAATACAAAACTTTGATATTTCCATGCTTACAAAGATTTTTTTGAAAAACAGTATTATTTCTTATGTTGTAGGTATAGTTATAATTTTTTTAGTATTAAAGCTATTAAAATTACCTCTTAAAATTATAAAAAAAATAGTTGTAAATTCAATTTTCGGATATGCTATCCTGTACATCCTTATGATGTTTAAGATTGTGATAGTTCCATTTACTTATCTTAGTTATTTTTTAGTGGGAAGTTTTGGAATTTTGGGAATTATCTTATCTTATATAATTTATGTGTAATGTGGAGTGTATTATGAAAAGAGGAATATTTATAACTTTTGAAGGTCCGGATGGTTGTGGGAAAACTTCTATAATGAATTTGTTGAAAGATTATTATAAAGAAAATAAAAACATTATTTTTACAAGGGAGCCGGGAGGAACGATAATTTCTGAAAAAATCAGAGAGATAATTTTATCAAATGACAGTAAAGAAATGTCTGACAAGACAGAAGCACTTCTTTATGCGGCAAGTCGTGCTCAACATATTGATCAGTTAATAAGACCTAATTTAGAAAACGGAAAAGTTGTAATTTCTGACAGATTTGTTTTGAGTTCTTTGGCTTATCAAGGTGGTGGAAGAGCACTTGGTGTTGATAATGTCAGAAATATAAATAATTTTGCAATTGGTGAAGTTAAACCGGATATGGTGTTATTTTTCTATGTTGATCCTCTTACTACTTTGAAGAGAAAGTCTTTAAGTATTAACGCTGACAGACTTGAACTTTCAGGGGATGATTTTCATAACAGAGTTTATGATACTTATATGAAGCTTTTGGATGAAATGAAAGATGAAAAGTATCTTTGCAGAATAGATGCTACTTTGGAAATGAAAGAAGTTTTTGAAAATGTAAAAAAAGTAATAGATGAGAAATTGGAGGAATTAGTATGAAGATGATAATAGCGATAGTTCAAGATCAAGACTTGAACGCACTGCAAGATGATTTAACAGAAAAAGGCTTTAGGATGACAAATCTTGCATCAACGGGAGGCTTTTTAAGAGCGGGAAACTCTACTTTGTTGATTGGTGTTGATGAAGAAAAAGTTGAAGAATGTTTGAAAGTAATTGAAGAAAATTGTAAATCAAGAGAGATCACAACATCTGTTTTGAGCGTTACTATGCCGGGTGATGCCTATATTCCTTTTCCGATGGAAGTTTTGGTTGGAGGAGCTACGGTTTTTGTACTTGATGTTGTAGATTTTGTCAGAATGTAGAGGTGAATTTAAATGAAACTTATTATGGCTATTATTCAAGACCATGTTGTTCAGGATATATTACTTGAACTTTCTAATAATGATGTCAGAGCTACAAGACTTGCATCAACGGGAGGTTTTTTCAAAAAAGGGAATACTACTATTTTGGTTGGTGCCGAAGATGAAAAGGTAGAAGAGATAAAAGAAATGATCTTAAATATTTCAAAGAGTAAAGATCCTGTTGATGAAAAAACAGCAAATACTGTAATGTTTGTCTTAAATATGGATAAACTTATAAGGGTATAAGATGAATCTTGAGCTCTTTAAGGAGCAGTTGAAAGAGAAAAATTTTTCACAAAGTTATATTTTTGAAGGAAAAGATGAGTTTTTAAAAAGTTTATGTTCTGAATTTATTCAAAAAGTTCTAAATCCGATGGATGATATGAAAATTTCAGCGGAAATTTTAAATCAAACTCATCCTGATTTGATGATTATAGAACCTGAAAAAAATACAATTTCTATTGAAAAAATCAGAAATATGATAGAGTACGTTCAGATAAGACCTTTAGATGCGAAATATAAACTTGTTGTTATTAATAATGCCGATTGTTTAAAAAATGAAAGCTCAAATGCTCTGCTTAAAACGTTGGAGGAGTCGTTTGATTATGTTATAATTTGTCTTTTGGTAAAGTCACGATATAAATTGCTTTCAACTATAAGAAGTCGTTGTATATTTGTTTCTGAATCGGATAATTCATTTGAGTTTGATTTTTCATTGTATGAGGAACTTTTTGAAATTGTATCTGTTACGTTGAACGGAGATTTTTCGGCGATTTTTAATTCAAAAAATAAAGAGTATTTGTTGACTTTAAAGGAAGATTATAACTTTTTACCTGCTTTATATGAATTTTTTAAGGAATTTTACATTTATATCGAAACCGGTTTAGAGCCTAACGATAGAATTTTAAAAAAATTTTTTAAAATTCATAATGACATTATGATATCAAAAGTCGATAAAATTTTGGAAACAATAGATTTGGTGAGAAACAATTTGTATAATAATGTTAATTTTCAGCTGTCTATAGAGAAAATATTTGTTATGATTGCAAGAAATTAGGAGGAAATTATGTTTGTTGGAAATTTTTTAACTTTGGCAAATGTTGATAGCAGTAAAAGAATGTTCACAATAATTGCAGGGATATGTTTAATTGCTATGGTAATTGCTTTTGTGATAAAGAAAAAAATGAGCAAATAGTACTAAAAAAATACAGGGAGAGATTATCTCCCTTTTTAATTTTGAAAAAATACTGTTATGTAAATAAAATTTTTGATATAATAAATATATTATTGCTTGTGATAAGTTTATTTTCATCATAATATTGTAAAGGAGAGAGTTATGAAAGCTATAATGTTTGATATGGATGGGACTTTAATTGATTCTATCGGAGGGTGGTTCGGTTCTTATAAAAATTTTTTAAAAGAGAGAAATTTAAAAGAAACTGAAGAATTAAGAGAAATGTTTAAAGGCAAAAAACTTTTTGCAAGAGGTATAGTGATAAAAGAGTATTTTAATTTGGATATGAATGCAAATGAAATTTATGCATATAACTTAAAGTATGTTAAAGACGGGTATGATACAATGTTTGAAGCAAAAGAAAATGTAATTGATGCTTTAAATTACCTTAAATACAGGGGCTATAAAATTTCTTTAAACACTGCAACAAATATAGGACTTTGTAAAAATTGTTTAGTAAGAACCGGACTTATGCCTTATTTTGATTATATTCAAACTTCTGACGGTTGTGGATTTTTGAAAGATGATGTAAGATATTACGAATGGGCGGTTAAAAATCATAATGAAAAAATTGACGATATTATATTTTTTGATGATACTTTACCACCTTTGGAAACAGCAAAAAAAGTTGGGCTGAATACTGTTCTTGTTTATGATAAGCATACAAACGGGGACTATTTTTATAATATAGACAGCTTTGATCATAAAATGGAAACTATATCAGTTGAAAATTTGAAAAAAATAGGGCTTTAATTATGGCAAAAAATTTAATTGAAAAAGAAATTAATGCAAAATATTCCATTATAGAATCCATTTCAAAGTCAAAAAAAGCGAAATGTGGTTTTGAGAAAGTAATAATCATATTATTTGTATTGTTTATTTTGTTGCTTTTGTTAATTGCTTTAGGAATTATTTATATAAATCTGTCAAAAAATTAATTTATTATGAGGCAATGGAACAACCATTGTCTTTTTTAATAACAAAACTCATTGACAAATTTTAAAAAAAATTGTATATTATAGTTGTAAGAAAAAGATTATACTAAACAGAGTAGACAAGATGCGTTAAGTGTTCATAAATGGGATGTAGTTATGAAACGAAGTGTTTATCACGCGGTTGATTGTCGCTTCCGCTGTATGTTTTTGCGGTACACTGTTCGTGTGCTTTTTTTTATGTAAGGAGGTGTATCGTGAAAAAAATTAAATATTTTCACTTGGCTATAATATCTGTAATAGCCGTGATTATTGCAGTTTTAAATCCTTTGAGATTAGATTTTAATCAAAATATTTTATTTTCTGCAATGATTTTTACTGTTGCTCTTTGGGCAACGTCTGCTGTTCATAAAAGTATTGCCTGTATATTTTTATTGATTACAGCTTTTATTTTCGGAAAAACAAAAGCTGTGAATGTGATAAATTTTGTATGGTCAGATACAAATTTGTTAATTGTAACAACAACACTTTTATCGGTTGGAATTATGAAAACGGGGCTTATTCATAAGTATGTGGAAAAACTGTTAAAAAGCAGTTCATCAAGTATTTTTAAATTGCTTTTGTTACCGTATATTTTTGGTATTCTGTTGATTTTTTTGATTCCTCAGGCATTTGCAAGAGTTATAATAATAGGTGCGATTTTTAACGGTCTTTTGATTGCAAATACCGAAAGTGAAAAGAAAGCTAAACAAGCTTTGATTTTTAACGGTTTTGTTGCAGTTACAATGACTTATATGTTTTTTAGTAATGGGGATATTGTTTTAAATCAATCTGCAATAAAATTCTCGGGAGAAGAGGTAGGAAAAATTTTAACTTTTTCAAATTGGTTTAAGTTGATGTCGCTTCCTACACTTATAACTTGTGGAATCACACTTTTTTTAACATATTTAATTTTCAGAAAAGAGTTACAAGGTTTTAATGTAAATATGATTTCAAAGTCAAATGTAAATTCAAATGAAGTTTCTAAAACAAAACAACAAATTTCGGTTTTTACTATGGCAATTATAATAATTTGTTGGATGACGGAAAGTTTTCATCATATTTCTCCGTGGATATTTGCAATTATCGGAGTATCCGTAATGTTTTTGATTAAAGTTTTAGAAATAAAGGATTTAAAATCTATAAATCTTCACTTTGTATTATTTTTAATGACAGTATTTAGCATTGGGAAAATTTTAGGACAAAGCGGAATAACAAATATAATTTTTGAAAATTTGAAAACTATGATTCCTAATACAAACAGCGGAATGTATTTAATTATTATAGCAATAGTGGTTATGATATTACACAGTATAATCGGTTCGTCAGTTGCAACTATGTCAGTTGTTTTGCCTATTTTTATTCCGCTTACACAAAGTTTGGGATACAAACCTGAAGTAATTACACTTATGACTTATATAATTGTAAATATTCATTTTCTTTTACCTTTTAATCACGCAACTGTTATGATAGGAACAGCTAAAGAGTATTATCCCGAAAAATATATGTTAAGATTTGGATTGTATATGACTTTTATAACTGTTTTTATACTTGTTGTTTATTTTAATTGGTGGAAATTATTGAATGTTCTTTAAGGGGGAGTTGTAATGGAGAGATTAACTTTTAAATGTAATGATAAAAAAATAGAAAGCGGAAAAGAAACTATACTATGTGGAATAATAAATGTAACACCGGACTCATTTTCAGACGGTGGGAAATATTATGGAGTTGAACTTGCTGTAAACAGGGCAAAAGAATTAATTGCCGAAGGAGCAACGATGCTTGACATCGGAGGAGAATCTACAAGACCCGGAAGCACGTATGTTGAAATTGAAGAAGAAATTAACAGAGTTGTTCCTGTGATAAGAGAGATAAAAAAAATAACGGATATTCCGATTTCCATAGATACATGGAAATCCGAAGTCGCAAAAGCTGCAATTGATGCAGGAGCAGATATTGTAAATGATATAACAGGGTTTTTAGGAGATAAAAACATGGTAAAAGTAGTTTCAAATTCAAAAGCAGGAGCTATCCTTATGTTTAATCCTGTTATTGCAAGACCTGAACATGAAGGCTCAAAAATATTTCCTAAATTTGGGGCACAAGGAGTCTTTGACAAAAAAGAATATGAAGAATTTAATTCGTTACCGATTGAAGAGTTAATGTTTAAATATTTTGAAAAAGGTTTAAATCTTGCAAAGGAAAATAATATTTCAAAAGATAGAATTATGTTAGATCCGGGAATAGGCTTTGGACTTACTAAAAGAGAAAATTTCATTTTGATAAATAAAATAGATATGATAAAAGAAAGGGGTTATTTTACATTTCTTGGCGTTTCAAGAAAAAGATTTATAACCAATATCTTAAGTGAAAACGGATTTGAAATTGATGAAAGTCAAACAGGACAAAGAAATAAAGACGACGCATCGGCAAAACTTACAGCAATAGCAAGTTTTAAAGGTGTAGAAGTATTAAGAGTTCATACAATAAAACCTCATCTAATGGCGGCAAAAATAGCTGACTGCGTAAGACTTGCAAATCAAATGGAAGATATAAATTTTAAAGC